>NZ_RBXX01000002.1:6019062-6320015 GCF_003635025.1 Saccharopolyspora antimicrobica | reverse complement strand
AATCCGGCGCTTCCGCGGGCATCCCGACGGGCATCACCTGGACATCACCTCTGCTGTTCACCCCGCGCGAGAGGCCGAGGGCGAGCCAACGGCCGTCCGGCGACCACGCCATGTCCCGGAAGTGAGCGCCTGGGCGGTGCCGGATCACCACCGCGCCGTCCGCGAGCCGGCGGATGCACAACTCGCCACCGCCGACCTCCCACGGATCGCTTCGCGCGAAACCCGCGGAGGCCAGGTAGGCCCCGTCCGGGCTCGGCGCCACCACCCGCACTTCCCTCAGGCCGTCAGCAGCGGTGTCGACGACCGCGCGGGACGCCACGTCGATCACGTGCACGTTCGGCCCCTTCTCACCGAGGTAGAGCCGGGATTCGTCCGCAGCGAAGGCCAGGCTCTCGACCACCAGGCCGTCCGCGCCGGTCACCTGTTCGCGCCCGTCGCCCTCGATCAAGAAGACACGGCGGGGCGACCTGCTCTCGAAGTCCGCCCGGTAGCGACCAGTGCGCGAACGCACCCTTCCCGGTTCCAGGGCGACATCGATCCGCTCCCCGGCGTCGATGTCGTACGCGACCTGCTCAGAGCCGTGGCGCAGGGAGGTGAACGCCACCACGTGCCGCCCCGGCACCCACGACATGCGCCAGCTGAAGCCGCTCTCGAACGCCACGCGGAAGTGCTCGGTCCAATCGACGCAGTCGTACACCACGAGTTCGGCACCGGAGCGGGCCACGGCCAGGAAGCGGCTGTCGTCGGAGAAGGCCATCGCGGTCGCGCTGTCGCCGGAGAAGGGCCAGCGCACGATCGGGTCGTGCACGTTCGGCAGGTGCGGCAGCTCCTCCGGAGCCGGACTGTCCGCGTGCACCGGGTACATCGCCGAACTCCAGGTATCGCCCGGTTTCAGGTGTTCGATCCAGGACCGGTCCGCGACCCGGACCGAGAACTCCGCCTGCACCAGAGCGTCTTCGTCCGGCCAGCCGTGCGCGCGCTCGTAGTGGAAGTCCTGGAGCAGGTCCCACACCGATTCCGACGGCGGATCGTTGTCCGCGGCGATGCGTTCGACGTGCTCGACGAACCAGCGCGCGTGCTCGACGAGCCAGGCCCGGTCGAGGATCCGCTCGACCTCGATGGCCGCACCGATCGGATGCCCCCAACGTCCGGACTCCCACAGGAGTCCCAGCACGAACCCCGGATCCCGCTCCGGCGGCGCCAGGTAGGCCCGGGATTCCGTGTCGTAGTGGACCGTCAGGACCTGCAACCGGACTTCGCAGCGGTCGAGGTCGACGTCGAGGGCTCGGATGCCGAACAGATCAGTGGCCATGGGCGCGTCGCCTCCGAGCGGCAACCGGGTTCATGACCGGGAAAACTGAGCATTTGATCACGGCCGGGACTGTATCCGCCGAGCCCGACGGCCCACCGCGCTTTCTCCGGATCCGCCGCAACATAAGGCTTATTGCATTCAATTTTGTATGGACTCGGTGGGTGGGGCGTGCCAGACTCAGCCGCGTCGTCGAGCCGGAGGGATGGACATGGCGGATCTCGAGTACCAGGTCGCGGACGGGATCGGGACGATCCTGCTCAACCGCCCGGAGCGCAAGAACGCGTTCACCATGGAGATGATCGACCAGTGGGCGGCGGCGATCCGGTCCGCCAGGTTCGATCCCGAGGTGCGGGTGCTGGTGCTAACCGGGGCCGGTGACGCGTTCTGCTCGGGCGTCGACCTCGACGACTTCACCGCGGGCGAGAAGTCCGTGCTGGACCACAAGACCGTGCTGACCGAGCGCATCCACCAGGTCGCGCTGGCGCTGGAGGACTTCGACAAGCCGGTCATCGCCGCGGTCAACGGCGTCGCGGTGGGCGCGGGCATGGACATGGCGCTGATGTGCGACATCCGGTTCGTCGGGGAGTCCGCGCGGTTGTCCGAGGGCTACGTCCGCATCGGCCTGGTGCCCGGCGACGGCGGTTGCTACTTCCTGCCGCGGCTCGTCGGCACCGCCAAGGCGCTGGAGCTGCTGTGGACCGGTGACTTCGTGGACGCCGCCACCGCCGTGGAGCTCGGCATCGCCAGCCGCAGCTACCCCGACGACGAGCTGATGGAGCAGACCTACGCCTTCGCGCGCCGCCTCGCCGACGGCCCACCGGTGGCCATCCGCGCGATCAAGCGGACCGTGTACCAGTCGGCGCGCACCGATCTGCGGACCTCGCTCGACCTGATCTCCTCGCACATGGCGGTCGTTCAGTCCACTGAGGACTCCGCGGAGGCGATGCGCGCGTTCAAGGAGAAGCGCAGCCCGAAGTTCCACGGCCGGTGACCGCGGTGGACGGGTTGCTGCACCCGCGCGCGGTGGCGGTCGTCGGAGCTTCCGAGCGCTCGGCGATGGCCGGACGGCTGACCCGCTACCTGAGCGGGTTCGACGGCCCGGTCTACCCGGTCAACCCGAACCACCGCCGGGTGCACGGCCTGCCGTGCTACCCGTCGCTGCTGGAGCTGCCGGGGCCGGTGGACCTGGTGCTCGTGCTGGTCCCGGCCGCACGGGTGCTTTCCGCGGTCGAGGATGCCGGGCGCGCGGGCGCGTCGTTCGCGGTGGTGCTCTCCTCCGGTTTCGCCGAGGTCGGTGCCGACGGGCGCGCGTTGCAGGAGCAGCTCGTCGAAGTCGCCGACCGGTACGGGATGCGGGTGGTCGGCCCGAACTGCCAGGGACTGCTCTACCGCCCCACCGGCCTGGCGGCCACGTTCACCGCCGCTGCCGACGGGGTCCCGCAACCGGATTCGGGCATCGCCTACGTCGGGCAGAGCGGCGCGCTGGGCGGCAGTTTCCTCGGCAAGGCCCGCGATCGCGGCATCGGGCTCACCGCCTGGATCAGCGTCGGCAACCAGGCCGACCTAACCACCACCGACGCCGCCGAACTGCTGGTCGCCGACCCTAACGTCCGGGTGCTGGCGTGCTACCTGGAGGAGCTTCCCGACGGAGCCCGGTGGCGGCGGCTGACCGTGCAGGCCGCGGCAGCGGGCAAGCACGTCGTGGTCCTGCGCTCCGGTCGTTCCGCCGCCGGTGAGCGCGCTGTCGCCTCGCACACCGGCGCGCTGGTCCGCGCGGGCGCCGCGTTCGACCTGCTGACCCGCGAATCCGGCGCGATCCAAGTGGACGACCTGGACGAGCTCCTCGACACCGCGGTGGCGCTGACCGGTGAGTCCCGGCCGCGCGGCCACCGCATCGGCGTCATCACCAGTTCCGGCGGGGCGGGCGGGCTCGCCGCCGACCAGGCCGAAGCGGCCGGGTTGGTGCTGCCGGAGCTGGAGCGCGCGGCGCAGGACGTGCTGGCGCCGCTCATCCCGGCTTTCGGCAGCACGGCCAACCCGGTGGACGTCACCGCGCAGGTCATCGACGACGCCGGCCAGTTCGGCGCGGTGTGCGACGCGGTCGCCGAATCCGGCGAGGTCGATGCCGTGCTCGTGGTGCTGACCACGATCGGCGGTGCGGCGGCGGTGGAAGTCGCCGAGGCGATCCTGCGGGCCGCCGAGCGCAGCACGACACCGTTCGTGGTGGCGTGGCTGTACTCGCACGAGCAGATCGCCGAAGCCGGTTCGATGTTGCGCCGCAACGGAATCCCGGTGCTGGACACCACCACCGCTGCGCTGCGGCTGATCACTCGTCTTGTGCCGCAGGAGGGCCGTCGCGCCGAACCGGCGGCGCCGCGTGGCCTGTCGCGCTTCCTGGACCGCCCATCGCTCACCGAGGCCTCGGGTGCACACCTCCTCGACGCGTTGCAGATCGCCCGACCGCGCGGGCGCATCGTCGATCCCGCCGACGCCGAAACCGTTGCGCGGGAGCTCGGCGAGCACGTCGTGCTGAAGGTCCAATCCCCCGATCTGGCGCACAAAAGCGACGTCGGCGGCGTTCTCGTCGGCATCCCGGCAGAGCGCGCAGGCCGTGCCGCGCAGGAGATGCTCGACGCGGTCGCCGCGAGCGCTCCGCACGCGCGCATCGATGGCGTCCTGGTCCAGGAAGTGCTTCCGCCAGGCGTGGAACTGCTCGTCGGCGTGCAGGGCAGCAAGCACGGTTATCCGCCGGTGGTGACGGTCGGGATGGGCGGCACCACGACCGAGCTCTACTCCGACGTCGCATCGGCACTCGGCCCGCTCGACGCGGGGCAGGCGGTCGCGCTGTTGCGGCGTCTGCGCGGATGGCCGCTGCTGGACGGATTCCGCGGCCGCCCGCGCTGCGACGTGGATGCCGCGGCAGCGGCGATCGCGTCGCTCTCGCAGGCCGCAGTCGAACTCGGCACTGATCTGACCGAGCTGGAGATCAACCCGCTGATGGTCCACGCGACCGGCGCAGTGGCCGCCGACCTGCTCGTGACCACCACACGTCAGCCACCGCCCGGCCGGGGCACGTGCGTCAGTTCCTCGCGAAGTTGACCATCACCCTCGGGCCGGGACGGGCGGAGAGGAGCGCGTTGTGGATTCTTCGTTGGGCGAGCTTCGTCGTGAGGTGCGCGGATTGTGCCGGGAGTGGCGGGAGGCCGGGCGGTACCGGCCGCGGCCGGACGCCTGGTTGCGGTCTTTCGACCTGGCTTTCAGCCGGGAGCTGGCCGGGCGCGGGTGGCTGGGGATGACCTGGCCGAAGGCGCTCGGCGGTGGTGAGCGGTCCAACCGGGCCCGGCTGGTGCTCACCGAGGAGCTCCTGCGCGCGGGCGCGCCGGTGGCCGCGCACTGGATCGGTGACCGGCAGATCGGGCCGTCGGTCCTGCGGCACGGCACCGAGCGGCTGCAGCGGGAGATCCTGCCGGGCATCGCCGCCGGGGAGTTCGTGTTCTGCCTGGGCATGAGCGAGCCGGATGCGGGCTCGGACCTCGCCGCGGTGCGCACCGCGGCGACTCGCGTTCCCGGCGGCTGGCGGATCGACGGGCGCAAGATCTGGACCAGCCACGCGCACCGCGCCACGCACGCCTACCTGCTGGCGCGCAGCGAGCGGTCCGAGGTCAAGCACGTCGGGCTGACCGAGTTCGTGCTGGACATGACCGCTTCCGGCGTGTCGGTGTCGCCGATCGTGGACATGGCTGGTTCGCACCACTTCAACGAGGTGGTGTTCGAGGACGTCTTCGTCCCGGAGCACCGGGTGATCGGCGCGGTCGGCAACGGCTGGGCGCAGGTCACCGAGCAGCTCTCCTACGAGCGCGGCGGCCCCGAGCGGGTGCTGTCGACCTATCCGGTGCTGGCCGGACTGCTGGACGCCGCCGACGACGGCCTGGCAGCGGAGGTCGGCGAGCTGGTCGCGCGGTTGGCGACGCTGCGCGCGTTGTGCGTGCAGGTCGCGGACTCGCTGGACGCCGGTGAAGCACCGGTGCGGGCCGCGGCCACCTTGAAGTACCTCGGCACCGCCTTCGAGCGGGACGTGCTCGAATGCGCGCGCCGGGCAACCGGTTCCGGCGTGATCGCACCGGAGAGCCCGCTGGGCGAGGCGATCCTGGCCGCTCCCGGGTTCAGCATCCGGGGCGGCTCCTCGGAGGTGCTGCTGTCCATCCTCGCCAAGCAGGAGGTCCGCCGTTGAGCACGGAGAACTCGCTGATCACCGAGGTCGCCGCGGACGTGCTGTCCGGCGTCGATCCGCAGGCGCCGACGGGCGCGCTGCACCCGCTGTGGCCGACGCTGGTGGAGCTGGGCTGGCCGCAGGTCGGGGTGGCGGAGGCACGCGGCGGTGTCGGAGGGACCCTGCGGGATCTGACCGAGCTGGTGGCCGCGACAGCGGCGAGCGGGGTGAGCGTGCCGCTGGCGGAGGCATCGGTTGCACGCTGGATCCTCGGCGCGGAGCTGGAATCCGCTCCGCTGGTCGTCGCCGCGACGAGCACGGATGCCGTGCCGTGGGCCCGCTTCGCCAGCCACGTCGTGGTGTGCCTGGAACGCGGATCCGCTTACCTCGTCGAACGTGGCGAGGTCGAGCCCGGCGAGAACCTGGCGGGCGAACCCCGTGACGCGCTGCGACTCACCGCAACGACGACTCCCCTGCCGGATGCTCCTCCGCACGAGGACGTGCTCGCCCGCTCGGCGCTGCTCAACGCCGCCGCGCTGCTCGGTGCGGCGCGCGGTGCCTACGAGCACACGCGCGAGCACGTCGCACAACGCGAGCAGTTCGGTCGTCCACTCATCGCGCTCAAGGCAGTGGCCAACGCGCTCGCGGAGATGCGCGTTCACCTGGGCGCCACCGAAACCGCAGTGGCCCGCGCAGTGCGCGTGCACGAGCAGGAACCGGGGCGCGCGCTGGTCGCGACGGCAGCCGCGAAGATCACTGCGGCGCGGGCCGCGACCAGCATCGCGAGATCGGCGCACCAGCTGCACGGGGCGATGGGCGTGACGCGGGAACACCCGCTGCACCACGTCACCCGCAAGCTGTGGGCCTGGCGCGACGAGTGCGGCACCGAGCGGAGCTGGTCGATTGAGCTGGGGCGGATCGCGCTCGGCTCCGACGAACCGGAGCTCTGGGAGCGCACCACCGCCTGAGGCGAGTCGGCAGCGTTCGCCAAATAGTTCCGATCCGTTCGTTGACCTCCAGCATGGTGGAGGTCCTAGCGTCGGGGC
The DNA here is from genome assembly GCF_003635025.1 of Saccharopolyspora antimicrobica. Classification (GTDB taxonomy): domain Bacteria; phylum Actinomycetota; class Actinomycetes; order Mycobacteriales; family Pseudonocardiaceae; genus Saccharopolyspora; species Saccharopolyspora antimicrobica. The sequence goes on along the minus strand of NZ_RBXX01000002.1, from coordinate 6,313,447 downwards.
ATGATCGAAGAACAGCACGCCGCGCCCCACCGCAGGTCCGCATGAGCGGAACCGACACCGCGACGGCCACCGGCGCGCCGCGCGACGAGCAGCCCGTACCGCGCCGGATGCCTCGCGTTCTCCTGCCCTTCCGCCGCAGCTCCTACCGCAGGCTCTCCGCCGCCCTGTGCTTCAGCCTGTTCACCACCGGGTTGTGGACGGTCGGGCAGGTCTGGGAGGTCGTGCGGCTCGGCGGCGGCGCCAGCCAGCTCTCGTTCGTCGCCGCGGCGGCCTCGCTGGGCGCGCTGCTGCCGATGCTGCTCGGCGGCGCGATCGCCGACCGGGTGGCGCAGAAGACGATCCTGCTGGTCGTGCAGAGCGCGCACACCGTCCTGCTCACCACCGCCGCCGTGCTGTCGCTGACCGACCGGATGCAGATCTGGCACCTCGTGGTGATCGCGTTCCTCGGCGGCACCGCGGTCGCCTTCTACTTCCCCGCCTACTCCGCCTGGCTGCCCGCGCTGCTGGCCGAGGAGGAGCTCATGGCGGCCAACGGCTTCGAGGGCATGGTCCGGCCGACCATCCAGCAGGCCGCCGGCCCGGCGCTGGGGAGCCTCGTCATCTCCGCCTTCGCGCCCGGTGCGGCGATGGCGGTGGCCGCGGGAACCGCGTTCGCGGCCTGGTGCATGTTCTGGACCGTCCCCCGCACTCCCCTGCGCGGTGCGACGCGGCAGGCCCGCAGCGTCCTCGCCGACGTCGTGGAGGGCTTCCGCTACATGCTCGCCACCAGGTGGCTGGTCGCTTCGCTGCTGTTCGCCTCGCTCATGGTGATGGTGACGATGGGCCCGCTGCAGGTGGTGCTGCCGTTCCTCATCAAGGACCGCCTCGGCGGCGGCGCCGAGCAGCACGCGCTCGTGCTGGCCATGTGGGGCATCGGCGGCGCCGCCGGATCGCTGCTGATGGGCTCGCTGCGGATGCCGCGCCGCTACCTCACCACCATGATCGGGCTGTGGGGCGTGGCGAGCCTTCCGCTGCTGGTGGTCGCCGTGGCCACCAACATCTGGACGGTCGCCGCCGCCGCGTTCGCCGTCGGGGCGATGTTCTCCAGCCCGATGGTGCTGTGGGGCACGTTGCTGCAGCGGCGGGTGCCGCCGCAGCTGCTCGGCCGGATCACCAGCCTCGACTTCTTCGTGTCGCTGGCCTTCCTGCCGCTATCGATGGCGGTGGCCGGGCCGGTCTCCGAGGCGATCGGCACCCGGGCGACGTTCATCGTGGCCGGGCTCGTGCCGCTGGTGGCCGCGGTGCTCGCAATCACGCTGGGCAGGCTGCCCGCGGACGAGAAGGCGCACCCGCTGTCCCGCTAGCAGCCCGGTCGGAGAACCCCCGGTGAGCGCCGGGGGTCCTCCGACCGACGTGGAGCAGTCAGCTCCCCCGCGCACCGAGGTGATCGCGCAGCTGCCGCTTGAGCACCTTGCCGGTCTGGGTGCGCGGCAGCGGTTCGGGGCGGATCACCACGTGCGCCGGGACTTTGAACGCCGCGAGCCGGGCCGCGACGTGCTGCTGCAGCTCGGCGGCATCGACCTCGCTCCGCAGGTTCACCACGGCCGCCACCTCCTCGCCCAGCTTCGGGTGCGGCAGGCCGATGACCGCGCAGTCGACCACCGCCGGGTGCTCGAACAGCGCCGCCTCGACCTCCGCGCAGTAGACGTTCTCGCCGCCGCGGATCACCACGTCCTTGAGCCGGTCGACCACGTGCACCCAGCCGTCCACGACGTAGCCGAGGTCGCCGGTGCGGAACCACCCGTCCACGAACGATTCCGCGGTGGCCTGCGGGTTGTTCCAGTAGCCGCGCACGATGTTGGGCCCGCGGAACCACAGCTCGCCGATCTCGCCATCGGGCAGGTCGTCGCCGGTCGCCGGGTCCACGATGCGCAGGTCGGCACCCGGCACGCACCGGCCAACGCTGTCGGCGCGGGCGAGGTAGTCGTCGCCCGCGTTGCCCACCACTCCCGAGGTCGTCTCGGTCAGCCCGTATCCGCTGGCCGGCGTGACACCGGTGCCCAGAGCGCCGATCCGGTGCACGAGATCGGGCGGGATGGGCGCGCCGCCCATGTTCACGCCCTCCAAGCGCCGCACCGCATCGCCCTGCTCGACGAGGTCGCGCATCACGGTCGGCACCCCGGCCGCGCTGGTCAGGCCCTCCTCGACGATCAGCCGCCCGGCCTCCTCCCGGTCCCAGCGGTACAGGGTCGCCAGCTTCACCCCGGCCAGCGTGGTGAAGCACAGCGTGGTGAGCCCGGCGATGTGGAACAGCGGGAACGTCAGCAGGACACCGGGCTGCGGCGCGGCCGGATCGCCCATGGGCGGGAACACGCCGCCGTTGTCCAGCGCGGCCTGCACCCGCCGGTTGATCACCGTGTTGAGCAGGTTCGTGCAGTGGTTGCGGTGCGTGCCGACCGCGCCCTTGGGCCGGCCCGTGGTGCCGGAGGTGTACATGATCGTCGCGTCGTCGTCGGGCCCGATGGCCACGTCCGGCAGCTCGGCGTCGGCGGGCAGCGACGCCATCAGCTCCGACCAGGAGCGAGCGCCGGGCACCGATGCGCCGCCGCGAACCGCCACGACCGGGATCTCGCGGCCGATCAGGGCGGCCCGCTCGGCATCGGCGAACACCAGCGCCGCCCCGGAATCGGTCAGCCCGTAGCGCAGCTCGGCGTCGGTCCACCAGGCGTTGAGCGGCACCGCGATCAGCCCGGCCGCCTGGATCGCCCAGAAGACCACCGACCACTCCGGGAAGTTGCGCATCGCGATGGCCACCCGGTCGCCGCTGGTCAGCCCGTACTCCTCCCGCAGGCAGCGCGCGAGCCCGGCCACCAGCCGGAAGTGCTCGGCGTAGCTGCACCGGAAGTCCTGGTAGACCAGGAAGTCCCGCGCGCCGTAGCCGCTGCTGAACAGCACCACGTCGCGCAGCGTCGCCGGGCCTCCGGTGTAGACCCGCATCGGGATGCCGCCGACCTCACGGGTGCCGATCTCGAAGTCACCGCCCGGCCCGATGAGCTCGGCGAGCAACCGCTGCCGCTGATCTTCCGCCATCAACCCCTCCTAGCTGCGAGCTGTTGGTCCACTCTGGACATGTTCACGCGGTGGGCCGCGGCGGCCACGGCGGGATGTAGTCGGGGTAGTCGGCGCTGACCCGCATCGGGAACTTCGCCTGCCGCTTGGCCAGGAATGCCTCAACGCCTTCGGCCGCATCCGGCGAAGCACCCAGCCCGTTGATCGCCTTGGAGTCCAGGCGGTGCGCCTCCCAGGGCGAATCCGCGCTGAGCATGCCCCAGAGCAGCTGGCGAGAGACCGCCACCGAGATGCCCGAGGTGTTGTCGGCGATCTCGCGGGCGATCCCGCGCGCGGCGGGCAGCAGGTCGTCGTCCGGGACCACGTGGGAGACCAGGCGTCCGGACAGCGCTTCCCGCGCGTCGAAGATCCTGCCGGTGGCCACCCACTCCATCGCCTGGGAGATGCCGACCACGCGGGGCAGGAACCACGTCGATGCCGCTTCGGGGACGATGCCGCGGCGGGCGAAGACCAGGCCGAACCGCGCCGATTCCGCAGCCAGCCGGATGTCGGCGGGCAGCATCATCGTCACGCCCACGCCGACCGCTGGCCCGTTGAACGCCACGATCACCGGCTTGCGCGACTCGGCGATGCGCAGCGCCACCGTGCCTCCGCCGTCGCGCGGCACGCCGTCGATCTCACCCGCCGCCCAGCGGGCCTTCGCCCGCTCGTCATCGGCACCGGCGTTGAAGGTGTCAGCGCCCGCGCTCAGGTCCGCCCCGGCGCAGAACCCGCGACCGGCGCCGGTGACGATCACCGCGCGGACCTCGTCATCGGCGTCGGCGGCGTCGAAGGCGGCGATCAGCTCGTCGCGCATCACGTGCGTGAACGCGTTGAGCGCGTCGGGCCGGTTCAGCGTGATCGTGGTGATGCCATCGGCGGTCTCGCAGGTGATCTGCTCGTAGGTCATCGCACCATCCACTCCCCGGTGAACTCCGGCTCGGTCTTGTCGACGAACGCCTTCCGCGCAGCCGGTGCGTCGGTGGCGAAGTTGATGGCCTGCGCGCGGGCCTCGTTCTCCAGCGCCTCCCGGAAGCCCTGCTGGCCGCCCACGTGCAGCATCTGCTTGTTCTGCGCCAGCGCGATCGGCGGTCCCTGCGCGAGGCGCTGGGCGAGGTCGGCGACGAAGCCGTCGATCTCGTCGTCCTCCTTCACCCAGGTCACCGCGCCCAGCTCGCGCGCCTCCCCGGCGCCGATGATCTCGCCGAGCAGCGCCAGCCGCTTGGCCTGCTGCAGCCCGACGATCCGCGGCAGCAGCCAAGAACCGCCGAAGTCCAGCGACAGCCCGCGCTTGGCGAAGATCTGGGAGAACCGCGCGTCGGGCGTGCACACCACGAGATCGCAGCCCAGCGCCAGGTTCCACCCGGCGCCGACCGCCACGCCGCGCACCTTCGCCACCGAGGGCTTCGGCAGCTCGTGCAGCGCCAGTGCGATGTCGTTGATGCCGTGCATCCGGTTCAGCGGGTGCTGCGCGCCGCGGTCACCGCTGAGGTCCGCACCCGCGCAGAAGTCGCCGCCCTCTCCGGTGATCACCACAGCGCGCACGCTGTCGTCCGCGGCCGCTGCGGCGACCGCTTCGCGCAGCCCGTTCCAGGCCGCGGTGTCCAGGGCGTTCTTGCGCCTCGGCCGGTTGATCGCGACCGTCAGCACCGGGCCGTCCTGGCCCACCAGCACCTCGTCACCGTCCACTGTGCTCACCACCTCCGTACTGGGCTTGAAAAGCGCCTGGCGCGCTGGGAAGGTCCATGCGGACCAGTTGCCCAGGAAAGCGAGCCAGCATGTCCGAAGTCGAGTACCGACAGTCCCGGTTCTCGGTCCCCGCCGGGGCCGCCGACGTCCTGCTCGTCCGGCACGGCGAATCGGCCCCCGCCCGCCCGGACCGGCCGTTCCCGCTGGTCGGCGGTCAGGGCGATCCGGAGCTGGCCCCGCAGGGCCGGGAGCACGCCGAGCGCGTCGCGCAGCGGCTTGCCGGTGCCGGCCTGGACGCGATCTACGTGACCACGCTGCGCCGGACGGTCCAGACCGCGGCGCCGCTGGCCGCCCGGCTCGGCCTGACCCCGCAGGTCGAACCGGACCTGCGCGAGGTGCACCTCGGCGAGTGGGAGGGCGGCCTGTTCCGCCAGAAGGTCGCCGCGAACGATCCGCTTGTCCACCGGATGCACGCCGAGCAGCGCTGGGACGTCATCCCCGGCGCGGAGTCCGCCGAGGCGCTGAACACCCGGGTCCGCGGCGCGATCGAGCGCCTGGCCCTCGCGCACCCAGACCAGCGGATCGCGGTGTTCACCCACGGCGGCGTCATCGGTCAGGTCATGGCGCTGGCCACCGGATCCCGCCCGCTGGCCTTCCTCGGCGCCGACAACGGCTCCATATCGCGGATCGTGGTCACCGCCGACCGCTGGATCGTCCGCGGCTTCAACGACGCCGCGCACCTGGGGGCCGACTTCGCCGCCGAGGCCGCTGCGCTGAGCTGAACCGGCCGCACGCTTGGCTGGAATCGGAGCTCTCCTTCCCGGGGCTACTTCAAGCCCAGCGCGCGGACCGCGTCCGCCGGGTCACCCGGCGTCACGAGCGCGATGGCCGGGGTGGTGACGCCGTTGTCGACGTACTGCTGGATGCGCTCCCGGCAGTGCTCGGCCGGGCCGTGCACCACCAGCTCGTCGACCACGCTGTCCGGGATCGCCGCCAGCGCGGCCTTGCGGTCACCGGCGTCCCACGCCCGCCACATCGGGCCGAGCTCCTCGCGACCCAGCCACTCGTGGAACGCCCGGTACACCGGCACGTTCAGGTAGGCCGCGATCTGCCGCCGCGCGATGCCGCGCGCGGTGTCGGCGTCGACGTCGGGCATGGTGAAGATCCGCGCCACGACTTCCTTGCCCGCACCGCCTTCGTGCACGTGCGGGACCACCGTGCGGACGTCCTCGGGCGAGAGCCAGTTGAGGATCGCGCCGTCACCTTCCCGGCCGGCCAGCCGCAGCATCCCGGGCCGCAGGGCGGCGACCAGCAGCGGCGGTGCCGGATCGGGGACCACGCCCGCGGTGAAGCCCTGGACCCGGAAGGTCTCGTAGGTCTCGGTGACCTTCTCCCCGCGCAACGCCTTGCGCAGGAACCGCAGCGTGTCGCGCACCCGCTTGTAGGGCTCCTCGAACGGGATGCCGTTCCAGCGCTCCACGATCACGTTCGACGAGGTGCCGATGCCCAGCGCGAAGCGGCCGGGCGCCGCCGCGGCCAGCGACGCCGCGCTCATCGCCAGGGTCGCCGGGCCGCGGGTGTAGACCGGCACGATCGCGGTGCCCAGCCGCAGCCGCGGAGCCCACGCACTCGCCAGCGCCAGCGGCGTGAACGCGTCGGTGCCGTTGGCCTCCGACGACCACACGTCGGTGTAGCCCAGATCCGGCAGTTCGGCGATCAGCTCGCGCTGCCCGGCCAGCGGCAGCTCCTGGAACGGCACCGTGATGCCCCAACGTCGTTGCACTGCAGTCCTCTTTCGTCACGACGACGCGTAGCGCGCCTTGAGCTTTCCCTTGACGAGCTTTCCGGTGGGAGTGCGCGGCAGCTCGTCGGCGAAGTCCACGCTGCGCGGCACCTTGTAGTGCGCGACGCGCTGCCTGGCGTAGTCGAGGATCTCCCGCTCCAGCTCCGGGCCCGGTTCCGCCCCGGGCGCCGGTTGCACGACCGCCTTGACCGCTTCGCCCATCTCCTCGTCGGGCACCCCGAACACCGCGACGTCGAGGATGGCCGGGTGCAGCACCAGCACGTCCTCGACCTCCTGCGGGTAGATGTTCACCCCGCCTGAGATGATCATGAAGGCCTTGCGGTCGGTGAGGAACAGGAAGCCGTCGTCGTCCAGGTAGCCCAGATCGCCGACGGTGGCCCAGTTCGGGTGCTCCGGGTGCTTGGCCGACCGGGTCTTGTCCGCGTCTCCCAGGTACTCGAAGGGGATCTCGTCACGTCCGAAGTAGACGGTGCCGACCTCGCCGCTGGGCAGCTCGCCGCCCGCCTCGTCGCAGACGTGCACCTCACCCAGGATCGCGCGGCCGACCGAACCCGGTTTCTCCAGCCACTGCGCGGAATCGATCAGCGTCATGCCGATGCCCTCGGTCGAGGCGTAGTACTCCTGCAGGACCGGCCCCCACCACTCGATCATCGCCCGCTTGACCTCCACCGGGCAGGGCGCGGCGGCGTGCACCGCCATCCGGTGGCTGCTCAGGTCGTAGCGCTGGCGGACTTCCTCGTCCAGCTTGAGCATCCGGACGAACATCGTCGGAACCCACTGGCTGTGCGTGACGCCGTAGCGCTCGATCGCCCGCAGCGCGCCTTCCGCGTCGAACCGCTCCATCATCACCACGGTGCCGCCGATCGCCTGCACCGCGGCGCAGTACCGCAGCGGTGCCGCGTGGTAGACCGGCGCCGGAGAGAGGTAGACGGTGTCCTCGTCGAAGCCGTAGAAGCCGCGCAGCAGGTCGACCAGCACGTTGCCGGGTTCGTGCACCTGGCGGTCGGGCAGGTTCGGCTTGATCCCCTTGGGACGCCCGGTGGTTCCCGAGGAGTACAGCAGGTCCGCGCCGCAGGGCTGCGCGGTGGGCACCTCCGCCGACGCCGACGCCAGCGCCCGCTCGTAGTCGTCGAAGCCCGGCACGTCACCGCCGAAGGCCAGCCGGAGCCCGGCGGCCGGGACCTCCTCGGCGACGGCCTCGGCGAGTTCGCCCAGGCCAGCCGACACCAGCAGCGCGCTGGCCCCGGAATCGTTGACGATGTAGGCGACTTCAGCGGGTTGCAGGTGGCTGTTGACCGCGCACAGGTACATGCCCGAGCGCAGCGCGGCCCAGTAGATCTCGAAGGCCTGCGGTGAGTTGTCGCTGAGCAGCGCGATCACATCGCCCTTGCCCAGCCCGGCGGAGCGCAGCAGGTTGGCCAGCCGCAGCGACCGCTCGTCGAGCTCTCGGTAGGTCAGGCCCCGACCGGACCCGGCCATGATCAGCGCCGGGCGATCGGGATGGGTAGCAGCGTGGATTCCTGGGTACATGCGGCTCCTCCTTGAACCATCGGCACCCGCTGATCACCTCGCCAGGCGCGCCAACTCCCCGAACAGCCGCTCGGCCTGCTCGGCGCTGGGCACCACGAAGACGCCCTCGGCCTCCACCAGGACGGTTTCCGGGTCCTCCTCGGTGCTGATCGTGGCGACCGATTCGGTCCACCGCCCGGCGACCCGCACCACCTGGCCGACGACGCGCAGCGGCGTCTCCAGCGGCACCGGCCGCCGGTAGCGCAGGTCGAGCTTGATCGTCATGCCGTGCTTGCCGCGGGTGGAGTGCGCGTGGCCGAGGATCTGGTCCAGCAGCAGGGCGCTGATCCCGCCGTGCCCGTAGCTGGGCGGGCCCTCGTAGGTCAGGCCGAGCGTGCACCGGCCGATCGCGGTGCCGTCGACGATCTCCACCTCCATCGGCGGAGCGATCGGATTGCCCGGGCCGGAGGCCGGGTTGTACATCCGGCGCGCCCGCTGCCCGCCGTCGACGGCGGCCGGTTCGCCGCGCTCGCGGCGGGCCGCGTCCAGCGGCGGGACCAGCGCGCGGACCTGCTCGGCGATCTCGGTCAGGGTCGCGGCGTCGACCTCCGTGGCCACCGCGGCACCGGTCAGTTCGCGCAGCGCGGCACCGAGCTCCCGCGCGGCCCGGCGGCGCTGCGCCAGGTCGTCCTCGACTGCCACCGGATCACTCACCCCGCCAGACCGGCTTGCGCTTCTCGGCGAACGCCAGCGCGCCTTCCTGGGCGTCGGCGGAGGTGAACACCGGCGCGGAGATGGCGGCCTGCTCGGCGAAGGCCTCGGCGTCTGTCCAGCGCACCGCGCCGGAGACGATCTGCTTGGTGGCGCGGACGGCCAGCGGGCCGTTCACCGCCACGCGCGCGGCCAGCTCCCGCGCCCCGGCCAGCGCCTCGCCGGGTTCGGTGAGCCTGTTGACCAGCCCGTGCGCGTGGGCGACCTCGGCGGTCAGCGGATCGCCGGTGAGCGCGACCTCCATCGCCAGCTGGTACGGCAACGTCCTGGGCAGCCGGAGCAGACCTCCTGCGGCGGCGACCAGGCCGCGCTTGACCTCGGGCAGCCCGAACTTCGCCTCCCGGGAGGCCACGATCAGGTCGCAGCTGAGCGCCAGCTCGCAGCCACCGGCCAGCGCCCAGCCCTCGACCGCGGCGAGCAGCGGCTTCGACGGAGGGCTCTCGGTGAGCCCGCCGAAGCCGCGTCCCGGGATGGAGGGCCGTTCGCCGCGGGTGAAGGCCTTGAGGTCCATGCCCGCGCAGAAGGTGCCGCCCGCGCCCGTGAGGATGCCGATGACCGCGTCGGAGCGCGCTTCCAGCTCGTCAATGGCGGCGGCCAGGCCCTCGGCGACGGAGCGGTCCACCGCGTTGCGGGCATCGGGCCGGTTGATCGTGATGACGGCGACGCCGTCAGCGATCTCGGTCAGGACGCTGTCACCCACGCTGCATCTCCTCCGGGCTCGGGCCAGGGCGGGCCCCAGTATCGCCCGCCACGCCGCCCAGGTCCAGACCGACCGGCCGGTATGATTCAGACCGAACCGCGCACGCACTGATAGCCGGTATCAATGAGCGGAGTCCCGCCCGAACGGGCCTAGGCTCGCACGCATGATCGAGAACTCGCCGACCGCGCTGCTGCCGATCCTGCACTACGACGACACCCGCGCCGCCGTGCGCTTCCTCGTCGACGTCCTCGGCTTCCGGGAGGCGCTGGTGGCCACCGACGACGAGGGCGATGTCGTGCACGCCGAGCTGGCCTGGCCCGGTGGCGGGGCGCTGGTGCTGGGCGGCACCAAGCACGTCGACAGCGTGCACGGCGGGATGCGCGCGGGCAGCAACGCGATCTACCTCGTCAGCGATGAGGTGGACGCCGTCCACCAGCGCGTGCTCGCCGCTGGCGGCGACGTGTTGGAACCGCCGCACCACGCCAAGTTCGGCTCCGGGGCGAGCTCCTACACGCTGACGGTGCGCGATCCCGAGGGCAACCTCTGGACCTTCGGCACCTACCGCAGCGCAGCTGGTGGCTCGTGAGCAGCGGTGGGCGTTCGTACTCTGCCGGGGTGGATCTGCGGCTGGTGGAGTACTTCGTGGCGGTGATCGACCACGGCAGCGTCACCAGGGCCGCCCAGGCGCTCTACATCGCGCAGCCGTCCCTGTCGCAGGCGATCCGCAGCCTGGAGCGGCAGCTCGGGGTGCAGCTGTTCCACCGCACCGGCCGCCAGCTGGTGCTCACGCCCGACGGCGAGGCGTTCGCGGCTCCAGCGCGCCGGATCCTGCGCGATGTCGAGCGCGCCCGGAAGGCCGCCCACGACGTCCGCGCGCTGGAGAGCGGGCAGCTCGACATCGCCGCGCTCGCGACGCTCGCCGCGCACCCGCTGCCCGAGCTCGCGGGCGAGTTCCACCGGCGGCACCCCGGCGTGCTGCTCAACGTCTCCGATCCCGGTGTCTCGGCGCGCGTCGTCGACGAGGTGCGGCGCGGGAACGCCGAGCTCGGTCTGACGAAACTGCCGCCCCAGCACAGTTCCTCGCTGCTCACTCGCGAGCTCGGCACGCAGGAGATCGTGCTGGTCCTGCCGCCCGCGCTGGCCGAGCAGCTGCCCGATCCGGTGCCGCTGGCCGCGGTCGCGGGCATCCCGCTGGTCCTGGAGCTCACCGACACCCGCACGCTGGTCGACGACGTGCTCGACACCTCGGCGCTGACCGTCGCGGTGGAATCGGCCAACCGGCAGGCGATCTGGGACCTGGTCGCGCACGGCGCGGGCGCCACCTTCCTGCCCCGCGCCCTGGCCGAACGCGAACTGCACGGCGCGGTCCTGCGCTCCATCACGCCGGAACTGCGCCGCAGCGTCGGTTTCGTGCACCGGCCGGGGCCGCTCTCGCCCGCCGCGGAGGCGTTCCTGACCGTCGCCGGGGTCAGCCCCGCGCCATCAGCAGGAACGCCCGCCCCGCCGGAGAAAGCGCCGCCGGGTCGTAGAGCACCCCGTAAGCGAGGTTGATCGGCGGATCGACCGCCCGCACGATCGCCCCGCGCGCGGCGGCCTGCTCGGCCATCGACCGGGTCAGCACGGTGCCGCCGAGACCGGCCAGCACGAACGGCAGCATCGCCTCGCGGTGCTGCACGACCGCCGACGGCCGGGTGCGCTTGCGGGCCGCGCTCAGCGCCCGCTCGATGGCGGTGCGACCGGTGCTCTTCGGCACGATGACCAGCGGCAGATCCGGGAGTTCGGCCAGCGGCAGCGGATCCTTCGCGGGCACGTCGGTGCCCGGCGGGAACACCAGCCAGAACTCGTGCTCCCCCAGCTCCTCCACCCGCAGGTCGGCGGCGGAGACCGGGAGGTTGGTGAAGACGATCTCGCAGTGCCCCTCGCGGATCAGCGCGGCACCGGCCTCCTCGTCGCGCAGCTCGGCCAGCCGCAGCGAGACGTTCGGGTAGCGCTGCCGGAACCGGCCGACCAGCTGCGCCACCGGGTGCACCGCCAGCGCGGCGGCGACGTGGATGTCCAGCCGCCCGCGCGGCAGGCCGGCGGCGTCGACCAACGTGCCCTCGGCCGCGACGACGTCGCGCAGAATCTGCCGGGCCGGGCCGACGAAGGCCTGCCCGGCCGAGGTGAGCACCATGCCGCGGCCGATCCGGTGGAACAGCTCGACGCCGAGCTCGCGCTCCAGCCCGCGAATGGCCTGCGACACCGTGGGCTGCGCCAGCCGCAGCGCGCTCGCCGCGGCGTTGATGCCGTTGTGATCGACGACGGCCAGGAAGTACTCGACCTGGTGCAGCTCCACCCCGGCAGCCTAACGGTCGTGAGCGCGAGGCCTTCGCGCTCACGACCTTCCACACGGGATCAGTCCGTCGCGGTGGTGTCCCAGCCGTAGTCCGGCAGCGCGAAGAACTCGTCACCGTTCAGGCGGTCCACCTCACCGGAGGCCATCGCCGCGATCAGCGATTCGACCCCGGTCCGCACCGACTGGATGAGCATGCCCTTCTGCTTCTGCCCGAGGTCGTCCTGCTGGCCGCGGACTTCGAACAGCACGGTCGCCGACCCGTTGAGGGCGAACGCCGACCGGCCCTGGCCCGCGTACTCGCGCTCCTGCGGGTGGAGGTAGCGGCCCACCCCGGCCAACGGCGACTGCGAGCCGTAGGCGGCCTGGATGCCGCGCGCCACCGACAGCGCGTAGCGGCGGGACTTGTCCTGGTCGAGCAGCGGGTACTGCTCCTTGTACGCCGCACCGTCGTTGACGCCGAGCGGCGGGTAGTCCAGCGCCACCGAGATGAGCTTGCCGTCCTGCGGCCCGCCCGTGGTGCGCCCGCACGGCCCCATGTGGTGCAGGTCGACCACCGCGTCGACCGCGCCGAACTCCTCGCGCAGCGCCAGGTAGGTGTCCCGGATGGTCCGCGATTCCGGTGACAGGAAGAACCCCGCGTCGACCTGCTGCCCGGGCAGGTCCCCGGGCTGCGGCACGTAGTCCAGGTCGGGGTTGAAGTCCCGGTTCAGGTCGAAGCCCGGCAGGTCGATCCCGTCGCCGTTCGGGCTGTGGTACCAGGCCGTCGGCGCGCCGGCGAGCTGCGGGTAGTCGGCGACCACCTGGTCCCACGGGACGACGTTCATGCGCCGGTTCAGCTCGCCGCCGTCGGGGTTGACCATCGGCAGCGCCACCAGGGTGATCGACGACAGCAGCCGCTCGGTCGCCGCATCCCGGCTGGTGCCGAGGTCCTTGAGGATGCCTAGCAGCGCCTCGGTGCCGGTCCGCTCGTTGCCGTGGATGGCGCTCTGCACCATCAGCACCCGCGGACCGGTCCCGACGCGCGCGGCCCACAGCTCCCGGCCCTGCTTGCTGGTGCCGACCTGCTCCACGCGGACCCGGCCGGCCGAGGTGCTCTCGATGTCCCGCAGCGTCTTGCCGAGCTCCGCGTGATCGGTCCACCCGCTCCACTGCGGATCGTCGAAGGTCTTGCACTGCCCGGGCCCCTCCGGCGGTGCCGCCTGCACCGGTGCGGCGATTCCGGCCATCGCCGCCGAACCGGCGGCCACCAGGGCGAATGACGTTCTCCAACGCGGAATTCGACTCACAGTTGCACGTCTCCGTTCGCGGATTGCACGCTGCTGATGCGCCCGGATTCGCGGCGCACCGATCCCACCGCGCTTCCGAGCGCATCGCACTGCCGAGAATGCCCAGGGCGCGGATCGCCCTGGTGCGGGCCATTTCCCGGAACCGCCTGATCGGCCGGGATCACAGCTGAGGACTCTAAGTTCGCGTCATTGCGGAGTCAATCTCCCGGAACGAACGGATTTCCGGTCCCCGGCCGCTCGCGCGAGAGCGCCCCGCGCCGGGCGGGGCGCTCCTCAAGCGCGTCAGAGGCCGAGGTCCTTGGCGATGATCGTCTTCATCACCTCGGTGGTGCCGCCGAAGATGCGGGTGACGCGCGCGTCGGCGTACATGCGGGCGATCGGGTACTCCATGATGTAGCCGTAGCCGCCGTGCAGCTGCAGGCACCGGTCGACCACTGTGGACTGGAGTTCGGTGCAGTACACCTTGACCTTCGCCGCGTCGGCCGCGGACAGCTCCCCGGCGTCGTGCTCGTCGAGCGCGCGGTCCAGCAGCGCCCGCCCTGCCTCGATCTGCACCGCGCACCCGGCCAGCTCGAACTTGCTGTTCTGGAAGCTGCCCACCGGTTTGCCGAAGACCTCGCGCTCGCCCACGTAGTCCAGCGTCATGCGCAGCGCAGCTTCCGCCGCGGCCTGGCCCGACACCGCGATGCCCAGCCGCTCCTGGGGCAGGTTCGCGCCCAGGTACTGGAAGGCGCGGCCCTCCTCGCCGAGCAGGTTCGCCGCCGGGACCCGCACCTCGTCGAAGAACAGCTCCGCGGTGTCCTGCGCCTTGAGGCCGAGCTTCTCCAGGTTTCGGCCCCGGCTGAACCCGGGCATCCCGCGCTCCACGACCAGCAGCGACAGCCCGTCGCGCCGGTTCTCGCCCCGCCCGGTGCGGGCCACCACGATCACCAGGTCGGCGTTGTGCCCGCCGGTGATGAACGTCTTGGCGCCGGTGAGCACGTAGTGGTCGCCGTCGCGGGTGGCGGTGGTGGCCATGCCCGCCAGGTCCGACCCGGTGCCGGGCTCGGTCATGGCGATGGCGCTCATCAGCTCACCGCTGGCCAGACCCGGCAGCCAGCGCCGCTTCTGCTCCGCGTCGCACAGCGAGATGAAGTAGGGCACCACCACATCGGTGTGCACCTTGGACCCGCCCAGCGAAACGCCCGCGCGGGCGGTCTCCTCGGTGATGACCGCGTTGAACTTGAAGCTGGTCGTCCCACCGCCGCCGTACTCCTCGGGAACCTGCAGCCCGAGCATCCCGACCGCGCCGGCCTTGCGGAACAGCTCCCGCGGCACCAGCCCGGCCTTCTCCCAGTCGGCGAAGTGCGGCACGACCTCCTTGGCCAGGAACTCCCGGACCACCTCCCGGAATGCCTGGTGCTCGGCCCCGTAAGCACTGCTGCGCATCCGTTCCTCCTCGCAACCCTCTCCGGTGCTCAGCCCGCACCCGGCACGCGATTTCAATGGAAATCAGACGTCTGATTTCCATTGAAATCGCGTGGATCCCGACGCGCCGTCGGCATGTCGGACGCCCGACGCGCCGACGGGCGCGCAACTTCCATTGAAATCGGATGTGCGATTTCCATTGAAATCGCGGCAGCATCCGGCTCTCAGAGGAGTTCGAGGATGGTGGCGTTGGCCATGCCGCCACCCTCGCACATCGTCTGGAGGCCGTAGCGGATGCCGTTGGCCCGCATGTGGTGCACCAGGCGGGTCATCAGGACCGCGCCGGAACCGCCCAGCGGGTGGCCGACGGCGATCGCACCACCGAGCGGGTTGAGGCGGGCCGGGTCCGCGCCGGTCTCGGCGAGCCAGGCCAGCGGCACCGGCGCGAACGCCTCGTTGACCTCGAAAGCGCCGATGTCGTCGATGCCTAGCCCGGCCTTGCGCAGCGCCTTGTGCGTGGCGGGCCACGGCGCGGACAGCATCATCACCGGGTCATCGCCGGCCAGCACCGCCGTGTGCACCCGCGCGATCGGCCGCAGGCCCCGTTCGCGGGCGATGTCGCTGGTGGTGATGAGCAGCGCGCCGCTGCCGTCGGAGATCTGCGAGGCGTTGCCCGCGGTGATCACGCCGTCCTCGCGGAACGCCGTCTTGAGCTTGCCCAGCGACTCCAGGCTGCCGCCGCGCCGCACGCCTTCGTCGGCGCTCAGCTCCGGCAGCTCCACCAGCTGGCCGTCGAACGCACCCGAGTCGATGGCCGCGGCGGCCTTAGCGTGCGAGGACAGCGAGTACTCGTCGAGCTGCTGCCGGGAGAAGCCCCACTTCGAAGCCACCATCTCCGCGCCGATCCCCTGGTTGAAGCCCCGCACGCCGTAGCGGTCCAGCACCGAGTCCGGCAGCACCTTGTCCACGCCCTGGCGGGCGAACCCCATCGGCACCCGGCTCATCGACTCCACGCCGCCTGCCACGGCGAAGTCGTAGTAGCCCGCGATGACCCCGGCGGCGGCCGCGTGCACGGCCTGCTGGCTGGAACCGCACTGCCGGTCCACCGAGGTGGCGGGCACCGATTCGGGCCAGCCAGCGGCCAGCACCGCGGTCCGCGCGATGTTGCCCGCTTGCTCCCCGGCCTGGCTCACGCAGCCCCACACCACGTCGTCGACGTCGGCCGGTTCGATCCCGGCCCGCTCCACGAGCGCGTTGAGCACCCGCGCCGACAGGTCCGCCGGGTGGATCCCGGCCAGCGCACCGTTGCGCTTGCCGACCGGGGTGCGCACGGCCTCGACGATGACTGCGTCCCTCATCTGCATCTCCTGTCCGGAACCGGCGGGCCAGGATTCGAATGAACCACCGGATCCCGCTCCCGGGCAAAGATCAGACCCAGAACGCTCGAATAGGCCGCGCCTATGCACGCCTACGGGAGCCGCGGCAACGCGTCGAACAGACCGTCGAAGACCGCGAGGTCGTAGCGGTCCGATCGCTTCCCCGGTCGCGGAAGCTCCGTGGCCGGCAGGTGCCAGACGACCCGGCCCGGGCTCACCGTCGCCCAGGCGCGGTACCACTGCCTGAGGGGTTCCGACAGCCGCGCGTGGAGGTCGAAGTGGCGACGCCGGCGGCTTGGATCACCGTCCCGCTGCCGCCGCAGCACCGGCAGCGGCGGCAGCGTCACCAGGACCAGATCGGCCAGCCCCAGGCGCTTCTCGGCCACCGCTGCCCGGACGGCCACCGCCTCCGCGCGGAACCGGGCCGCCGGGCCTTCGCCGATCGCGGCGAGGCACCAGCTGTAGTGCAGCTTGAGCGGATCGCTGTCGCACACCGCGAGGCCCGTCTCCTGCTCCCGGCCGAGAGCCGCAACCCACCGCCCGGCGTTGACCTCGCTCCAGTAGCTCGCCTGCGCGGCCGGATCGCCGACCGGCTCGCTCCCGGTCGGTTGGTACTCGTCGACGACGTGATCGGGAAAGCGCCGACGGCACCAGGTGGTCTTGCCCGCCGCGCTCGGCCCCTCGACGACAACGATCACAGCGCTCCTCTCACGACCCGAGGATTCGTCGGGCGTCCCGTTCGGGATTGACCAGCAGGGCGGTGGCGATCCCGCCGACCACGGCCGCCAGGCCGAAGACCTGGAACGCCAGGGCGAAGCCCTCGCTCGGCGTCGGCGCGACGTCCACCAGCCAGCCGGTCAGCGCCGGCGCAAACAGCCCCGACGACGACTGCAACGCGAGGAAGACCCCCAGCGTTCCGGCCTGCTGGGCGGGCGGGCAGATCTGCGACACCGCCGCCGTCGCCAGCGGCAGCGCCACCGTCCCGATGCCGTAGCCGACCACCACCGCGATGATCGCCAGCACCGGTGACACCAGGTACGGCAGCAGCGCGAGCAGCACACCGCCGACCAGCAGTCCGCCAGCGGGCACCAGACCGCGCTGCACCCGGGCGCTCGAACCGGCCACCACAGCTCGGTCGCTGAACCAGGAGACCACCAGCATCGCCGTCATGCCCGAGATGCTCGGCAGGCCGAACATCACCCCGGCCTGCAGCCGGTCGATGCCCAGCCCGACCTCGAAGTAGGACGGCAGCCAGGTCAGGATCACCGACACCAGCCCGTACATGGTGAAGGTGCCGACGACGCAGCCGAGGAAGGTGCGCGACAGCGCGATCCGCCGGAACGGAACCCGCTGCACGACCGGCGCGGATTCCTTGCGCCCCAGCGGCGCCGCGTACGGCCCCTGCCGCCCGATCAGCGCCCAGGCCAGCGCCCACACGACCCCGGCCACGGCCAGCGCGACGAACGACGCCCGCCAGCCCCACACCGCGACGATCAGCGCCAGCAGCGGGGCGATGGCGATCTTGGCGATCGACGCACCGGAGGACAGCCACGCCGACGGGAAGCTGCGCTTCTCCTTCGGGAACCACTCGAATGCCCCGGCGGCGGCCAGCGCGCCCGACGGCCCTTCCGCCGCGCCGAGCCCGATCCGGCTGATCAGCAGGGTGGCGAAGCTGGCCGAGACGAGCACCGGAACCATGGTCAGCGACCACAGCGCGGCCAGCGTGAACAGCACCCACTTGGTCCGGACCCGGTTGCCGATGAACCCGACGGTCAACCCGGCGATGCTGAACAGGAAGAAGAAGGCGCTGCCGATGAACCCGACCTGCGCCGAGGTCAGCCCGAGCTCCTCCTTCAACGGCTGCGCGGCGATGCCGAACACCGTCTTGTCGGCCCAGTTGACCACGACGAACAGCACCAGCATTCCGGTGATCACCCAGGCCATCACCGGCCGCTGGACGGGGGCTGCGGTACCGTGTGCGGCTTCGTGCACTCTGTCGACGGACATGCGCGGTCCCTTCGGCGAAAGCGGGAACGAGGTGCGAATTCCGGGAAGGCGACGACTGCCCGCCAATTGAACGAGACCCGGATCACACCGTCAAAGAGCAACGCGCGAACGCACCGATAGCCCACCACTATGGACACCGCGAGAGGCGAAAAGCACCGACTCCCAACTTATTGCGCACAACGAAACACAAGAAGGGCTCCATCGCCCGCCGGCACCGGATGCCACACCGCCCGGAGAGGCCCGCCCCCACCGCGCACGAACGCAGCGGAGGCACCCCTCCGGGAACGGTGGTGCGTCAGCAGCAGACGTGCCCAGAGGTGTACTCCGCGCCGTGCCACCAGTGCTCCTGCTGCGCCGGCAACGTTCGGACGGTGTGCACCGGTCGCGCCGGAGGTTGCGCGGCGGGCCCGCCGATCAGCTCCTCGACGGTGTGCAGGACTCCGTCGAGCAGCACCTGGCGGACCTGGGCCACGGCCTTGATGTCGGTGAGCGGATCGCCCTGCACGAAGGCGAGGTCCGCGAGCTTGCCCGCGGCGACCGTGCCCAGCTGCTCGCTCATGCCGAGCACTCGCGCGCCACCCGCCGTGGCCGCGCGCAGGACGTCGTGGTTGTCGATCCCGTTGCGCACCATGGTGTCGAGGTTCAGGTGGTAGAAGATCGCATGCGGCACCAGGGGCGTATCGGTGCCGACGGCGATGTGCCCGCCCGCCGCCACCATCCTGCGCACGGTCGCCACCTGCCGCGCGTTGTACCTCATCTCCCGCTCCGGGTAGCGGCCTGCCGCCGCCTCCACCTCGGCGCGGAACTCCGCGTACATATCCTCCGGCAGCAACGCCTTCAGCCGCGGGTCCTCCAGCGCCCACCCGGCGAAGTGGTAGACCGCCGGAGTGGCCGGCGGGGCCAGTCCCAGCGTGGGTGTCGAGGACATGCCCGCGCGGACCAGGATGTCGATCACGTCGGCGTAGGCGCGGCCGGTCTGGCTCTCCTTGTGCCGGTGCCCGTAGCGGCTGGTGGCACCGGTGTGCTCGACCGCGTCCGCGCCCAGCGCGGCGGGACCGTACAGGTAGTGCGAGCTCACCGGCACGCCGCCGGCGTGCGCGAGCTCGATCGCCTCGCGCTGGCGGGAGTACGGCAGGCGGACGTAGGTCTTGACCATGTCGTGGCCGAGTTCGCCGACCCGCTCCAGCTCGCGGCGCAGCTCGTCGGCGTTGGTGATGGGCCGGTTGCTCTCGTAGTACACCCGGCCGCCGTCGACGAACTCCCCGGCGGCGAACACCCGCGGCCCCAGCCTGCTCCCCGACTCCTGCGCCTCCTTCGCCTCCACCGCGACGTAGTGGCCCGACCCCGGCGACCGCACCGAGGTGACGCCGAAGGACAGCCACAGCCGCGGGATCCGGTTGTTCTCCCACGGCAGGTGCTCGTGCGTGGCCACCATGCCCGGCAGCACCGTCAGACCCCGGGCGTCGATCACCTCCGGTGCGGCGAGGCCCCGGCCGACCGCCGCGATCCGGTTGCCGCGGACCAGGACGTCCACATCGCGGCGCAGTTCCCGGTGCTCGCCGTCCCACAGCGCTCCGGCCCGGATCACGACCTCGCCGTCCGGCCGCCGCGGCCGCCAGGTCAGCCGGGTGGGCATCGACCGCACCGCGCCGCTGCGCACGTCGGCGATCCGGAGGCGGCCGTTGGACAGGTAGAGCAGGGTGCGGGAATCGCCGCCCCAGCTCGGGGAGTCCGCGGTCTCCGCGCTGACTCGCCGCGGCGCGCCCACCGGCCGCGCTCGATCATCCACATCGGACACCCAGGCGGTGCCGGACACCACGAATGCCGCGCTGCGCCCGTCGGGCGAGTACACCGGTCCCGCGTCGACCCGGTTGACCAGCGACCGGCCCGGCAGCGCCGGCGTGTACTCCGCCGCGCCGGTGGCCACGTCCACCGTCAGCACCTGGTTGCCGCCCTCCCGGTAGCGCCTGGTCACCGGGACGAAACCGGCCAGGCCCAGCTTGCTGCCGTCGGCGCTGAAGCACGGCCTGCCGGGCGCGTTGAGCGGCCCGATGAGCTTGCGCACCGCCCCGGTCGCCAGCTCCACCGTGCACACCCAGTCGTGGGAGAGGAAGGCGACGCTGCGCCCGTCCGGGCTGAACGCGGGCGCCCGCTCGTCCCCGTGGAGATCGGTCAGCTGCCGCTGCTCACCGGTGGTGAGGTCGTGCAGCCACAGGTCGAGCTGGCCGTTCCGGTCGCTGCTGAACACCAACGTCCGGCCGTCCGGCGACCAGGCCGGAGCGCCGTTGAAGTTGTCGTCGGCCACGACGCGCTCGGGCTCCCCGTCGCGCCGCAGCAACCAGATGCCGCCGAGCGCCTGGCAGGCCACCTGCTGCCCGTCCGGGGAGAGCGCAGGCCCCACCAAGCCCTTGACCGGCCGCGGCGCGGAGCTGTCGAAATCGCGCGTGCTCGCCCGCTCCACCGCGGGCCGCACCGAGACCTCCGCGGTGAAGGGCACGTCCTGGACGTGGCCGGTGCGCAGATCGCGGCGGCGGATCTTCCCGTCGGCGGTGTAGAGCACCTCGTCGGCCGACAGCCAGCGCGGCGCGAACGGGAACACGTCCTCGTCCGGGCCCGACACCTCGCGACCGTCGATCACCAGCACGGACCGGTCGGTCGTCAGGTGCACGTAGGCGAACCGCCCGTCGGGCGCGAAGGACGGTCCGGCGAGCTGCCCTTCGGCGACCTCGACGAGGGTGCGCCGGTTGCCCGCCGCGTCCACCGCGTCGATCGCCGTCGGCGCGTTGTCCACGCCCCTGGTGAAGGCGATCGCCGAGCCGTCGGGGAACCAGACCGGGTGCGCCTCCTGATCGGCACCGGTGGTCCAGTCGGTGATCCGGCCGGTGGCCGGGTCCAGCACCCGGATCCCGTACCGGCCGCCGGTCTCGCCGGAGAAGGCGATCCGGGTGCCGTCCGGCGAGAACCGCGGTTCCCGGTGATCGCTGGAACCGCTGGTCAGCAAGTTGAAACCGGAGCCGTCGAGGCTCAGCAGCGCCAGCTGGAACTGACCGTCCTGGTAGGACTGGCACACGATGCGCCGCCCGTCGGGTGCCACGTCCGGCTCCCCGGCCTCCTGCACGACGTCGGTGATCCGGACCGCCTCACCACCGGCCATCGGCACCACCCAGAGCATGTTGAGCAGGTCGAACACCACCGCGCGCCCGTCGGGCGAGACAGCGGCAGCGGCGTTGGTGGCCTCGCGGATCACCACCTGCCGGGTGCCCGCGGCACCCGGCTCGGCGAACGCCACCGGTTCACCGGCCAGCCTGGTCAACATCCACGCGGAGCCGAATCCAGCGGCGGCACGGCCGCCGTGTGCGAAGAGCGCTCGCCGGGTCAGGTCCACCACGCACCTCCTGGGGAAAGCAGCGTCGGCACCGCATTCAACGCGCGTCCGGCGATCTCGGCAAAGATCGTCATCCGGATGGCACAACGCCGCGACCAGCACGAAGAACGCGACTCCTGCGCTGATCGACCGATGCGCGTTCGCCCGATCGGCACAACCTCCCGGCCGCCCGGTGTTCGCCCGCCCGACCGCTTCTGGTGGTTCACAAGGTGCCGGTCGTGGGGCAAGGTCGAGCGCCGAGCCGGGTGGAGGTGAGCGGGTTTTGGGGTATTTCAACCGCGGTGAGCGGTTCACCGCCGTGACGACCGGTCTGCTGGTGGCGCTGGTCCCGGCGCTGGCGCTGGGCGGCGATGCGCTGGTGGAGAGCGTCGAACGCGCTGCGCCGCAGCCGCCGCCGGACGTGGCGATCAACGGCGAACTGCCCGTCGAGGAACAGCTCAGCCCCGAGTTCCTGGACGAGGTGCGCAACGGGGAGGACCTGTCCGAGCGCGCCGAACCCGCCGACCAGGTGCCAGCCGGCCCGCTCGGCATCCCCGGCACGGTCCTGGCGGCCTACCAGCGCGCCGACCGGACCTTGGCAGGCACCACGCCGGGCTGCGGGCTGCACTGGTCGGTGCTGGCCGGGATCGGCCGCATCGAATCGCACCACGCGCGCTCCGGTCGGGTCGACGCCGACGGCCGGACCCTCGCGCCGATCCTGGGCCCGCGTCTGTCCGGCGGCCCGGGAATAGCGGCGATCCGCGACACCGACGGCGCGACGCTGGACGGCGATGCGGTGTGGGACCGCGCGGTCGGCCCGATGCAGTTCATCCCGTCGACCTGGCGCAGCCAGGCCGACGACGGCAACGCGGACGGAATCCGCGACCCGCACAACGTCTTCGACGCGGCCCTGGCGGCGGGCCGGTACCTCTGCAGCGGCGGAGGCGACCTGCGCGACCGGACCCAGCTGGCAGCGGCGGTGTTCCGCTACAACCACTCGCAGGCCTACGTCCGCAACGTCCTTGCCTGGGCGGATGCCTACGCGAGAGGCGTCATGCCGACCGCCAATGACGCGACGATTCCGCCGAGCGCCGAACTCGTCGCGTTCGCCCGCCCGCTCCCGCCAGAAGCCCCGCCCCCGCCCGGTGTCCCCCAAGCCGCGGCACCACCTCCCGCAGGCCCGGCGCTCCCGCCCGCACCAGCACCAGGACGACCGCCCGCTCCCCCGCCACCCGGAACCACGACACCGCCGCCACCGCCTCCACCGTCGTCGGAACCTCCGTCCTCCTCGCAGCCACCGTCGAGCGAGCCTCCTCCGACCTCGGAACCACCGACCTCGGAACCGCCCCCTCCGGCGACCTCCGCTCCGGAAACGACCTCGCCCGCCAGCTGATCGGCCGTGCGACACGGCGTAAGCGATGTCGTTCACGCGTCCGACGAGCGGGGAACATCTCCACACCTGGGCCCGCTACCCGGTCAAAGCCGGCGGAAAGCCGCTAGCGAGGGGGAACGCCGGCGCGGGCGAGGATGGACAACTCGAACGGCCGGAGCGCGTCGGTGCGTTCCCACTCCGCGGGGTCGATCGTCTCGCGTTGCCGGACGTACTCGATCGGCTGGAGCCGGTGCTCGAGCAGGAGTGCGTTCATCTCCTCGATGCTGAGGAAGGTTCGCCAGGGCTCACTCTGCTCGGCCGCCGCGGCCGTGACCAGCTCGGCGTACCACTGACCTGCCTCGTCGCGGAGCCCGGCCGGGAGCAGGTGCTCCACGACGAGCTCGGTGCCGGGTGCGAAGCCGCTGATGACCGCCAGGGTCTGCCCGATCGATTCCGAGGTGAGGTACATCGTGACCCCGAGCCAGCTGACCAGCGCGGGCCGGGCCGGGTCGAAACCGGCCCGTACGAGGTGATCGGCGAGCGTCCCGGCGGACTCCTCCTCGAAATCGATCGGGACGAAGGAGACCGAGGATGGCACCTCTGTTCCGCTCTCGGCCAGCACAGCCCGCTTCCAGCGCTGGGTCGCCGGCTCGTCCACCTCGAACACCCGCACCCGGTCGGCCAGCTCCGACCGGTAGGCGAAGGAGTCCAGCCCAGCGCCGAGGATCACGTACTGGTCGACGCCCCGGCCGGCCAGTACGGACAGCCGATCCTCGGTGTAGCGACTGCGGGTGGTGGCCGTTGTCCGCGCGCCGGACAGGACCGGGTAGCTGCCGTAGGACCGGTGGTAGCCGAGGAGTTCTCCGGCACGCTCTCCCAGGAACACCTGCGCCAAGGTGTCGGCGAAGATCGAGGGGGTGTCGTCGACGAGGAGATGTGCCGCGCGGGCCGCCGCCGACATCAGAGCTGTCTGGCTGGGGCGTTCATCGTTCATCACGATGACGACGATATCTCGACTTTTCGTGATTATATCCGGAAAACAAATCTTCCGGAAGAGCATTCGAGTTCCGATTCGGTAACGGATCGACGTATCCGGCAGAGCCATTAGTGGCACCTGGCGAGCCCGCGGCGAATACCGCACGCAGCGCTACCTGGAGGAGTACGAGATCCCCGGGCCCGACGCGCCCGACTTCCACCGGCCGATCTCGGCGTACCTCAACGAATCGAGCTCGCTCGGCTGCCGCCTCCGCGAGGTCGTCGAGCCGGGCCTGGCCCCGGCGGTGGCCGCCCGGACCGCGACGCCCGGCCTCGAAAGCTACGTCCAGCTCCCCGACTTCCTCGTCATCTCGTCCGAACCCCCGACGTGACGGGCACCTCCGGAGCGCGGAGGTGCCCGTCACGCGGTCACACGAGAGGACGGTCGGTCGGGTTGATGGATGTTGGGAGGATCTTCCGGCTGGTGAGGTAGGTGTCGACGTGGGCCGCTGCCGAGCGGCCCTCCGCGATCGCCCAGACGATCAGGGACTGGCCCCTACCCATGTCGCCCGCCGTGAAGACACCGTCCACCGTGGTCATGAAGGTCTCGTCGCGGGCGACGTTGCCCCTGGGGTCGAGATCCACTCCCAGGTCCGCGATGAGGCCTTCACGCTCCGGGCCGACGAAGCCCATCGCCAGCAGCACAAGCTCCGCCGGGATCTCCCGCTCGGTGCCCTCGACCGGTTCGAAGCCCGCATCCGTGCGGCGGACCTCCACCAGGCGCAGGGCGCGGACCTTGCCCGACTCGTCGCCGAGCATCTCCTGGGTGCTCACCGAGTAGAGCCGTTCGCCACCCTCCTCGTGGGCCGAGGAGACCCGGTAGATCATCGGGTAGGTCGGCCACGGGTTGGCCTCCGGGCGGGACTCCGGCGGCATCGGCATGATCTCCAGCTGCGTCACCGATGCCGCGCCCTGGCGGTGCGCCGTGCCGACGCAGTCGGCTCCCGTGTCACCGCCGCCGATGACCACCACGTGCTTGCCCTCGGCGTGGATCGGCGACCGCTGCAGGTCGCCCTCCTGCACCTTGTTGGCCAGCGGCAGGTACTCCATCGCCTGGTGCACGCCGTCCAGCTCGCGCCCCGGGACCGGCAGGTCGCGGGCCAGCGTCGAGCCGCCCGCGAGCACCACCGCGTCGTAGTCCTCGCGCAGCTGCTCCACCGTGACGTCCACGCCGACGTTCACACCCGTGCGGAACTCGGTGCCCTCGGCGCGCATCTGGCCGAGGCGGCGGTCCAGCCGCTGCTTCTCCATCTTGAACTCGGGGATGCCGTAGCGCAGCAGCCCGCCGACGCGGTCGGCCCGCTCGTAGACCACCACGCCGTGACCCACCCGCGTCAGCTGCTGGGCGGCGGCCAGCCCGGCCGGGCCGGAACCGATCACGGCGACCTTCTTCCCGGTGGCCGCGCGCGGCAGCTGCGGGCGCACCAGACCGGAATCCCAGGCCTTGTCGATGATGCTGATCTCGACCTGCTTGATGCTCACCGGATCGGCGTTGATGCCGACCACGCACGCCGCCTCGCACGGGGCGGGGCACAACGTCCCGGTGAACTCCGGGAAGTTGTTGGTGGCGTGCAGCCGCTCGGCCGCCTCCTCCCAGTCGTCGCGCCAGACCAGGTCGTTCCACTCCGGGATCAGGTTGCCCAGCGGGCAGCCCTGGTGGCAGAACGGGATGCCGCAGTCCATGCAGCGGCCGGCCTGCTTCTGCAGCTTGGGCTGCTCGAACTCCAGGTAGACCTCGCGCCAGTCCTTGATGCGCACGTCCACCGGACGGCGCTGCGGTGTTTCCCGCGGCGTGGTCAGGAATCCCTTGGGGTCAGCCATGAGCCGCCTCCATGATCGCCTCATTGACGTCGCGGCCGTCGCGTTCGGCAGCGCTGCGCGCCGCGAGCACCCGCTTGAAGTCGCGCGGCATGACCTTGCCGAACCGCTCGACCGAGGTGTCCCAGTCGGCCAGCAGCTCGCGGGCCACCGCCGACTCGGTCTGCTCGAAGTGCCGCCGGACGCGGTCGTGCAGGAACTCCCGGTCGGCGTCGTCGAGCGGGTCCAGGTCGACCATCTCCGGGTTGATCCGCGCCGGATCGAGGTCGAGCAGGTAGGCGGTGCCGCCGGACATGCCGGCCGCGAAGTTGCGCCCGGTCCGCCCGAGGATCACCACGCGGCCACCGGTCATGTACTCGCAACCGTGGTCGCCGACGCCCTCCACCACCGCGATGGCACCGGAGTTGCGCACGGCGAAGCGCTCGCCGACCATGCCGCGCACGAACATCTCACCGCTGGTCGCGCCGTAGAGCAGCACGTTGCCCGCGATGATGTTGTGCTCGGCGGCGAACGGAGCCGTCGCGTCCGGCCGCACCACGATCCGCCCGCCGGACAGGCCCTTGCCGACGTAGTCGTTGGCATCGCCCAGCAGCCGCAGGGTGATGCCGCGCGGCACGAAGGCGCCGAAGGACTGCCCGGCCGAGCCGGTGAAGGTCACGTCGATGGTGTCGTCCGGGAGGCCTTCACCGCCCCACCGCCGGGTCAGCTCGGAGCCGAGCATGGTGCCGACGGTGCGGTTGACGTTGCGCACCGGGATGTCCAGCCGGACCGGCCGGCCTTCCTTCAAGCCGCCCTCGCAGAGCTGGATCAGCGTGTTGTCCAGCGCCTTGTCCAGCCCGTGGTCCTGCTCGACGACCTGGTGCCGCGCGGTGCCCGGCGGCAGTTCCGGCACGTGCGTGATCGGCGTGAGGTCCAGGCCGCGGGTCTTCCAGTGCCGCACCGCCTCTGAGGTGTCGAGCAGGTCGGCCTGCCCGATCGCCTCGTCGAGACTCCGGAAACCCAGCTGCGCCAGGTATTCCCGGACCTCCTGGGCGACGAACTCGAAGAAGTTCACCACGTACTCGGCCTTGCCGGTGAACTTCTCGCGCAGCTGCGGGTTCTGCGTGGCCACGCCCACCGGGCAGGTGTCGAGGTGGCAGACCCGCATCATGATGCAGCCCGAGACCACCAGCGGAGCGGTGGCGAAGCCGTACTCCTCGGCGCCCAGCAGCGCCGCGATCACCACGTCGCGACCGGTCTTGAGCTGGCCGTCGGTCTGCACCACGATCCGGTCGCGCAGGTCGTTGGCCAGCAGCGTCTGCTGCGTCTCGGCCAGCCCGAGCTCCCAGGGACCGCCGGCGTGCTTGATCGACGACAGCGGCGAGGCACCGGTTCCGCCGTCGTGGCCGGAGATCAGCACCACGTCCGCGTGCGCCTTGGACACACCCGCCGCGACCGTGCCGACGCCCACTTCGGACACCAGCTTGACGTGGATCCGCGCCCGGGGGTTGGCGTTCTTGAGGTCGTGGATCAGCTGCGCCAAGTCCTCGATCGAGTAGATGTCGTGGTGCGGCGGCGGCGAGATCAGCCCAACGCCCGGCGTGGAGTGCCGGGTCTTGGCCACCCACGGGTACACCTTGTGCCCCGGCAGCTGACCGCCCTCGCCCGGCTTCGCGCCCTGCGCCATCTTGATCTGGACGTCATCGGAGTTGACCAGGTATTCGCTGGTCACGCCGAAGCGGCCGGAGGCGACCTGCTTGATCGCCGAGCGCCGCGAGTCGCCGTTGGCGTCCGGGGTGAACCGGTCGGCGTCCTCACCGCCCTCACCGGTGTTGGACTTGCCGCCCAGCCGGTTCATCGCGATGGCCAGGACCTCGTGCATCTCCTTGGAGATCGACCCGTAGGAGATCGCGCCGGTGGCGAACCGCTTGACGATGGACGACACCGGCTCGACCTGCTCGATCGGCACCGGCTTGCGCGCCTCGCGGAACTTGAACAGCCCGCGCAGGGTCATCAGCTCGCGGGACTGGTCGTCGACCGCCTTGGTGTACTCCTTGAACACCTCGTAGCGACCGCTGCGGGTGGAGTGCTGGAGCTTGAACACCGTCTGCGGGTTGAACAGGTGGGGCTCGCCCTCGCGCCGCCACTGGTACTCCCCGCCGACCTCCAGCCTCCGGTGCGGCGCCTGCACCCCGTCGCCGGGGTAGGCGCGCCGGTGCCGCTCGGCGACTTCCTGCGCCAGCACGTCGAACCCGACGCCGCCGAGGCGCGAGGTCGTGCCGGTGAAGCACTGCTGCACGACCTCCTCGCCGAGCCCGATCGCCTCGAAGATCTGCGCGCCGGTGTAGGAGGCCACAGTGGACACGCCCATCTTGGACATGGTCTTGCGGACGCCCTTGCCCAGCGCCTTGATGAGGTTGTCGGTGGCCTGCTTGGCATCGACTTCCCGGATCACGCCGGTGGATACCAGATCTTCGACCGTGGCCATCGCCACATACGGGTTAACGGCAGCGGCCCCGTAGCCGATGAGAAGAGCGACATGGTGCACTTCCCGGACGTCGCCGGCTTCGACGATCAGCCCCACCCGGGTGCGCTTCTTCTCGCGCACCAGGTGGTGGTGCACGGCGCCGGTCGCCAGCAGCGACGGGATCGGCGCGTGCTCGGCGTCGGCCGTGCGGTCGGAGAGCACCAGCACGTGCGCGCCGTCGGCGACGGCGGCCGAGACCTCCTCGCAGATCTCCTCCAGCCGGTTGCGCAGCGCTTCACCGCCACCCGCGACGTGGTAGGTCATCGACACCACCGCGGGCTTGAGGCC
This sequence comes from Saccharopolyspora antimicrobica, assembly GCF_003635025.1. Taxonomy (GTDB): domain Bacteria; phylum Actinomycetota; class Actinomycetes; order Mycobacteriales; family Pseudonocardiaceae; genus Saccharopolyspora; species Saccharopolyspora antimicrobica. Next base: position 6,285,093 of record NZ_RBXX01000002.1, on the reverse strand, counting down.
CGGGCGGTCGCCGTCGTCGTTGAGGTGCACGATCTTGGCGAGCTGGTCGTTGTCCAGCACCGGGAACGGCAGCGCCAGGTTGCGGCAGGCCGCCGGGTGGTGGTCGAGCAGGTTGTGCTCCGGCCCGACGTGCGTGCCCAGCGAGGTGACCAGCTCTTCCCGGATGGCGTCCAGCGGCGGGTTGGTGACCTGCGCGAACAGCTGGGTGAAGTAGTCGAACAGCTGCCGCGGGCGCTCGGAGAAGGCGGCGAAGGGCGCGTCGTTGCCCATCGAGCCGATGGGTTCGGCACCGCTGGTGGCCATCGGCTTGAGCAGCACGCCGAGTTCTTCCTGCGTGTAGCCGAAGACCTGCTGCCGGTGCACCAGCGAGTCGTGCGAGGGCAGCTCCCGCTCGCGGTCGGGCAGATCGGCCAGCCGCACCACGCCCGCGTCCAGCCACTCCTGGTACGGGTGCTCGGCGGCGAGCTCGCCCTTGATCTCGTCGTCGTCGATGATGCGGCCGGCCTCGGTGTCGACCAGGAACATCCGGCCGGGCTGCAACCGGCCCTTGCGGACCACCTTGTCCGGCTCGACCTCCAGCACGCCGACCTCGCTGGCCAGCACGACGAGCCCGTCCTCGGTGACCCAGTAACGCCCGGGACGGAGGCCGTTGCGGTCGAGCACCGCACCGATCTGCGTGCCGTCGGTGAAGGCCACCAGCGCCGGGCCGTCCCAGGGTTCCATCAGGTAGTTGTGGAACTCGTAGAACGCGCGGCGGGCCGGGTCCATCTCGGCGTGGTTCTCCCACGCCTCCGGGATCATCATCAACACCGCGTGCGGCAGCGAACGGCCGCCCAGGTGCAGCAGTTCCAGCACCTCGTCGAAGGTCGCCGAGTCGCTGGCGCCGGGGCTGGCGATCGGGAACAGCCGCTGCAGGTCACCGGGGATCAGGTCGGTGGCCAGCATGCTCTCGCGGGTCCGCATCCAGTTGCGGTTGCCCTTGACCGTGTTGATCTCGCCGTTGTGCGCGATGTAGCGGTACGGGTGCGCCAGCGGCCACGACGGGAACGTGTTCGTGGAGAACCGGCTGTGCACCAGGCCGATCGCGCTGGCGAACCGCTCGTCGCCGAGGTCCGGGTAGAACGCGCCGAGCTGGGCCTCGGTCAGCATTCCCTTGTACACGATGGTGCGCGCCGACAGGCTCGGGAAGTACACGTCGGCTTCGTGCTCGACCCGCTTGCGGACGCAGAACGCGCGCCGCTCCAGCTCCAGCGGCGTCCCGCCGGCATCGTGATCGAGGAAGATCTGGCGGAAGCCCGGCATCGTCTCGCGCGCCGAAGTTCCGGCGCAGCCGGGTTCGACCGGCAGGTCGCGCCAGCCGAGCAGCCGCAGGCCCTCCTCGGCCACGATCTGCTCGATGATCTCCACCGCCCGCGCCGCTTCACCAGGATCGGTGGGCAGGAACGCCGTGCCCACAGCGTATTCGCCGCGTCCGGGCAGCGCGAAGGGCATCTCGGCGCGGAAGAACGCGTCCGGGATCTGGGTGAGCAGCCCGACTCCGTCTCCGGTGTCGGGGTCGGCGCCCTTGGCGCCGCGGTGCTCCAGGTTGCGCAGTGCCGTCAGAGCTTTCTCGACCAGCTCGTGGCTCTGCCGACCCTGCAGGTCGGCGACGAAAGCGACACCGCACGCGTCGTGTTCATTGGCCGGGTCGTAGAGACCGCCGGCCGCGGCGCTGCGTTGCGCCACGCTTCTTGCATGGTGGGAAAGGGGCATCGTACCTCCCGTCGTCAGGCCGCGGTCCGCAACTGGGCATGACTCACCCACGGCGGAGCCGCAAGAACCTTTGGGGGCACTGACAAAAGGATGCGCCGTTGCACTCTCGGTCAGTTTGAGGCACTCTACAGATCGAGCGCCCGGATAGCTACCGTCAAGTAACACCAAATTAAGCGAGTGTTACCCGGCTCCCAGGTGTTGGGACAGCGCTGTCGCAATCCCTGCGAGCTCGGGGAATTCTGCACCACGACACCGTCCATACGCGACTGCCGGGCGCATCAAGTGGCGTTGTTCACGATCTTCTTGCGGTGACGGCGAAGCCTTGCCGAACACCCTCGGATTCGGTTCAGAACAGGCATTTTCGCAGCGCCCGGGGCAGGAATCACCCGATCGCCAACGGGTTCCGCCTCCGGGAGCGGCCGGCTCGCGGCGGCTCCCGGAGGTCGCGGGCTCAGCGCGGCTCGGGCTGAACCCGGTCGTCCACGAGTACCGACGGGTCCTCGGGAGTACTCGCAATCGTCCGATTCCGGACGAAAAGTCCCAGCAGCGCCAGCAACAGCAGGCCCAGCAGCAGGTACGGATTGCCGAAGAAGTGCTGCCCCGGCGTCCACGGAGGACCGGCCGGCAACGATTTGAACACGGCCGCCAGCACAGTCACCAAGGTAAGCGCGGCGACGGCGAGCCAGCCCAGGCTGCGCAACCGAACGGAGTAGCCGAGCAGCACCAGCAGCGCCGGGGCGCACCACACCCAGTGGTCCGACCACGACGTCGGCGAGATCAGCAGCGCGAGCAGGCCGGTGGCCACCACGCCCAGCACCGGCTCGGTGCGCCGGACCGCGAAGGCCACCACGGCAACGCAAGTCAGCGAGAGCAGCACCCACAACCCGTTCTGCACCGACGGCGCGAGCTCCAAGCGGGCCAGCCCGCCCATGATCGACTGGTTGGTGTGGAAGGCCGATCCGCTCACCCCGCTCGCCGGTCCCTTGCCGAACCAGTACTCCACCGCGGCCGAGTAGTTCAGCGCGAAACCGACCAGCGTGCCGAAGGCGCCGGTCAGCACGGCGACCACCGCGGCGCGGAAGTCCTTGCGGAACAGCAGGAACAGCAGGAAGGCGGCGGGTGTGAGCTTGATCGCCGCGGCGATGCCGATCAGCATGCCGCGCGGCCAGCGCGGGTTGATCGCCAGGCAGTCGACGATGACCAGGCCCATCAGCAGGATGTTGATCTGGCCGAGACCGAAGGAGGCGTAGACCGGTTCCAGGAACAGCGTCCAGGGCAGCAGCGCCATGGCCACCGCCAGCGCGCCGCGCCGCCCGACGGCTGCCCACATGTGCCGCGTGACCAGGTACAGCGCCGCGCCGATGGCGAGCAGGTCGACGAGGTAGAGCGCGGCCAGCCCGGCGACGAACGGCAGCAGCGCGAACGGCAGCAGCGGCAGCAGCGCGAACGGCGGGTACACCCAGGGCAGCACGCGGCCGATGCTGACCGTCGGCGCGGTGTTCATGATGTCGCCGCCGGCCAGCCAGGTGTGCACGGCCCAGCGGTAGACCTGGTAGTCGATGGCCGAACCGTCGTCCAGCCCGGCGCGCCGCATGACGAGCAGCAGGACGAAGGAGAGGGCCACCAGCGGCACCGACGCGATCGTGATGGCGCGCGAGCGCCGCACCACGAAACCGCGCAGCCGGTCCGGGAGTTCGCCGAGGTCGAGCGCAGGATGGCCGGATTTGAACCGCACCGTGGCCAAACTGGAGTCCTCTCGATCAGGCGACCGACGTGGATCACCGGTGCGTGATCGGCCGATCACGCCGCGCTCGCCTGGTCGCGGGATGTTCTCGTTGAAGAACCGGAGAACTTTATCGCACCGAACCGTCGCCCCAGCGCACGCCTCGCCCGCAGCGCGCGGTCACCGGGCGACCCCGTCCAGCGATCCCAGCAGCTTGGCCAGCAGCGCGCCCAGCTGCTCGCGCTCGCCCGCCTCCAGCGGCTCGAGCAGCTGCCGCTCCCGGTCGAGGTGATCCGGGAAGAGCCGGTCGATCAGCTCCCGGCCGCGCTCGGTGAGGTGCACGTCGACCTCCCGGCGATCGCGCCGGGAGGCGGTGCGGTTGATCAGCCCTTCGGCCTCCAGCCGGGCGAGCCGCTTGGTGGTGGCCGCGCCGGAGGACAACGTCTCCCTGGTGAGCTGGCTGGGCCGCAGTCCCCCGTCGGCCCGCCGCAGCGCGCTGAGCACCTCGAACTCCATCCGCGACAGACCGGTCTCGGCGAACGCCGCGGCGTCGAGCTGGTTGATCAGCGCCGCGAGCCGCCGCACCCGGCCGATCACGTCGATCGGGGACATGTCGAGGTCCGGCCACTGCTCGCGCCATTGCGCGCTGATCCGTGCGACTGCGTCGTCCACCGGCGCACTCCTTCACGAGTAAATCATCTGGTAATATTTTACTAGTGAACGTTCCTGCCGACCGCGCCGAGCCCGAATCCGCCCTGACCCGCCTGCGCCGAGCGCTGCGCATCCGCGAAGCGCTCCGGTACACGCCGACGGTCGGTGGTGTGGTGGCTCCCGCGCTGCGGGTCGGCGTGTCGTTCGGCGCCCCGATCGCGGTGCTGGTGGCGATCGGCCACCCGGATCTCGTGCCCTTCGCCGCGTTCGGCGCGTTCACCTCGCTGTACTGCCGGGTCGACACCTGGTCCCGTCGCGCACGCCTGCTCCCGCTCATCGCGCTGGGACTGGTCGTGAGCGTGGCCACGGCAACGATGATCGCCGCAGCCACCGGCAACGCGCTCATCGGGGTCCTGGTGCTCACCGCGATCGCCACGGTGGGCAAGCTGGTCTCCGACGTGCTGGAGTTCGGCCCGCCCGGCGGCCTGATGTTCGTCTTCGCCGCCGGCGCTGCCGCCTACGCCGCGCACGACTGGTCGGGCGTGGGCCTGCACATCGGGATCATGGCGGCCTCCGCAGCGCTGTCGGTGGCGCTGAGCCTGCTCGGCAACCTGCTGCACCCGACCGGCCCGCACCGCGTCGCCACGGCTCGCGCGCTGGTGGCGATCGCCGACCACCTCGAATCCCCGAACCCCGCCACTCGCCACCGCGCGCACCACGCGGCGCACCGGGCGTCGGCGACCCTGCGCGGCAACGGCCGCACCGTCACCGCGCTCCGCGCCCACCTGGCCGACGCCGAACACCTGCTCCACCACCCCGCCGAAGCGACGCACTTGCGAGACCTCGCCCGCAAGCTCCACCGCGGCCGCATTCCGCGCCCGGCCGCAGCACCGAAGTTGCCGCGGAACTCCCGGCACGCCGGAGCGCCGTGGTCGGCGCGGATCTCGCCGTTCCTGCCGAACGCGGGGCGGATGCTGCTCTCGTGCCTGCTCGCCGGGCTGATCACGCTCGCGGTGGGGCTTGACCACGCCTACTGGGCGGTGGTGTCGGCCAGCGCGGTCCTGCAGTCGACCAACGCCACGGCGACCTGGCACCGGACGGTGCAGCGCATGACCGGAACGCTCGGCGGAGCGGTGCTGGCGTTCGCGATGTTCGGCTTCCAGCCGAGCCCGCTGGCCATCCTGGTGCTGGTGGTGGTCTGCCAGCTGATCGCCGAGCTGTTCGTCCAGGCCAACTACGCGCTGGGCCTGCTGTTCGTCACACCGCTGGCCCTCGGCCTGGCCTCGCTGAGCAACCCGGCGGCGCACGACGACCTGATCGTCGAGCGCATCGCCACGACCGTCCTGGGCGCGCTGGTCGCCGCGGCGGTGAGCCTGGTCCTGATCAACCGGCAGTCCTCGCGCCGGCTGAACGCGGCCCTCACCGGATGCCGCGAAGCCCAGCAGCAGCTCCGCGAAGCGGACCAGTCCACAGTGGCTGAATCACGGGCGCGTCTCATGCGAGCGGTCTTCGCGCTCCGCAACGCTCACGCGGTCGCCGACGGCGAGCCACGGCACCGCGATCCCCGGACCCGGGAAGTCCTCGACACCGAGCACGAGGCCTACGAGCTGCTGGCCGCAACGGTCCCGGCCCGCACGTCCTCCAGAGCGTGACCTGACCGGAGACCCGCGCAGCCGGGCCTCCGGTCGCGCCGGATCACTTCGGTTCGAGCACGAACACCGGGATCTGCCGGTCGGTCTTCTCCTGGTACTCGGCGTAGGACGGGTACGCCGCGACGGCCCGCTCCCACCACTCGGCGCGTTCGGCACCCTCGACCTCGCGCGCGACGTAGGTCTTCGTCACGGTCCCGTCCTGCAACTGGAACTCGGGGTGGGCCTTGATGTTGTAGTACCAGGTGGGGTGCTCGGGAGCACCGCCCTTGGACGCCACGACCGCGTACCTGCCCTCGTGCTCCACCCGCATCACCGGGGTGTAGCGCAGCTTGCCGGTCTTGGCGCCCCGCAGGGTCATCAGCACGATCGGCGAGCCGAGGATCTCGATGCCCTCGGTGGTCCCGGTCTCGAGGATCTTCTTGGTCTGCTCCTGCACCCAGCTCGTGGGGCTGAACTCCACGTCCTTGTCCGCCATGTCCACGATCAACGCCCCTCGCTCCGCACCCATTCCTGCCGACACCCGGTCGAGCGAACACCGGGCTTCGGCCTGACACATCAGGCCAGCGCGCCGCGGTCCCAGAGGTCGGAATAGTCAGCGGTCGCTCCCCGGAGGCCCTCCGGGGAGCGGTGGTCGCGATCAGGCCCGCAACGCGTCGACCGCGGTGTCGATCGCGGCCAGCGCCGCGGTCCGGTCGAGCCCCGCCCTCGACACGAGCGATAGCCCTTGGACGACGTAGAGCAGCAGCTGGGCTTGGGCCTCTGGGCGGGCGTTGTCGGTGACTTCCCCGGCGGCCTGCCCACGGCGCAGCGCGTCGGTGAGGATGTCGGTGAACCGGCGGTACGAGCGGGCGACGACTTCGGTGGCTTCGCTGTCGTGCGGCACGAGTTCGGCGGTCGTGTTGCCGACCAGGCAGCCCTGCGGGACACCCACGTCGGAGATCAGCTCGTCCAGGCGCGCGGGGTGGGTCAGGATCTCGCGGAGCGCGGGCAGCAGTGGGGAGGTGTCGAGCGCGGTGACCAGGTGCCGCTCGTAGACGTCCCAGTAGAGCCGGACGGCGTCGAGGTAGAAGCGGCGCTTGTCGCCGAACGTCCCGTAGAGGCTGCCGCGTTCGACGCCCAGCGCGTCGACCAGCTCCTGGATCGATGTCGCCCCGTAGCCCCGGGACCAGAACAGTTCGAGCGCGCGCGCCAGCGCCTCGTCCTTGTCGAACTCGCGGGGGCGTCCGGTCCGTACCACGCGTCCGACACTACGACTTCTTGACAGCGCGTTCAAGAAGTCGGTAGCTTCGCTCACGTCACTTCTTGAACGCTTGCACAGAAGTCGTTCCGGCGCGGAGGTGGCGTAATGCAGCCGAAGGACACCTCGCGCCACCCCGTCGAACCACGTGCCTTGGCGCACGGTGAGGAGAACCAGAACCATGGATCGTTTAGCGGGAAAGCACGCGCTGATCACCGGCGGGACGAGCGGCATCGGCCTCGCGACGGCACGGGAGTTCCTCGCCGAGGGAGCGACCGTCGCGATCACCGGTCGCTCGCGGGAAAGGCTGGACGAGGCCGCGCGCCAACTGGGCGGGCCGGTGCTGCCCATCGTCAGCGACGCCGGTGACGTGCCCGGGCAAGCAGCGCTCGCAGCCCGGCTGCAGGACGAGTGGCCGAAGCTCGACATCGTGATGAGCAACGCCGCCGACGTCACCCACCTGCCGATCGAGGCGTGGACCGAGCAGGCGTTCGACAGGCTCGTCGCCACGAACCTCAAGGCGCCGTTCTTCCTGATCAAAGCCCTGCTGCCGCTCTTCTCGCAGCAGTCCTCGGTGATCCTCGTCGGATCGGTCTCCGCCTTCGTCGGGCACGAGAACGCGACCGTCTACGGCGCCGCCAAGGCGGGCCTGCTCTCCTACGCCCGCGGGCTGACCTACGAGTTGAAGGACCGCGGCATCCGGGTCAACGGGCTGAGCCCGGGGCCGACCGTGACCAACGCGCTCAAGTCGCTCGGCGCCGAGCGCCAAGCAGAGCTCTACGAGGAGTTCCGGCGGACCGTGCCCCTGCACCGCATCGGGACCGCCACCGAGATGGCCAAGGCAGCCGTCTACCTCGCCTCGGACGAGTCCGCCTACACCGCCGGCACCGTGCTGCGCGTCGACGGCGGCATCGGCGAACTCGCGTACTGAGGTTCGGTTTCAGCCCTCCGGGTCGAGGTGGTAGAGCTCGGGGAGGTTGACCACGACCGCTTCCTGGGTGCTGCGGGCGATCACCACCACGGCCGGGTTGTCCGGGTCCGGGTTCTCCTCGCGGTGCGGGACGTAGGGCGGGACGAAGATGTAGTCGCCCGGCTCGGTCTTGATGCGGACCTCCTCGGCGCCGTCGTGGAAGACGAACTCCGGGTGGCCGCTGACCACGTGGATCGCCGTTTCCGACTCGCCGTGGTGGTGGTTGTCCGAGGCCGTCGACGGGGCCACGTGGGTCTCGCCCATCCAGATCCGCTCCGAACCGACCAGCTCACCGCTGATCGCGGCCAGCCGCCGCATGCCCTCGGTCTGCGCGGTGTTCTTGTCCAGGTCGGCGGCCCGGACGTGGTGCAGCCGGGTGCGCAGCGCGGCGCGCTGCTCCTCGGGCACCGGCGTGGACAGGTCCGGGTGGAAAGCGTCGTGCTGGGTCATCTGCGTCCTTCCTCGTTCACCGGGTCCGCGACCACCGGCACCTGGCCGAGGAAGTCGGCGACCCGCCGGTCCAGTTCGCGCCACACGCCGGCATCGGGTGAACCGCTGTGCACCGAGGTAACCCCACCGTCCACCGCGCGCACAACCTCCCCGATCGTGATCTGCTCCGCTTCCCTGGCCAGCCAGTATCCGCCGTCGCAGCCGCGCTGGCTGCTGACCAGGCCCGCTCGCCGCAGCTCGATCATCAGGTTGACCAGCGAGTTCAGCGGTATCCGCTGCTCGCGCGCGATGACCGCGCACTTGACCGGGCCGTCGCGCCCGGCCAGCTCGCGCAACGCGCGCAGCGAGTAGTCCACCCGGGCCGAGACCTGCACCGGAGCGGACCGGCGCGGCTTGGGCACCTCCGGCAGCAGCACGGCGCCCTTGGCGATCTCCTCGCAGAACAGGACGATCCGGGCCGCGGCGCTGCGGTGGTGCTGGTCGTTGAGCACGTCGTGCACGCCCTCCTTGAACACCGCCAGCGAGCCCTGCGGGAGGCGGGCGGCGAGCGCGGCCACCGGAGCGACCGGCGCGATCGCGTCGGCATCGCCGTGCAGCAGCAACGTCGGCACCTCGGGCAGGTGCTCCGGTGGCTCTGGCACGTCATCGGTCAGCTGCCCCCACTGGAAGCCGGGGTCGTTCCGCAGCAGTTCGCGGTGCACCGGGCAGGACGTGCGCAGTCCGATCTCCGCAGCACGGTCCACGGGCGGCTGTCCCGCGGCCAGCGGCGTGCCGACCAGGATCAATCCGTCCACTTCGGCGTGCGGTGCGAGCTGCCAGGCGCGCAGGGCGCCGGTGTCGGTGCCGGCCAGGAACCGCGCCGCACCCGGCTCGAACCAGTCGGCCGGATCGCTGTCGGGATCCGGCAGCACCACCGCGTAGCCGTCAGCTGCGAGGCGGCGGCCGAACCGCTCGTAGAGGGCCGGCGTCTCTCCCCTGCCCGCCAGCACCGCGATGGTGCCACGGATTGCCCCGCTCGGGGCCCACCTGGTCATCGCTGCCTCACCCCGCCCGGTACAGGTCGCGCTCGCACGCCCCGGCCACGTCTACCGGCTCCCGGAGCACGCCCGCCGCCAGGTAGCGGTCGGCGACGGCTTGCAGCGCTGCGACGACGTCGTCGCCCAGCGGCCGGACCTCCTGCTTGGTCCGCGTGAGGATCTGCCGCGCGACCGGCGGGTCCAGCGACGTCAGCTTCTCGTAGACGCGCTGGTACTCCGCCGGGTTCTCGTCGCTCCACCGCCACGCCGCCTCGAACCGGCGCAGCGCGTCGGCCAGCGCTTCGCGCTTGAGCGGGTCCGCTGCCGCAGCCGCCGACACGGACAGGATGCCGTTGCGGCCGTTGATGCCCTCCCCGTCGCGGATCACGCGCGCTCCCGCGTGCTGGGCGATCGCCAGGTACGGGTCGAAGGTGGCCCAGGCGTCGATGTGCCCGGCGCTGAACCCGGCCTGCGCGTCGGTGGGCAGGCTGAACGTCAGCCGCACGTCCTGCGGGGTGAGCCCGGCCTCCTCCAACGCGCCCAGCGCGGTGTAGTGCGAGACGGCGCCGGGTGCCGTGGACACCACGAGGTGCTTGCCTCGCAGATCCGCCACGGTCCGGATCGGTGATCCCGGCGGCACGATGATCGCCGTGGAACTCGGCGAGGCCGCTGTCGCCAGCGCCGGTCGCGCCGGAACGCCGCCCGCGATCGCCTGCACGGTGGGTGCGTCGGCGGCGGTGGCGGTGTCCACGTCGCCGGAACGCATGGCCTCGAAGAGCGGTGCCGCGCCTTGGAAGTTGGCCCACTTGATTCGGTAAGGCGCGTCGTCGAAGGCTCCCGATGCCTCCACCCTGGCCCGCAGGCCGCCTGCCTGATCGCCCAGGACGAGCGTGACATCGGACAACGAGCCGGGCTCGCCCTTCGCGCATCCGGTCGCGGCCAGCAGCGCGGCGGTCAGCACCGCGAGCAGAGCTCTGGTCGTTCGCATTCTGCAGTTCTCCAAACTCAATCTGCCCGCGCCTAGGCGACTTCGCGGCGGGCGAGTTCCTGGCGCACCAGCGGGATCAGCTCGCGCCCGTAGTCCACCGCGTCCTCGAACGGGTCGTAGCCGCGGATCAGCAGCGTCGTGACGCCGATGTCGACGTAGTCGAGCAACGCCGCCGCAACGGTTTCCGGCGTGCCCACCAGCGCGGTGGAGTTGCCCGCCGCATTCGTCGCCGACGCCGTCGGCGTCCACAGTGCACGGTCGTGCCGCTCCCCCGCCGCCGCTGCCGCCAGCAGGCGCTGCGAGCCGACGTTGGCCACCTGCTGGCCGGGGTTGAGGGTCTTCGGCCCGGTGAACGACGCGAGCCCACCGCGCGCGGCCCTGATCCGGGCCAGAACGCGGTGCGCGCGGTCCCACGCCTGTTCCTCGGTGGCTCCGAGGATCGGCCGGAACGACACGCTGATCCGCGGCGGCTCGGTGCGCCCCGCCGCCTCGGCCGCCGCCCGGACGGCGGCGATCTGCTCGGCGGTCTGCGCCAGCGGCTCGCCCCACAGCGCGAACACGTCCGCGTGCTTGCCACCCACCCGGTGGGCGGCCTCCGACGATCCGCCGAAGTAGAGCGGAATCCTCGGCTGCTGCACCGGTTTCACGGTGGCGTTGCAGTCCTCGAAGCGGTAGTGCGCCCCGTCGTGGCCGACCGGGCCTTCCGCGGTCCACACCCGGTGCAGGATCTCCAGGTACTCGTCGGTGCGCGCGTAGCGCTGCTCCTTGGACAGGTAGTCGCCGTCGCGCCGCTGGTCGGCGTCGTCGCCACCGGTGATGATGTGCACCGCGATGCGGCCGCCGGTGAGCTGGTCGGCGGTGGCGAAGGTGCGCGCGGCCAGGGTCGGCGCCACGAAACCGGGACGGTGCGCGATGAGGAAGCCCAGCCGCTCGGTGTGCGCCGCGGCGTGCGCGGCCAGCTGGGTGCTCTCCGGGCTGCTCGACCCGTAGCCGATCAGCACCCGGTCGAACCCGGCGTCCTCGTGGGCCCGGGCGAACTCGCGCAGGAACGCCGGGTTGACCGGCGGCCCGGCCGCCGCGTGGATCTCCGAGACGTGCTGCGCCCCGATCATCCCGATGAACTCCACCGTCATCGCGCGCTCCCCTCACCGACGCCGAGCCAGGACAGCAGTTGCGCGCGCAGCGCCAGGAACGCCGGATCGCTCACATCCCGCGGGCGGTCCAGGTCCAGCACCTGGTCGAAGCCGATGCGCCCGTCGCGCATCACCAGCACGCGGTCGGCCAGCAGCAGCGCTTCCTCGACGTCGTGCGTGACCAGCAGGATCGCGCAGCCGTGCCGCCGCCAGAGTTCGCCGACCAGCTGCTGGGCCTTGATCCGGGTGAGCGCGTCGAGCGCCGAGAACGGCTCGTCGAGCAGCAGCAGATCCGGCTCCCGCACCAGGGCGCGCGCCAGCGACGCGCGCTGCGCCTCACCGCCGGAGAGCACCTTCGGCCACACCTCGACCCGGTGCTCCAGGCCGACCTCCGCCAGCGCCGCGACGGCCCGCTCCTTGTCGGGGCGACCGGGCAGGCCGAGGACCACGTTGCGCCACACGCGCTTCCACGGCATCAGCCGCGGTGTCTGGAAGGCCACCGCGCGCCGCACCGCCACCTCGACGTCGCCGCTCACCTCGCGGTCGAGGTCGGCCAGGATGCGCAGCAGCGTGCTCTTGCCGCACCCGCTGGGCCCCAGCAGCGCCACGAACTGGCCCGGCTCGATCTCCAGGTCGAGTTCGTCGAGCACCGCACGGTCGCCGAACTTCCTGGTCAGGCCGCGCACCGCGGCCGGTTTCACTACGCTCCCCGAAACGCCGGTCGCCATGCCAGCACGATCCTCTCCAGAAGTCGGACGATGAAGTCGGCGACGAGGCCGAGCAGTGCGTAGAGCACGAGGCAGACCACGATCACGTCGGTCTGGAAGAACTCCCGGGCCATGTTCATCTCGTAGCCGATGCCCGCGGTGGCGTTGATGGTCTCGCCGAACACCAGCGCCAGCCACGCCGAACCGAGCGAGTAGCGCAGCCCGACCAGGGCGTTGGGCATCGCCGCGGGCAGGATGACGTGCCGGATCTGGGCGAACCAGCCCAGGCCGAGCGTCTTGGCCGCCTCGACCAGCGCGGCGTCGACGTTGCGGATGCCGCCGTAGATGTTCATGTAGAGCGGGAAGGTCACGGCCAGCGCGATCAGCACGATCTTGGGCTGCTCGCCGATGCCGAACCAGATGATCAGCAGCGGGATCAGGCCGATCACCGGCACCGTGCGCAGCATCTGCATCGGCGCGTCGATGATGTCCTCACCGCGCCGGAACAGCCCGGACAGCGTGGCCAGCACCACGGCGGCGAGCACGCCGATCGCCAGGCCGGCGCCGACCCGCTGCATCGAGGCGGCGATCGCCTCCTGCAACCGGCCTTCGGCCCACATCTCGCCCGCGGTGCTCAGCACCGTCGCGGGCGAAGCCAGGGTGTCGTCGCTGAGCACGCCGGAGCTGCTCAGCGCCTGCCAGAGCACCAACAGGGCGATCGGGCTGGCGAGTTTGAAAAGCCAACGGGGAACACGACTCTCGCGCCTGGCCGTGCGGGTCTGCACGGTCGTGACGGCGATCGGGTCCCGGCTGGGTGCGAGTTCGGTGGACGTGGTCATCTGCACTCTCCGCAGGGCATGAGGGCATGGCGCGGCCGGTGGTGGGCTGCGCGGGCAACGCGCACGTCGGCTCACGCGCGCGGGATGGGAGAAGGTGACCGCGCGGCGATCGCGCGCGGAGGAGATCGCTACCGGCTACAGAGGGCTGAGGACACGCGCACGAAGTCGACGTAACCTCGTGTCGTCAGGGACACCGTCCGGATCATGCCGCTGACCGTAACCGGGTGCCAGCAGGCGTGTAAACCAACTCCACAGATTGGGAATGCCGATGTGGCACGTGCGCCCCGAGGCCGCTGACCTCGACGATCGGGTGATCGCGGCGGGTGGTCGAGCGTGATCGAACGACTGCTGCCCGCCGAGGTCAGCTGCGTGGAGACGGTCACAGATCCGCCCGGGGCGGACCTCTTCCCGGAGGAGGAGGCGATCATCGCGCGCGCGGTGGGCAAGCGCCGCCGGGAGTTCACCACCGCCCGCTGGTGCGCGCGGCAGGCGCTGGACCGCATCGGCGTCGCACCGGTGCCGGTGCTGCCCGGCGAGCGCGGAGCGCCGCAGTGGCCGGCGGGGATCGTCGGCAGCATCACGCACTGCGCGGGCTACCGGGCCGCGGTCGTCGCCCACCAGGAGAAGGTGCAGTCGCTCGGCATCGACGCCGAACCGCACGAAGCGCTCCCCGACGGCGTGCTCGACGCGGTGTCGCTGCCGGACGAACGCACCCACCTGACCGAGCTGTCTGCGGCGGATCCGCCGCGCCACTGGGACCGGATCCTGTTCAGCTGCAAGGAAACGGTCTACAAGACCTGGTACCCGATCACCCGCGAGTGGCTGGGCTTCGAGGACGCCCGCCTGCACCTCGATCCCAGCGGCACCTTCACCGCTCAGCTGCTCAAACCGGGTGCGGACCGCACCGGCACGCCGCTGACGAGCTTCACCGGCCGCTGGCTGGTCGAGAACTCCCTGATCATCACCGCCATCGCCCACCTCTGACCCGGGTGGCCGGCACCTGCCCGCCGCTCATGGTTCAGGTGGCGGCTGGGGCGGCTCGGTCGCGATCCGGTTGAGCACCGCGAGGTGGTGGGTGAAGGCCCGCCTGCCGGATTCGGTCAGGGCGAGCCAGGTCTTCGCGCGGCGGCCTGCCCTGCCCTTGGTGACCTTGACGTAGCCGGCCTGCTCCAGCGCCGCCACGTGCTGCGAGAGCGCCGAGTCGCTGACCTCGACGGTGTCGCGGATGAACCGGAACTCCGCCTGCTCCACGCCGCTGAGCGCCGCCACCACGGAGAAGCGCACCGGGGAGTGGATGACCGGGTCGAGCTCGCGCCGCGGGTGGTTCATCGGAGCATCCTGCTCACCACGGCCGCGACGAAGAACGGGATCGACAGGCCGAGAGCGGCCATCGCCCACGGCACCAGCTCGGTGCCGAACTGCCACCGCACCAGCGGGCCGACCAGGACCAGGTAGGCGCCGAACCACACCGCGATCGCCACTATCAGGCAGGAGCCCGCCTTGATGGGGAAGACCGTGCGCCGCGCGGCCCACCACGAACCCAGCACCAGGCACGCCGACCACGCGCCGATGACGAGGTAGCGGGCGAACCCCTCCGCGAACACGGTCTCGACGAGGGTGATCTCTGCGGCGGAAACGACGCCGAGCACCACCAGGTACCAGCTGTACCACCGCCCGGCCATGGCGGTGCGGGCGCGCAACGCCTCGGCCTTCGCGAGGTTCTCAGCAGCGGTTCCGGTGACTCCGTTGGTCATGATCCATCCTCTCGCGTCCAAGTGGTGATCACTTTAGGACTCCTAAAGTAGTTGGTACCCACTAAAGCACATGAGGGGACGCAGGTCACACCGACGAAGAATCTCTTGTTAGAAAGATGGCAATTATCGTCATTCTTTCCAGCAAGAGACTTCCGTTCGAACGTTTCTGGAGTAGACTGTCCGCAGCAACACCCGTCACCGAGGAGCAGCAGTGAGCAGCACCCGCCCAGACCCGCGCACCGACGACGACGAGATCATCACCTGGTGGGGTCTGGTCATCGAGGGCTACCACGTCACCCAGGGCAAGCTGACCGCCGCGATCGCCGAGGAGTTCCAGCTCGCCCCGGCCTCCTTCGACATCCTGCTGCGCCTGGTGCGCTCCCCCGAGCACCGGATGCCGATGACCAAGCTCGCGCACGAGGCCGCGCTCAGCAGCGGCGGCTTCACCAAGGTCGCCGACCGGATGGCCAAGGCCGGCCTGATCCGCCGCGAGCCCTGCGAGACCGACCGCCGCGTCACCTACGCGGTGCTCACCGACCACGGCCTGGACATCGCCCAGCGCTCCCGCAAGACCGCCGCCGAGGTGCTGCGCAAGCACGTGCTGGCGCCGCTGGGCGAAGCCGACTCGGCCGCCCTCGCCGAAGCGATGCGCACGCTCCGCCAAGCCAACAGCTGACACCCCGCCACGACCGCCCCCGGAGGAGCCCTTCCTCCGGGGGCGGTTCGTCGTCCGGAGCAGGTCGTCAATCGTCCACTGTGGATTTGTTCGGTCGCGGTTTTGCCGCGCATTCACCGGAATTCACATCTTCGAATGTCGGTCACATACTTGACACCATTCACATGCTGACATAGTTTCAGGTTCGAGGTCCGGGGCGCGACGCGGAATCCGCGTTCACCGACCGGGGGTTCGCTCAGGTCTGGCGGCGGGAGCGAACCCCCACCCGGCCACCTCCCCGTCTACCGTGTGCGGTGTGCACCCCACGGAGGAACCAATGCCGCCGCAACGAATCCTTGTCACCGGCGCCGCAGGGCTGGTCGGCGCGATGCTGCGCACCCGCCTGGCGCGGCCGGACCGCGTCCTGCGCCTGCTCGACATCCAGCCGCCCGCCGCGGCCGAACCCGGCGAACGCGTCGAGCTGCGCACCGCGGCGATCACCGGCCCAGAGGCGGTCCAGCAGGCCTGCGCAGGCGTCGACGCCGTCATCCACCTCGCCGGGCGCAGCAGGGAACACACCTGGGAGGAAATCCTCTCGACCAATGTGGACGGAACCCGGAACGTCCTGGAGGCAGCGCGCAAAGCCGGTGTCCCACGGGTGATCCTCGCATCGAGCAACCACGCCGTCGGCTTCCTGCCCGTCGCCGGTGCGGGCGACGAAGGCTTCCCCGACGAGGCACCGCCCCGCCCGGACACCTACTACGGGTTCAGCAAGGCGGCGATGGAGGCGCTGGGCAGCCTCTACCACTCCCGGTTCGGCATGGACGTGATCTGCCTGCGCATCGGCGCCTGCTCACCGCGTCCCAACGACGAGCGGGACCTGTCGATCTGGCTGTCCCCGGACGACGCCGGTCGGCTGTTCGAGGCCTGCCTGACCACCCCCTCCCCCGGTTTCCGGGTGGTGTGGGGAGTTTCCCGCAACACCCGGCGGCTGCTGTCGCCCACCGGTGGCGAGCAGATCGGCTACCACCCCCGCGACGACGCTGAGGACTACGCCGCGGAGGTGGTGCCGAACCGGCCCGGGACCGAGCAGGACTACCTCGGCGCTTCGTTCACCACCCTCCCGCTGGGCGAGCCCGACTGAGGCGCGACATCGGCGTAGCCGGTGCCCACCTTCGCGTCGGCGAGGTAGGCGGTCGCCTCGCCGCGGACACCGTCGGACCGGTACACACCCCACTTGTCGGTCACGAAGTCCGCGCGCAAGGTGGCCGCCGGCGCCTGCTTCTGTCCATTGAGGAGCTGCTCCTCGCCGTTGTACCAGAACCGGACCCAGCCCTTGCCCGGGTCGCTGGAGACGTGCACGCCGATGACGAAGCTGTTCCAGCTCCCCCGGGGCAGCGGGATCTCCCACAGCCGGGTTGTCTTCATGTCCGGGTCGGCGTACTCCAGGTCCAGCACGTCACCGCGGGCGCGCAGCGACAGCGGCGGGGTCGCCGCACCGGATCCGTAGTCCTTGAGCTGCCACAGCGCGACCCACTCGCCCTCGGCCGTGGGCAGCGGATCCCACATCGACCGCCAGCCGATGTAGTAGGTGTCACCCTCGGTGAACCGCAGCCGGTCGCCGTCCGGCGTGCGGTGCCCGCGCGTCTCCACCCGGACCCGCTCGGAACCCTGCTGCTCACCGGAGGTGTGCAGCCGGTACACCGAACCGTGCTCGCCCAGCGGGTCGTCGACGACGTCGACGCTGCCCGGCTTCTCCTCCACGCCTTCGAAAACGGAGGTGCCGCGCGAGGTTTCGGCTTCCCACGACGTCGCCGGGGCCGAGAGCGCGGAGCCTGACAACAGCACCGCCGCCGCGATCGCGATCCCCGTGCACAGCAGCTGCCGCACCGCGATCACCCGACCCGTTCGCGCACCCACACGCCGGCCGGCTTGAGCTGGTCGGTGCCGGGGTACGGGCCGGCGTCGCAGGTGCCCTCCTTGAACACCGCTCCGGAGCGGGAGTCGTCGGAGAAGTTCCAGTTGGTCCAGCTGATGTTCTTCTCGGCCATCAGGTCGATGTAGCGCTGCGCCATGTCGAAGTCGTCGCCGCCGTCACCGGTGGCCTCCTGGGTGCCGAACTCGGTGACGAACATGGGCAGCTCGTCGGCCGCGCGGGAGAGCGTGTTCAGGTACTCATCGCCGTGCGAGGCCGCGTAGAAGTGGAAGGTGTACATGATGTTCTCGGCGTTGACCGGGTTGTCGACGATCTCCTTCTCGTCGGCGCCCTCGGACACCCCCAGCGACGACCAGGCGCGGGTGCCGACCAGCACCACCGAGTCCGGGTCCTGCTCCCGGATCACCGGGATCAGCTCCTCGGCGTAGCTCTTGATCTCGGCCCACTCGACGCCGCTGGGCTCGTTGGCGATCTCGTAGAGGACGTTCGGCTTGTCCTTGTGGCGCTGGGCCACCTCGGTGAAGAACGTCTTGGCCCGCTCCAGGTTGTAGTTCGGGTCGCCCGGGTCGAGCATGTGCCAGTCGATGATCGCGTACATGCCGCGCTCGGTGGCCTCCTCGACGTAGTTGTTCACCATCTCGGTGAACTTCGCCGGGTCGTCCTCGTAGCCGCCTTCCTGGATGTACATGGAGATCCGCAGGACGTCGGCCTGCCAGTCCTGGGCCAGGGCGTCCAGCGACTCGTCGTTGACGCACTGGCTGTACCACTGCAGGCCGTGCGTGCTCATCCCGCGCAGCTGCACGGGCGCCCCGCTCTGGTTGCACAGCGTCATGCCGCACACCGACAGAACCCCGTTCTGCGCAACGGGTTCGAGCTCATCCGGGATCGTCGTCCCCGGCGCGGCGGCTTGGGCCGCGGTGCCGGTCATGAGCAGGGTCGCGGCTACGGCCGCCGCGCGGACACAGTTCTGCCACCTCATCGGCATCTCCTCGGTCGAAGGCGATTCTGGCGGCGGGAAATCGGAAACTAAGTTCCCAATTGCGGGCCACGATAGCGACCGCGGAGAAAAACCGTCAATACCCCCCAACAGGGGACTTGCCAACCGGAGGCGGCAGAATCACCGCTGGTCAGGCCGATGCTCGTCCGTCCGGGTGAGGCACCGTCCCCCGGCCGGCCACCACCGCGACGATGGTCTGCCCGGCCGCGGTGACGCACATCAGCGCGAGCGGCGCCTGCCACCCGGAACCGGCGCTGCGCAGCAGCCCGAACAGAACCGGCCCCACCGCCGCGAGCAGATAGCCGACCGACTGGGCCATCGCCGACAACGCACCCGCGGCAGCGGAATCCGGCGCGCGCAGACCGAGGAACGCCAGGGCGAGCACGAGGCAAGCTCCACCACCCAGCCCGAGCAGGACGCTCCACAGCACCGCCCACCCCGGTACGGCCAGCAGCCCGAGGTAGCCGACCAGCACGACCAGCGAGCACGCCACCGACACCGCGCGCTGATCACGCGCTCCGCGCAGCACCGCGGGCACCGCCAGGCCGGTCAGCACCGCGACCGCCTGGAACAGGAACAGCAGCCATCCCGCCGCCGCCGCGCTCATCCCGCCGTCCTGGAACACCTGCGGCAACCACGTCACGGCGACGTAGAAGCCCAGCGACTGCAAGCCCATGAACGCCGTGACCGCCCACGCCAGCGCCGATCCCCACGGCAACCGGGGCCTGCGGACTTCCACCAGAGCACGCGGACTTCCGCACTGCGGGAGCCACAGCGCGAGCGCCGCCACGGCGAGCACGATCCAGCACCCCAGCGCGGTGGACCACCCGCCCGGCGCGACCTCGCCGATCGGCACCGCGAGCCCGGAGGCCACTGCGGCGACACCGCCCATCACGGTGGCGTACGCGCTGGTGAGCAGCCCCACCGACGCCGGGAAGTCGCGCTTGATCAGGCTCGGCAGCAGCACGTTGCCCACCGCGATCCCGGCCCCGATCAGCACGGTGCCGGCGAACAGCGGGCCCACGGCCGGGAACCACCGGACCGCGATCCCCAGCGCCAGCACCCCGAGGGCGATCCCGAGCAACCGCTCCGGCCCCCACCGCGCGGCCAGCCGCGGAACCACCGGCGACACCGCCGCGAACGCCAGCAACGGCAACGCGTTCACCAGCCCGGCCGCGGCCGGGGCCAGCCCCAGATCGGCCTGCACGCGATCCAGGACCGGCCCGACACCGGTCAGCGCCGGGCGGAGGTTCGCGGCCACCACCAGCAATCCCCACACCAGCAGCACCCGGCCGGAACCCGGCCGCTCGGTCTCCGCCAACGCACTCATCTCGACAACCACCACCGTGGACAGATCTCCGGCAACGCGGAGAACCAGTCGGTCCACACTGGACACCGTCGGCGGATCGCGACCGCCCTCCGTGCCCACCACGATGGCGTCCCGCCGCGCCGACGACCAGGCCACGCTCTGGATGGCCCCAGCACGGCCACCCTCGTCGCTTCGAGATCAGCGGGATCGGCCATATCCTCACTGGCATGGGCACGCCGTTGGGGGACTTCATCCGGTTCAAGCGCGACAGCACCCAGCCGGAATCCCTGGGGCTGCCGGCCCGCCGCCACCGCCGGGCGCCGGGTCTGCGCCGCCAGGACCTCGCCGCGCGGGCCGGGATCAGCGTCGAGTACCTGACCCGCATCGAGCAGGGCCGGGACCGCAATCCGTCGGCCGCGGTGGTCAACGCACTCGCAGACGCACTCGGCCTGGCGCTCTCGGAGCGAAACCACCTGCGCTACCTCGCGAAGCTCACCGGCAGCACCTGCTCCGCCGATCTGCGGCCCGCACCGCCACCCCGGCACGTGCGGGAGCCGGTGCTGCGGACGGTCCGGCTCCTCGAACCCGGGATCGCCATCGTCACCAACCGGCTCGGCGACGTCCTCGCCCGCACCAGCGGATTCGAAGCGATCATCGGCGGCACCGGGCTGCTCGAGGCCGACCGGCCCAACCTCACGCGGTACGTCTTCACCGATCCCCGCGCCCGGACGTTCTTCGCCGACTGGGACGACATCGCCGACGAGCAGGCCTTCGACCTGTGGCTGGCGCCCTCCGTCGAGAACTCCGAGTGGCTCACCGCGGAGCTCTCCCCCATCGCCGGGCCCGACTTCACCCGGCGGCTGAAGCGCCACGCGGTGCCGGAGCGCGCAACGCTGCGGCTCGACCACCCGGCCGGGTACCGGCTCCGGCTGCTCCGGGAGACCCTCGAACTCCCCGCCGACGCCCAGCAGCTCGTGGTCTTCCACGCCGCCGACGAACCCACCGCGCAGGCGGTGGAGCGCCTCCGCCGCCCGCTCCGGTCCATCTCCTGACGCGCGCTCAGGTCAGGGCGTCGACCCCGGTCAGCGACCTGCCGATGATCAGCTTCTGCACCTGGCTGGTGCCCTCGTAGAGGGTCAGCACCCGGGCGTCGCGGAGGTACTTGCCGACCGGGTACTCGTCGATGAAGCCGTACCCGCCGAAGACCTGCAGCGCGTTGTTGGCGACGCGGACCGCGGTCTCGCTCGCGTGCAGCTTCGCCATCGACGACGCGGTGGTCAGCTCCTGGCGCGACACCCCGCGCTCGGCCAGCGCCGCCGCGCGCAGCGTCAGCAGCCGCGCCGCCTCGACCTCCACCGCCGAATCCGCCAGCAGCTCCTGCACCAGCTGGCGCGAGGCGATCGGCTTGCCGAACTGCACCCGCTCGCCCGCATAGCGGGTCGCCGCGCTCAGCGCCGCCTGCGCCACCCCGACCGCGCCCGCCGCGACCGAGATCCGGCCCTTGGTCAGCGCGCCCAGCGCGATGCCCAGCCCCTTGCCGACCTCGCCGAGCCGCGCCGAATCCGGCACCCGCACCTCGTCGAGCACCAGCTCCGCGGTGGCCTGGCCGCGCAGGCCGAGCTTGCCGTGCACGGTGTTGGCGGTGAAGCCGGGCGAATCGGTGGGCACCAGGAAGGCGGTGATGCCCCGGCCGCCGTCGTCGCTGGTGCGCGCGAACAGCAGGGCCACCTTCGCCCAGGTCCCGTTGGTGATGAACATCTTCTGCCCGGTGATCACCCAGTCCTCGCCGTCGCGGCGCGCGCGGGTGGTCAGCGAACCCGGGTCCGAGCCCGCGTCGGGTTCGGTCAGCGCGAAGCACCCGAGCGCCTCACCGCTGGCCAACTGCGGCAACCAGTGCCGCTTCTGCTCCTCGCTGCCGTGACCGGCGATGGACTTGGCGACCAGTCCCAGCGACACCGACACGATGCCGCGCACGGAGGAGTCACCGCGCCCGAGCTCCTCGATCACCAGCGCGTAGCTGATCATGTCGGCCTCGACGCCGCCGTGCTCCTCGGGCAGCGTCAGGCCGAGGAAGCCGAGTTCGCCGAGCTTGCGCACGATCGCCAGGTCGACCTCCTCGCGGCGGTCCCACTCGCGCACGTGCGGCACGATCTCGGCATCGACGAACTGCGCCGCCATCTCCTTGAACGCGATCTGGGTGTCGGTCAGTTCGAAGTCCACGGTGTTCCTCTTGGTTCTCGGTGTTGCTGCCCGCAGGTGAGGTCCCGTGAGCGCTTCGGGGCGCTATGGCACCCCAAAGCACTCACGGCCTCGCCCCCTGTTCCGGGTGCCCGGTTCGTCAGGTGAGCAGGTCCTGCGGCGTGGTGCCGGTTCCGGTGAGCTCCAGGCCGAGCTCGGCGCGCTCGGCCAGCCAGCGGCTGGGGCGGTAGCGCGGGTCACCGGTGGCCGAGTGCAGGGCGCGCAGGATCGACAGCACCCGGCGCGGCCCGACCTGCTGCCCCCATTCCAGGGGACCGCGCGGGTAGCCCAGCGCGATCCGCACCGCGGTGTCGATGTCGGCCGGGTCGGCCAGGCGCTGCTCGGCGATGAAGCAGCTGGTGTTGACGATCGCGGCGAGGATCCGCTGCGCGACCATGCCCGGGCTGTCGCGCACCACCGTCACGGCGCGGCCGGTCGCGGCCAGCGCGGCCCAGGCCGATCGCGCGAACTCCACGTCGCAGGCCGGGTGCACCGACAGCGTCCAGCGGGCTTCGGTGCTCAGCGGGTCGACGCCGCACACCCGCGCCACGGGCAGATCCGCGGACCGCGCGGCGGTGGCGGCACTGTGGCCGTACGGGCTGACCAGCACGACCGCGCCGTCGGAGGGCTCCGGCGACCGCTCGACCTCGACGCCCGCCGCGGCCAGCGCGTCGAGCAGGTCCGCGCTGTCCGACCAGACCGGGCGCGCCACCGCCTCCGGCGCCTGCGGCTCGGGCGCCTCCTGCTTGACTCCGTCGGCGTAGCGGTAGAAGCCCTCCCCCGTCTTGCGGCCGAGCAGCCCGGCCTCCAGGCGGGTGCGGGTGATCGGCGACGGGCGCAGCCTCGGGTCGCCGTAGTAGCCGGTCCAGATGCTCTCCATCGCCGGGTGGGTGACGTCCAGCCCGGTCAGGTCCATCAGCTCGAACGGGCCCATCCGCAGGCCGAGCACGTCGCGGCAGATCCGGTCGACGTCCGAGGTGCTCGCCACGCCCTCGGACAGGATCTGCAGCGCTTCGGTGACCAGTCCGCGGCCGGCGTGGTTGACCAGGAAGCCGGGTGTGTCGGTGGCGCGCACCGGGGTGTGGCCCAGGCGCCGCACCAGCGCCAGCAGCGCGTCGGGGATCCACTCCGCGGTCCGGGCGCCGGGGATGACCTCCACCAGGCGCATCAGCGGCACCGGGTTGAAGAAGTGCAGCCCGGCGAGCCTGCTCGGATCGCCCAGCGCGGTGGCGATGGAGGTGACCTGCAGCGAGCTGGTGTTGGTGGCGAACACGGTCTTCGCCGGGCAGATCTTCTCCAGCTCGGCGAACAGCTCGCGCTTGGTGGCCAGGTCCTCGCGGACGGCTTCCACGACCAGGTCGCACTCGGTGGGCGCCAGCGGGCTGTCCACCGGGCGCAGCCGCTCGCGCGCGGCCGCCGCCTGCTCAGCGGTCATCCGCCCCTTGCCCGCCAGCTTGTCGAACATCCGACCGATCTCGGCGACCGCGGTGGTCACCGCCTCGGTCCGCGCGTCGGCGAGCTCCACGGTCAGGCCGGCCGCCGCGGCGATCTGCGCGATGCCGCGCCCCATCACCCCGGTGCCGATCACCCGCACCGCGTTGACCTGCTCCGCCCACTGCATGGTCGACCTCCCGAAAGGTTGCCCTCGACGCACCTTCGCACGGCACGCCAAGACCGTCCAATACTGAATTGCCCGGCCAGTGATATCCGATCGAACTTAATCGCCGCGTGTTCCGGAGCGCAACGGCGCTGTGCTACGAACGAAAAACGGCGGCGGAACGGCCGCCGGGGTGGAACCGAAGGAGCAAGCGATGCGCGAAGCGGTGATCTGCGAACCGCTGCGGACCCCGATCGGCCGGTTCGGCGGGGTGTTCAAGACCGTACCGGCGGTCGACCTGGCCTCGACGGTGATCAGGGCGCTGCTGGCGCGCACCGGGCTGGACGGCGCGGCGATCGACGAGGTGATCCTCGGCCAGGGCTACCCCACCTCCGACGCCCCGGCGATCGGCCGGGTGGCGGCGCTGGACGCCGGACTGCCCGTCGAGGTCGGCGGCACCCAGCTGGACCGCCGCTGCGGCTCCGGGCTGCAGGCCGTCCTCGACGCCGCGATGCAGGTGCAGACCGGCGTCAGCGATGTCGTGCTGGCCGGCGGCGCGGAGAGCATGAGCAGCGCGCCGTTCTACACCACCGAGGCCCGGTGGGGCATCCGCGGCAGCGGCCTGGAGCTGCACGACTCGCTGGCCCGCGGCCGGGTCACCGCGGGCGGCGCGAACTTCCCGGTGCCCGGCGGGATGCTGGAGACCGCCGAGAACCTGCGCCGCGAGTACTCGATCCCCCGCACCGAGCAGGACGAGCTGGCGGTGCGCTCGCAGCAGCGCGCCGCCGCAGCCCAGAGCGCCGGGCTCTTCGCCGACGAGATCGTGCCGGTGACGGTGCGCTCCCGCAAGGGCGACACCGTGGTCGAGGTCGACGAGCACCCGCGCCCGGAGACCACTGTGGACTCCCTGGCCGCGCTGAAGCCGGTGCTGGGCAAGGAGGATCCGGAAGCGACGGTGACCGCGGGCAACGCCAGCGGCCAGAACGACGCGGCGGCGATCTGCATCGTGACGACCCCGGAGCGCGCCGCGGAACTGGGCCTGCGACCGCTGGTCCGGCTGGTGTCGTGGGCGCGGGCGGGCGTGCCGCCGCGCACGATGGGCATCGGCCCGGTCCCGGCGTCCGCGAAAGCCCTGCAGCGCGCCGGGATCACCCTCGCCGACGTCGACCTGATCGAGCTCAACGAGGCGTTCGCGGCGCAGGTGCTGGCCTGCACGCGGGAGTGGGAGTTCAAGCCCGCCGACTTCGAGCGCCTCAACGTCAACGGCTCCGGCATCTCCCTGGGCCACCCGATCGGCGCCACCGGAGCCCGGATCCTGGCGACGCTCTCCCGCGAGATGCACCGCCGAGAAGCCCGCTACGGCCTGGAGACGATGTGCATCGGCGGCGGCCAGGGCCTCGCCGCGGTCTTCGAGCGCATCTGATGAAACCGGTGAAGGGCACCGCCATTCGCTGAAAGTGCCCTTCACCGCTCGATTTTGGTTCCTGCGGGCGACAGGGCGTACCAGTAGCCGCCGCCGGAGCGGACGCCGTTGCCGTTGGCCTGGCCGGGGACGTCGTCGCCGATGTAGTAGTACAGCGGGTGTCCGTTGTAGACGACCTGGTTGCCGCCGTCCGGGCGCCGGACCGTGGTGAGCAGTTGCTGGTTCACCTCCGGGCCGGCCACCGGTGGGTCGTTCGTGGTCAGCGGCGGCCAGTCGCGCGCGCAGGCGTCGACGCAGGTGGGCTCGGCGTCGCCGTCCTGGTCGAACAGGTAGACCGCCCGGCCGTCCGGGCCGGTAAGCACCGTGCCGAGGCCAGGCACCTGCTGGGTCCGGACGACGATGGTGCCGCCGGTGACAGCCGGCGCGGTCGCCGGCGGTGGCGGGGTCCCGACTCCGCTGCCCGCGGGTTCTTCTCCACCGGGCACGCACCCGGCGATCAGGGCCAGCATGCCGCCGGCCAGCCCGATGCCGCCCAGCGCGGCCGTGCGGGCTCGGGTGAGGTGGACCATCGAGGCCTCCCAGCGGCCGGGGCCGGGCCCCGGGACGACGCAACGCGGACCACAAGTCTCACGCACCGGGACCGCTTCCGCAGGCGGGCGCCGCCGCTCGACGGCGCCCGCCGCGAGGTCACATCTGCACGATCTGGATCAGGTTCCCGCAGGTGTCGTCGAAGACCGCGGTGGTCACGTCGCCCATCTCGGTCGGTTCCTGGGTGAAGCGCACGCCCAGGGCGGAGAGCCGCTCGAACTCCGCCCGGACGTCGTCCACCTGGAACGACGTGGCCGGGATGCCGTCGTTGACCAGGGCGGTCTTGTACGGCTTGACGGCGGGGTGACCGTCGGGCTCGAGGAGCAGCTCGGTGCCCTCCGGGGCCTCCGGCGAGACCAGCGTCAGCCAGCTGGCCTCGCCGAGCGGGATGTCGTGCTTCACCTGGAAGCCGAGCACCTCGGTGTAGAACTTCTGCGCCTTGCGCTGATCGTCGACGAAGACGCTCGTCACGTAGATCTTCAAGGGGTTTCCTCCGCATCTGGCCCGAGCCACCGGTCGGTCAGGTGTTCCAGCGGACCGGTGTTCAGGTGGTGGAACTTGTAACGACCGTCCCGCCGGGTCTCGACCAGCCCTGCCTCCACCAGCACCTCGATGTGCTGCGAGATGGCCTGGCGGGACGACCCCAGCCCGTGCTTGCCGGTCAGCCGGCCGCAGATCTCGAACAGGGTCTGGCCGTCATGATCGGCCAGTTCGTCGAGGATCGCCCGCCGAGTGGGATCCGCCAGCGCTCTGAACACGTCGCTCACCCGATCCACCATAGGCAAGCATCCACTTGCATGCAAGCAGCCACTTGCCTATCGGCTCCGGGCCTGCTCAGTGGTGGTGCGCGACGAGTTCGTGCGCTTCCTGCGGGCCCGACGGGTGGGCGTGGACGAGTGCGCCGCCCAGTCGCGGCAGCGCGTGCCAGAGGCGGTGCTCGGCCTCGTGCGCGATGCGATGGGCCTCGGCGAGGCTGAGCCGCGGATCGACCTCCAGCTCCACCTCGGCGCGCAGGGAGTGGCCGACCCAGCGCAGCCGCAGATCACCGACCCCTCGCACGCCCGGCGTGGCGACCAACTCCTGTTCGGCGCGCACGACCAGACCGGGATCCACGGCGTCGAGCACCCGCGCGAAGACCTCCTTCGCCGAGCCCCACAGCACCACGAGGATCGCGCCGGTGATCAGCAGTCCGACGACGGGATCGGCCCACCACCAGCCCAGCGCCGCACCGGCCGCGGAGCCGAGCACGGCCAGGCTGGTGAAACCGTCGGCCCGCGCGTGCAATCCGTCGGCCACCAGCGCGGCCGAGCCGATCTCCCGGCCGATGCGGATGCGGTAGCGCGCGACCAGCTCGTTGCCCGCGAAACCGAGCAGCCCGGCCGCCGCGACCCAGGCGATGTGCTCGACGCGCTGCGGCGCGACCAGCCGCTGCACCGACTCCCACGCCGCCATCGCGGCGGATGCGGCGATCACGAGCAGGATGATCAACCCGGCCAGGTCTTCGGCGCGGCCGAGCCCGTAGGTGAAGCGGCGCGTCGCCGCGCGCCGGGCGAGCAGGAAGGCGATCGCGAGCGGGATCGCGGTCAGCGCGTCGGCGAAGTTGTGCAGCGTGTCGCCGAGAAGGGCGACGGAGCCGGTGAAGGCGACCAGAACGGCTTGCCCGACCGCCGTGACCGCCAGGACGCCGAAGGAGATCCACAGCGCCCGCATGCCCTTCCGGCTGGCCGTCAGCGCGCGGTCGACGGATTCGACGGCGTCATGGCTGTGCGGCGTCACGGCGTGCTTCAACCGCGCCCATCCGCTTCCGTGCCCGTGACCATGCCCGTGCCCTGCTCTCGCCCGCTTCGGCCACATCCGGACTCCTCGGGTTCGGCGACATCCGAACCATAGGCCCGTGACCAGGCGTGCGACAACGCTGCAACTGCAAGGAAATCGCAGGTGCGCCCCGCGACGGTCCATCCACAGTGGAACCGGCGCGGGGGCCTGCGGTCAGCCGTTGGGGCGCAACGTCCAGACGATCGTCATCTCGCCGGTGACCGCACCGTCCGCGCGCTGGATGCTCACCTGGACCGGGAACTCCGGGCGCTCCCCGGCGTCCAGCTCGGCCAGGACGTCCGCGATCGGGCGGCCCAGCACCGCCGTGGCGGTCACCTCGCCCATGGCGAGCTTCTTGAAGTCGATCTCGGAGCGCACGGCCAGCGGCACCGCGCGGCTGAGCTGGTCGCCGAACGCCGCGATCACGATGGCGCCGCTGGCGGACTCGGCGAGGGTGAACATCGCACCGGCGTGCGGGCCGCCCACGTGGTTGTGGAACTCCGCCTGGTCCGGCAGGCGGAGCACGGCCCGCTCCGGCGTGGTCTCGACGTACTCCAGGTTGAGCGTGCGCACCATCGGCACCGACTGGGTCAGGAAGGCGCCGACGTCGAAGGAATCCGCGGCAGCGGTTTCGGTGGTCATGCCACGGATGCTACTCATCGGTAACTTGTGTTGCCAAGACCACCCCGGTCATCGCGACAGCCGCCGCGCCGCGGCGCTGCCGCCGATCAGCAGCACCAGCACGGCCAGCACCCACCGCCGCTTCTCCTCGGTGCTGTGCCCGGAGGTCTCCACATCGGGTTCCTCCGCAGGCGCGGCGAAGTTGCCCGGTGGCAGCGGAGAACTCGGCGTCGGCTCCGGCATCGGACTGGGCTCCGGAACCGGCGTCCGCGACGGCGGCTCGGACGGCGGCTCGGGCGGCGGTGTGGCCGACGGCGGTGTGGTCGGTGGCGGAATCGTCGACGGTGGGGCGGTCGGCGAAGTGCTCGTCGGTGGCGGAGTGGTCGGAGGCGGCGGAGCGGGTGGGCTCTCCCCCGCCAGGCAGCCCGCCGCATCGGAGCTCGTCATCGGGAGGACGACGGCCAGCTCGCGCACCGAACCGTCCCGGTCCACCCGGTACATCCCGCCCGACTCGTTCGCCGTGACGTAGAGCGCGCGGTCGGACCCGATCACCACCGATCCGTAGCTGAGCGGCGGAAGTCCCGGCACATCGGCCACTTTCGACACCTGCCCGCTGCCGCGGTCCAGGCGCACCAGGGCCACGGCCCCGGTCCTGGTGGCGGTGACGCTGTAGAGCTGGCCGTCGACCGGGTCCACGTCGAAGTCGTCGAACGACGACAGCCGGCCCACCCCCTCGATACCGGTCATCGACAGCACGTCAAGGAAGGTCCGGCTCCCGGGGTCGACGTCGACCGCGTACAGGTAGCCGTTCTCGACCAGGTACCAGCGGTTTCCGGACACCGCCCCGGCCGAGGGCGCGCGCAGCGGGTGCCACCAGGCACCCTCGCGCCCGGCGCGGACGGGCCCCAGCTCCCGGGTCTGCCCGTCCGCCGCGATCGCCACCGCGCGCCCGCCGTCCGGGAACGGGCCGGAGGGACCGCGCGAGGCCATCGCGTACACCAGGCCTTGCGACTCCGAGTACCCGAGGGCGTTCAGCCGGTAGCCCGGCGCGGCCAGCTTCGTGCCGGTCGCGCCGGGGAAGTCCACGCGGTGCAGGGTCGAGAGGCCGCCGCGGTTGCGGGCCTGCAGCACCGAGCACGCCGAGGACGCCGCCGCGGTCACCACCAAGGTGGCCGAGGCCAGCAGCACCAGGGCGACGGCCGCCGCGCACCACCGCATCAACTTCGACCGAGCCGTTCGAGCGCCCAGGTGAAGGCCTCCGGGCCGATCCGCGAACCACCGCTGAACGGGTTCTGCAGCTGGAAGATCGCGAACAGCAGCAGCGCCAGCGCACCGGCCAGCGTGGAGACCAGCACGATGTGCGGGAACAGCCGGGTACCGCCGAAGAGGTTCGGCAGCAGCACGCACACCACGCTGCCCAGGATCAGCACGAACCACACCACCGCCACCACGCCGCGATCGAACGCCCTGGTCAGCCGCTCGTGCCGTTCCTCGTAGACCTTGCCGAGCTGCGTGCTGGCCTCGCTCTTGCGGCCCTCCTCGAACTCGCCCTCGGCCGGGGCGTTCAGCACCACCTCGCGGATCTGGTCCAGCTGCGCCCAGCCCGGCCCGGCCACCTCGCCGCCGCGCTGCATGACCGGCCACTCCTGGTCCACCACCGTGCGCAGGTACCCGGCACCGAGCTCGCGGACCTCGTCGGCGGCCGGCGCGGGCAGCGAGTCCACCGCCCAGGCGACCGAGACCAGGCTCTGCGCCTCCCGGTGGGCCCCTTCCCTGGCATCGGTCACGGTGTCGAACAGCGTGACCAGCACGAAGGCCAGCACCACCGCCTGCAAGCCGCTG
This sequence comes from Saccharopolyspora antimicrobica, assembly GCF_003635025.1. Classification (GTDB taxonomy): domain Bacteria; phylum Actinomycetota; class Actinomycetes; order Mycobacteriales; family Pseudonocardiaceae; genus Saccharopolyspora; species Saccharopolyspora antimicrobica. Next base: position 6,255,200 of record NZ_RBXX01000002.1, on the reverse strand, counting down.
ACGATGGTGAACACCTGCCCCGCCGCGTCGTTGTTGCTCGGCCTGCCCTCGTCCTGCCCGATCCGGCGCACCAGGTAGCCGACCAGCGCCGCGACCACCGACGCGCTCAGGACCCAGACGGTGCCCTGCAGGTAGATGTTCACTCGGCGCTCCGGAGGGCGGCCTCGCCGCGCGAGAGCACCGGTTCGGGCACCAGCAGCTCGCCGACCTGGCAGCCCAGCGCGGCGCAGATGATGTCCAGATCGGACAGCTTCAGGCTGGCCGGCGTCTTCGACCACAGCCCCGACATCTTCCCGGCCGAGACCACCAGACCGTGTTCGGCGAGCAGTCGTTGCAGCTCGGCGGCCTTCCAGATACCGCGCTGGGCCGCGACCAACCGCAGGTTCCACTTCACGACGACATCGCCTCCCACTCGATCTGCACAGACCGGATGGCGCTTGCGCACACGCTCGCCCGCCTCCTGATGCACGAGAGCGGGCATTGCAACCCGCTCGACACGATTTCAGAACTTCTGAAGGAAACACCGCGAAGAACGCAGTTCCTCCGCGGCCCGAACAGTACTCCGAATTGGACGGAGCACAGATAGTCCGATTCGTGGAATCTACCGCAGCGGAGTTGATCACCCATTCAGAGCAGTATGCCCGCGGAATATTCCAAGATCACCGAAATGGCCTAGCGCAAGCAGGTGGAAGACCGCTGAACTGTCGGACACCATTGCCAATGTCGATTACGGAGCGTTTTGCGCAAGCCGCGATCCAGGTGACCCAAAACCAGCTCATCACCTCGAACTTTACCGAAATGAGCAGCACTTTCGGGTGACTGTACGGCCGAGATCAGCAGTGCTAATGTCGCCGTCGGCAGCGCGGAAGGCACTGGCCCGACAACGAGCGAGCCATTTCATTCCATCCATTCCGCATTCTGGTGAAACCATTCCTCGGCGCAATTCGGACGAGACTTTTCGACGGGCTAGATGATTGGTGGTATTGGCGTGACTGGGACCGAACCGCTCAACACTGACGGCAGCGTTGCACCGCAGTTGAGCCTGAGCACGGCGGCGGCCCGAAACCTGGCGACCACGACCAAGTCCGAACCGCAGATGCAGGGCATCACCTCGCGCTGGCTGCTGAAGATGCTGCCCTGGGTGCAGGCAGCGGGCGGCACCTACCGGGTCAACCGCCGGCTGAGCTACACCCTCGGCGACGGGCGGGTCACCTTCACCAACACCGGCGCCGACGTGCGCGTGATCCCGCAGGAACTGCGGGAGCTCCCGCTGCTGCGCGGGTTCGACGACGACACCGTCCTCGGCGCGCTCGCCGACCGGTTCGTGCAGCAGGAGTACGAGCCGGGCCAGGTGATCGCCACCGCGGGCCAGCCCGCCGACCAGGTCGTGCTCATCGCGCACGGCAAGATCAACAAGATCGGCACCGGCGAGTACGGCGACCAGACCGTGCTCGGCGTGCTGGCCGACGGCGAGTTCTTCGGCGCGCACGTGCTCGGCGCCGACGCGGCCGCCTGGAACTCCACCTACCAGGCGGTCACCCGCTGCACCGTGCTCACCTTGCGGCAGCAGGCCTTCCAGGAGATGAACGGCCACTCGGAACTGCTGCGCGAGCACGTCCGGCAGACGCTGGCCCAGCCGAAGCGCAAGCACAACCCGCACGGCGAGGCCGAGATCGAGATCTCCTCGGGCCACGCGGGCGAGCCGCAGCTGTCGGGGACCTATGTGGACTACGAGCCGGCGCCCCGCGAGTACGAGCTCAGCGTCGCGCAGACGGTGCTGCGGGTGCACAGCCGCGTCGCAGACCTCTACAACCAGCCGATGAACCAGACCGAACAACAGCTGCGACTCACCATCGAAGCACTGCGCGAACGCCAAGAGCACGAACTCATCAACAACCGCGACTTCGGCCTGCTGCACAACGCCGACCTCCGCCAGCGCATCCACACCCGCACCGGCCCGCCCACCCCCGACGACCTGGACGAGCTGCTGACGCTGGTGTGGAAGGAACCCGGGTTCTTCCTGGCCCACCCGCGCACCATCGCCGCCTTCGGGCAGGAGTGCAGCAAGCGCGGCATCTACCCGCACAGCATCGACCTGCAGGGCCACCAGGTGCCGTCCTGGCGCGGCGTGCCGATCCTGCCCTGCAACAAGATCCAGGTCAGCGACACCCGCACCAGCTCCGTGCTGCTGGTGCGCGCCGGTGAGCAGAACCAGGGCGTCGTCGGGCTGCACCAGACCGGCATCCCCGACGAGTACCGGCCCGGGCTCTCCGTCCGCTTCATGGGGATCAACGACCAGGCCGTGATCTCCTACCTGGTCAGCGCCTACTACTCGGCGGCCGTGCTGGTGCCCGATGCGGTCGGCGTGCTGGAACACGTCGAACTCGGCCGGGCGTGAGCGGTTCCGCAGCTCTGCCACCCGCAGCACCGATCAGCTAGGAGCAGTGGACATCGTGACCGAACCCGACACCAGAGCCGACGAACCGTCCCCGTTGAGCCTGGGCACCGCGGCAGCCCGGCAGCTGTCGACGACGACCAAGTCCGTCCCGCAGATGCAGGGCACCACCTCGCGCTGGCTGGTGCGGATGCTGCCGTGGGTCGACGTCGGCGCCGGTACCTACCGGGTCAACCGCCGCCTGACCTACGCGCTCGGCGACGGCCGGATCACCTTCACCAACACCGGCGCCGACGTGCGCGTGATCCCGCAGGAACTGCGCGAACTCCCGCTGCTGCGGGGGTTCGACGACGACACCGCGCTGGGCGCGCTCGCCGACCGGTTCATCCAGCAGGAGTACGAGCCGGGTCAGGTCATCGCGCGGGCCGGTCAGGCCGCAGAGCAGGTCGTGCTCATCGCCCACGGCAAGGTGAGCAAGGTCGGCACCGCCGAGTACGGCGACGAAGCCGTGCTGACCGTCCTGGCCGACGGCGAGTTCTTCGGCGCGAACGCGCTCCTCGGCGATGAGGACACCTGGCAGCACACCTACAAGGCGGTCACGCCGTGCACCGCCCTCGTGCTGACCAGCCGGGCTCTGCAGGCGGTCAACCTCCGGTTCGACCAGCTGCGGGCGCACATCGCGGCGACCCGCGGACAGCCGACGCCGGTGCACAACAAGCACGGCGAGGCCGAGATCGCGCTCGCCGCCGGGCACTCCGGCGAACCGGCGCTGCCCGCGACGTTCGTGGACTACGAGCTCGAACCTCGCGAGTACGAGCTCAGCCTGGCGCAGACGGTGCTGCGGGTGCACAGCCGCGTCGCAGATCTCTACAACCAGCCGATGAACCAGACCGAACAACAACTCCGGCTCACCATCGAAGCACTGCGCGAACGCCAAGAGCACGAACTCATCAACAACCGCGACTTCGGCCTGCTGCACAACGCCGACCTCCGCCAGCGCATCCACACCCGCACCGGCCCGCCCACCCCCGACGACCTGGACGAGCTGCTCGCCCGCCGGCGCAAGTCGAAGTTCTTCCTGGCCCACCCGCGCACCATCGCCGCCTTCGGGCGGGAGTGCACCAGGCGCGGGGTCTACCCGCAGACCACGGAAGTGCAGGGCCGCCAGGTGCACGCGTGGCGAGGCGTGCCGATCCTGCCCAGCGACAAGATCCCGGTCAGCGAGAACGGCACCAGCTCGATCCTGTGCATGCGCGTCGGCGAGGACGACAGCGGAGTGGTCGGCCTGCAGCAGACCGGCCTCCCCGACGAGCAGCAGCCCGGGGTTTCCGCGCGGTTCATGGGGATCAACGACCAGGCGGTGATCTCCTACCTGGTCAGCACCTACTTCTCGGCGGCGGTGCTGGTCCCGGACGCCCTCGGCGTCCTCGAACACGTCGAGACCAACCGCTGATCGGTCGCGACCCGTCGTGAGCGCGCGGCGGTGCCGCGCGCTCACGACCGGCGAACTCGGCTCACGAGCCCGTCACCGGGCTCCCGCCACCGCTTCGAACGCTGACACTCCTTGTGTCAACCGGAGTCCTACTCAACCGCACCTCAGGGGACCGTGATGCAACCCAGCCACAAGAAACCGCGAAACGCGAGATCAACGCCCAACGCAACCACCACTGAAATTCGCGGAGAGGCGGAAAAGGGAGAGGCGGGACTGTGACCACCACCATGCAGCAGGACGCCCGCCGCGCGGGCGCTGCTTACGAGGCGCTGACCCGCAGTCGCACCATGGTCGAGCCCGCGCTGCGGGCCGCGGTCGACCGGTTGCCCACCCGGATGCAGCAGGTCGCCGGGTACCACTTCGGCTGGTGGGACGAGCACGGCAATCCGGTGCGCGCCGATCGCGGCAAGGCGCTGCGCCCGGCGATGGTGCTGCTCACCGCCAGCGCCGTCGGCGGCGATCCCGCGGAGGCCGTCCCGGCCGCCGTCGCCGTCGAGCTGGTGCACAACTTCTCGCTGCTGCACGACGACGTGATGGACGGTGACGTCACCCGGCGGCACCGGCCCACCGCGTGGACGGTGTTCGGCAGCGGGCCGGCGATCCTGGCCGGCGATGCGCTGCTGTCGCTGGCTTCCGACGTGCTCGGGGCGTGCCGCCACCCCGAAGCCGCCGACGCCGTGCGGGCGCTGAGCACGACGGTGCTGAACCTGATCAACGGGCAGGTCGCCGACCTGTCCTTCGAGGACCGCCGCAGCGTGGATCTGGCCGAGTGCCAGCGGATGGCCCGGGACAAGACCGGCGCGCTGCTGGGCTGCGCGTGCGCGCTCGGGGCGATGTTCGGCGGTGGCAAGACCGAGCAGATCGCGCGGCTGCGCAGCTTCGGCGAACGGCTCGGGCTGGCCTTCCAGCACGTCGACGACCTCCTGGGGATCTGGGGTGACCCGGCGATCACCGGCAAACCGGTGTTCTCCGACCTGCGCACCCGCAAGAAGACCCTGCCGGTGGTCTCCGCGCTGACCTCCGGCACGCCGGCCGGGCAGCGGCTGGCCGCCGTCTACCTCCACGACCAGCCGCTGTCCGGCAGCGACCTGGCCCAGTCCGCCGAGCTGATCGCCCTGGCGGGCGGGCGCAGCTGGAGCCAGAACCAGAGCGACGACCTGCTCAACTTGGCGCTGGCCGACCTGCACCGCGCCGACCTCGCCCCGCGGCCGGCCGAGCAGCTCAGCGCTCTGGCCCACCTGATGACCCACCGCGATCACTGACCGGCGCCGGTGACCGCCATCGACGGGTGGCGGTCACCGGCGTCGATTGCCGAACAAGCCCCTCGTGATCTCCCGCCCGAGAGCGCTGGCCGCCGACCGGAAGAACGACCGGACTGCCGGGTTGTCCATCGCCTGCTGGAAGATCCCGGGCTTGTCCGGTGCGGCCTCCTCCCGTTCCGGTGGCCGCGCAGCGGCGACCTTGCTCGCCAGGCGTTCGTAGGCGGATTCGCGGTCGATGGTCTGCTGGTACTTGCCGCACAACGGCGAGGCGGCCGCGCTCGACCGCACAGCCTCCTCCCCGATCGTGCCCATCAGCGACCGCGGAGCCCGCAACCTGGTCCAGGCCACCGGTGTCGGAGCGCCGGTCTCGGAGAGCACCGTCACGATCGCCTCGCCGGTGCCCAGCGAGGTCAGCGCCTCGTCGAGCCGGTAGTGCTCGGTGGTCGGGTACGTCTTGATCGTGCGGCTCAAGGCCTTCTGATCGTCCGGGGTGAACGCGCGGATCGCGTGCTGGACGCGGGCGCCGAGCTGCGAGAGCACCGCGTTGGGCAGATCGGTGGGCAGCTGCGTGCAGAAAAAGACGCCGACCGCCTTGGAGCGGATCAGCTTCACCGTCTGCTCGATGCGCTCCAGGAACGCCTTGGACGCACCGGAGAACAGCAGGTGCGCCTCGTCGAAGAAGAACACCAGCTTCGGGCGGTCGAGGTCGCCCGCCTCGGGCAGCTCCTCGAAGAGCTCGGCCAGCAGCCACATCAGGAACGTGGAGAACAGCACCGGGTCGGCCTGCACGTCGTCCAGCTCCAGCACGTTCACCACGCCCTTGCCGTCGACCTGCCGGAACAGATCTGCGACCGCGAGCTCCGGTTCGCCGAAGAAGTCGGTCCCGCCGCGCGCTTCCAGGTTCGACAGCGCGCGCAGGATCACCCCGGCGGTGGCCGCCGAGACCCCGCCGATGCCGGTCAGCTCCGCCTTGCCCTCGTCGCTGGTCAAGTACTGGATGACCGCGCGCAGGTCCTTGAGGTCCAGCAGCGCCAGGCCGCGCTGGTCGGCCCAGTGGAAGATCAGGCCCAGCGTCGACTCCTGCGTCGCGTTCAGGCCGAGCACCTTGGCCAGCAGCAGCGGCCCGAAGCCGGTGATGGTCGCGCGGATCGGCACGCCGCGCCCACCGGTGCCCAGCGACCAGAACTGCACTGGGCAGGCGGTGGCTCGCCAGTCGTCGCCGACCTGGGCGGCGCGCTCGGCCACCTTCTGCCCGCCCTCGCCCGCCGCGGCCAGCCCGGAGAGGTCGCCCTTGACGTCGGCGAGCAGCACCGGCACGCCCGCCTCGGAGAGCTGCTCGGCCAGCAGCTGCAGCGTCTTGGTCTTGCCGGTGCCGGTCGCCCCGGCCACCAGGCCGTGCCGGTTCATCGTGGCCAGCGGGATGCGCACCGCCGCCCCGGCGTCGGCCGCGCCGTCCACGACCACCGCCCCGAGTTCGACGGCAGCTCCTCCGGTCGCATAGCCCGAAGCGATCTGCCGCGCCGCGTCGTCCGCCACCAGGTCCTCCCCGCCCGCCGATCCGTCCCCGGTTCGAACACTAGGTCCGCGCCCGGCCGGATCCCCGGCGAGCCACCCGGACGAGCGACACGTCGGTGAGTCCGGCACTACCGCCCCGCACAGCGGCCGTCAACAGCCGATCTCTCCCTTGACAGCGCGGTCCACTCCCCGCCTAGAGTGCAGTGGTCGGATGATCCGCCCGCACCGACCCTTCGGTCCACTGTGGAGCACCAGGAGGCAGTCCGTTGCACGACGTTCGCACGGCCATCGTCACGGGTGCGGGATCCGGCATCGGCTACGCCACCGCCGTCGCGCTCGCCGCCGAGGGCTACCGGATCGTGGCCGTCGACATCGCCGCGGACGGGACGGAGCGGGCCGCGGAAGCAGTCGCCGCGGCGGGCTCGGAAGCACTGCCGGTCGCGCTGGACGTGCGCGACGCCGATGCGTTCGAGGCGGCCGTGGACCGCGCTGAGCAGCACTTCGGCGGCGCACCTGAGCTGCTGGCCAACATCGCCGGGATCGGGGTCGCCGCGACGCTGACCGAGACCAGCCGCGAGGACTGGGACGCCGTGCTCGGCGTCAACCTCACCGCGCTGTTCGAGACCTGCCGGATCGTGCTGCCCCGGATGGTGGCGGCCGGCGGCGGCTGCGTCGTCAACGTCTCCTCGGTCGCCGGAGTGGTCGGCGTGCGCAACCGGGCCGCCTACTGCGCGTCCAAGGCCGGGGTCATCGGCCTGACCCGCTCCATCGCCGTCGACTACGCCGACCGCGGTATCCGGGCCAACGCGATCTGCCCGGGAACGGTGGCCAGCGAGTGGATCGGCAAGATCCTGGCCGACGCGCCGGATCCGGGCGCCGCGCGCGAGGCCATGGAGAAGCGCCAGCTCGACGGCCGGATGGGCACCCCGGAAGAGGTCGCCGAGGGCATCGTCTTCCTGGCCGGGGCCCGCTTCGCCAACGGCAGCGCTTTCGTCATGGACGGCGGCATGACCGCCATCTGAGAACTGCGTGTCGGTCGATTTGCGTGGCGGTGCGGGTGGCGGAACCTCAGCGCCCGCCTGGACTCCGGGATCCCGGACTGATGTATGCCCGATACACGGGCTGTCCTCGCCGGGCGAACGCTGAGGGTGAGCTGAACGCCTCCGGCGTTTCGAAGACAAAAGAACAAGGTCAAGCTCTCAGTGTGGAAGGAGTGAGCCCGTGAGCGCGCCCGAACTCGATCGGCTCCGGCAGCGGATCAGCGAGGAGGAAGCCCTGGTGGTGGCGTTCTCCGGCGGTGTCGACTCGGCCCTGCTGGCGGCCGTGGCGCACGAGGTGCTCGGCGCGCGGATGCTGGCCGTCACCGCCGTCTCCCCCAGCCTGGCCGCCGCGGAACGGCGGCAGGCCAGGGAGTTCGCCCGCACCCGCGGCTTCGCGCACGTCGAGGTCTGCACCGACGAGGCGGAGCGGCCGGAGTACGCCGCCAACGACGGAAACCGCTGCTACCACTGCAAGTCCGCGCTGTTCGACGCCCTCGAGCCGCTGGCGGCGGCGCTGGGCGCCCGGATCGCGCTGGGCACCAATCTCGACGATCTCGGGGATCACCGCCCCGGTCAGCGGGCGGCCGCGCAGCGCGGTGCGATCGCCCCGATGGTCGACGCCGAGCTGACCAAGGAAGCCGTTCGCCGGGCGAGCCGGGAACTCGGGCTCGGCACCGCGGACAAGCCCGCAGCAGCCTGCCTCGCCTCCCGCGTCGCCTACGGCGATACGGTCACACCGGAGGTCCTCGGACGCATCGAGCGCGCGGAATCCGCGGTGCGCGCAATGGGATTCGACGTGTGCCGGGTGCGCGCGCACGGGCAGGGCACCGTGGCCCGGCTGGAGGTTCCCGAGGCCGACATCCAGCGCGCCGCGGCCCACCACGCCGAGCTGGACCGGGTCGTGCGCGAGGCCGGGTTCCAGTTCTGCGCCGTGGACCTGGGCGGATTCCGAAGTGGACGGATGAACGCGCTGCTGCCACTGCTACCGGTCCGGAGCGCGTCATGAGCGGTTTCGCCGACCTCGGCTACGCGCGGGTCGACACCGACCGGGAGGCCAGGCAGGGCCTGCCCGAGGTGGTCTACGGCCCGGGCAAGCAACCCTCGGAGATCACCGGCATCGTCACCGAACTGCTCGCCCGCAGCACCGGCCCGGTGCTGGTGACGCGGGTCGACGCCGACACCGCCGCGCAGGTCCGCGTGCCCGACGGCGACTACGACGAGACCGCCCGCCTGCTGGTGTGGCGGCCTGCGCAGCCCCGGCCGTTCCGGGTGTGCATCGCGACGGCGGGCACCGCGGACTGGCCCGTCGCCGCCGAAGCCGAAGCGGTCTGCACCGCGATCGGCCTGGCCACCCACGTCGTGCGCGACGTCGGAGTCGCAGGCATCCACCGGCTGCTGGCGGCTCGCGATGACCTGGCGCGGGCGGATGCGGTGATCGTGGTGGCCGGCATGGAGGGCGCGCTGGCCAGCGCGGTCGGCGGCCTGGTGGCCTGCCCGGTGATCGCGGTGCCCACCTCGACCGGCTACGGCGCGGCGCTGGACGGCGTGACGGCACTGCTGGCCATGCTGACCTCGTGCGCGGCCGGGCTGACGGTGGTCAACATCGACTCTGGGTTCGGGGCGGCGATGGCCGCGCACCGGCTCGCCCACACCGCGGCAGGACTTCGATGATCCTCTGGCTCAACCCGGTCACCGGCGTGTCCGGTGACATGCTGCTCGGCGCGCTGCTCGGGCTGGGCGCGCCGATCGACGAGGTCCGCGCCGCGATCGACTCGACCGGGCTGGCGGGCTGGCGGTTGCGCGCCGAGCAGGTCCAGGTCGACGGGATCGCGGCGACCAGGGCCGTGGTGGAGGTCGACGACACCAGCACCGAACGGCACGCCTCGGAACTGCTCGCCCGGGTGCGGCAAGCCCGGCCGGAGCCCGTCGCGGAACTGGCCGCGTCGGCTGTCCGCGCGATCGCCGAGGTGGAAGGCGCGCTGCACGGCCAGCATCCCGACGACGTGCACCTGCACGAGATCGGCGGACTGGACACCGTCGTCGACACCGTCGGAGTGGCCGCCGCACTGCACGCTCTGGGCATCACAGCAGTGCATTCCGCGCCGTTGGCGCTCGGCAGCGGCACCGTCCGCTGCGCGCACGGCGTGCTCCCCGCTCCTGCCCCGGCGACGTTGCAGCTGCTGCGCGGCGCAGCGGTCGTCGGCACCGACCTGCCCGGTGAGACGGTGACGCCCACTGGCGCCGCACTGCTGCAAGCGGCCGGGACCAGGTTCGCCCCGCCCCCGGCGATGATCGTGCAGGACACCGCGTACGGTGCCGGTAACCGGCGGTTCTCCCAGCGGCCCAACGTGCTTTCGGCGACCACCGGCACACCGCTGAACGCCTCCGCCGAGCCGATGGTGGTCCTGGAGTGCAATGTGGACGATGTGACCGGCGAGCTGCTCGGCCACGTCATCGACCGCGCGCTGCTGGCCGGTGCGGCCGACGCGTGGACCACCCCGGCGACGGCGAAGAAGTCCCGCCCCGCCCACGTGCTGCACGTCCTGTGCCACCCGCAGCGGGAACCGGAGCTGACCGAGCTCGTGCTCGCCGAGACCGGCAGCCTCGGCATCCGACGTCAGCCGGTCGACCGGCTGGCGCTCCCCCGCCGCACCACGACGGTCATCGTGGAAGGCCACGAGATCCGCCTGAAGCACGGACCGTGGCGCACCAAACCGGAGCACGACGACGTGGTGGCGGCCGCGACCGCGCTCGGCCTCCCGCTCCGCACCGTCGCGGCCCGGGCTCTGGCCGCTCAGCCCTCGGAGCCGTGACGGACGATCTTGAGCAGCTGTGCGCGGAAGTGCTCGTAGTCGTCCCAGGGCGACGGCGTAGCTCGGGTACCTCGCCCACCAGCTGTTCTCCTGGGGCCTCATCCACTACGCGCAGCGGCGCGCCCGGCACTACGCGAACGGGCTGCACCTGGTCAACGTGGTCGCACTGGCCGGGAACTTCGCCTTCATCGCACTGCACGAGGTCCAGACCAGCGCCGCCCGGCGCCCGGCCGAGGTCGCGGCACCGGAGCGGGCCGACTGACGATCACGCGCGGTCCGGGCAGGTGTGCCAGGCTCCGGTGGCATGGACTGGGAACGAGCACTCGCGTGGGTCGCCGAGTACGAGCGGGCGTGGCGGGCACCGGGCGTCGACGCCCTCGCCGGGCTCTTCACCGCCGACGCCACCTACCTGCAGGCGCCGTACCAGGAACCGCGCACCGGACTGCCCGCGATCGCGCGGATGTGGGAGGCCGAACGCTCGGGTCCGGACGAGCAGTTCCGGATGACCAGCGCTCCGGTGGCTCTCGAAGGTGACACCGCGGTCGTCCGCGTGGCGGTCCAGTACGGCGGTCCGCCGGCTCAGGAGTACCGCGACCTGTGGGTCATCGGCTTCGCCGCGGACGGCAAGTGCCGTTCCTTCGAGGAATGGCCGTTCTGGCCGGGCAAGGGCTACCAGCCCGGCTGAGGCGCGCCGATTCTTCGCCCACCGGTTGCCGGATCGTCACCGCCGCCTCATCGCGGCAGGGTGATCGCCGATCACCATGATCGTCGTGCAGGAGGCGATCCTGGCGGACCGGGCGGGTCCGCGACGAGTTCGCGCGCTGGCGGTCCTCGGCGACTCGGTCGGTGCGGGCATGGGCGATCCGGTGGCCGGCGGCTGGCGGGGCTTCGCCCCGCTGCTGGCCGAAGCGCTCGGCGCGGCGGAGCTGGCGAACGTGTCGTCCAGCGGAGCTCGCGTGGCCGACGTGCACAGCACCCAGCTGCCCGCGGCTCTGCGCGCCGCGCCGGAGGCCGCCGTGGTGCTGGTCGGCATGAACGACACGATGCGCTACGACTTCGACCCGCTGCGGCTGCGGCGGTTGCTGACCGAGGTCGTGCGGGCGCTCACCGCGGCCGGGACGATCGTCGTGACGATCCGCTACCACGACCACGGGCGGGTCTTCCGGCTGCCCGGGCCGCTGCGCGCGGCGCTGGCCAGGCGGATCGACGCGCTCAACCGGATCCTGGAGGAGGTCGCCGAAGAGCACGCGGCGGGGATCGTCGACCTGGACCGGCTGCCCGGCGTCTACCACCCGACGACGTGGAGCGTCGACCGGTTGCACCCGTCCGAGCTCGGTCACCGGTTGCTGGCCGCATCACTGGCCGAGGAGTTCCAGGCCGTCGGCGTCGCGGTGCCCGGCGAGGTCTCCCTGGCCGCTTCCGGCGGCATCCGGACCAGCGGTTTCGACCACCTGCGCTGGCTGGTCGGCAAAGGACTCCCGTGGCTGCTCGTCCGCGGGCACTACCTGGTCCGGTACTGCCTGCGGGTGCTGCTGCGCGCCGCGCTGCAGCGGTTCACCGCGCCTAGGTCAGGAAGCGGTCCAGCGTGATCGGCAGATCGCGGACGCGGATGCCCGTCGCGTGGTGGGCCGCATTGGCGATCGCCGCCGCGGTGCCCACGATGCCCAGTTCGCCGATCCCCTTGGTGCCCATCGGGTTCACGTACGGGTCGTGCTCGTCGATCCAGTCCACCTCGATCTCACCGATGTCGGCGTTGGTCGCGATGTGGTAGCCGGCGAAGTCGTGGTTGACCACGTGCCCGTAGCGCGGATCCACCACGCTGTGCTCGTGCAGCGCCATGGACAGGCCCATGGTCATCCCGCCCAGCAGCTGCGACCGCGCCGTCTTGGCGTTGACCATCCGGCCGGCCGCGAAGATGCCCAGCATCCGCGGCACCCGCACCTCGCCGGTGTCGGCGTGCACCCGGACTTCGGCGAACTGCGCGCCGAAGCTGTGCATCGCCATCTGCCCGGCGTAGGGGTTGTCCGGGAGCGTCCCGGTGACCTCGATGCCCTCGTCCGGGATCGGCTCGCCGTTCGGCAGCTGCGCGCGCAAGCGGCGGGCCGCGTCCACGATCGCCGAGCCCCAGCAGGTGATCCCGGTCGAACCACCGGCACCGGAGGCGTAGGGCAGGTCGGTGTCGCCGATGCTCAGCTGGATCTCGGACATCTCCACGCCCAGCGCGTCCGCCGCGATCTGGGTCAGCGCCGTCCACGCGCCGGTGCCGAGGTCGGCCGCGCCGATCAGCACCCGGTAGCGGCCGTCCGGCCGGGCCCGGATGGTGGCGCGCGTCCCAGGCATGCTGAACACCGGGTACGTCGAGGAGGCGACTCCGGTTCCCACCAGCCAGCGGCCGTCGCGACCGGAGCGCGGTGCGGGATCGCGCTGCGCCCAGCCGAAGCGCTGCGCTCCTTCGCGCAGGCAGGCCACCAGGTTCCGGCTGGAGAAGGGACGTCCGGTCGACGGGTCGGTGTCCGGCTCGTTGCGGATGCGGAACTCCACCGGGTCCAGGCCGCAGGCGATGGCCATCTCGTCCACCGCCACCTCCAGGCCGAACATGCCGGGGCACTCGCCCGGCGCCCGCATCCACGACGGCACCGGCACGTCCAGCTCGGCGACCCGGTGCGTGGTGCGGCGGTTGGGCGCGGCGTACATGGTGCGGGTGGGAACCGCGGTCTGCTCCACGAACTCCTTGATCCGGGAGGTCTGCGACACCGCGTCGTGGCTGATCGCGGTCAGCCGGCCCGCCGCGTCGCTGCCCAGCCGGAGGCGCTGGAGGGTGCCGGTGCGGTAGCCGACGATGGTGAACATCTGCTGCCTGGTCAGCACCAGCTTCACCGGCCGCGGCGCGACCAGCCGGGCGGCCATCGCGGCCAGCACCACGTGCGCGTGCGGCACGCCCTTGGCGCCGAAACCGCCGCCGACGTGCGGGCACACCACGTGGATGCGCTGCTGGTCCAGGCCGAAGACCGCCGCGATGCTCTCCCGCACCCAGTGCACGCCCTGGGTGGAGTCGTAGAGGGTGAGGTCGCCGTCGGTCCAGCTGGCGATGGTGGCGTGCGGTTCCAGCGGGTTGTTGTGCTCCTGCGGTGTCGTGTAGACCTCGTCGACCACCACCGCGGCGCTGGCCAGCGCCGCGTCCACGTCGCCTTCGGCGGTGTCGGTCCGGAACCCGCCGTTGACCAGCTCCGGCTTGACCAGGTCGGGCCGCGCCGGGTGCAGGTCGACGTCGTGCGCCTGCTGCTCGTAGCCGACGTGCACCAGCTGCGCCGCCCGGCGCGCGGCCTCGACGCTCTCGGCGAGCACCGCCCCGATCAGCTGGCCGTGGAAGGCGATCTCCGGGGACTGCAGGATGGCCAGCTCGGCATCCTGCGCCGAGGCCAGTTCCGGGGCGTTCTCGTGCGTGAGCACCGCGATCACGCCCGGCTCGCTCATCGCCTCGGCGGGATCGATGCCGGTGATCCGGCCGCGCGTGATCTCGGCCTGCAGCGGGAAGGCGTGCACCGGCTGGTCGACCGGGTGCTCCGCGGCGTACAGCGCCGCGCCTCGGACCTTCTCCGCGCCGTCGATGCGGTCCACGGGAGCGCCGATGATGCTGGTCGTCGCGGTCATCGCGGCACCCCCGAGAGCTCGGAAAGCACGCCGACGATCATGTTGCGCGCCAAGGGAATCTTGAACTCGTTGCCGGGCAACGGCCTCGCCCCGGCGAGCTCGGCGTCGGCGGCCCGGCGGAACTCCTCCACCGACGCTTCGGCACCGCGCAGCGCCGCCTCGGCATCGGTCGCCCGCCACGGCTTGTGCGCGACGCCGCCCAGCGCCAGGCGGACATCGCGCACGACGCCGTCAGCGGTGTCGACCGCCGCGGCCACCGACACCAGCGCGAAGGCGAAGGACGCGCGGTCGCGGGCCTTGCGGTAGCGGGAGTTGGTGGCGAAGTCCAGCTGCGGGACGTCGACCGAGGTGATCAGCTCGCCGTGCTCCAGAACCGTGTCCCGCTCGGGTTCGTCGCCGGGCAGCCTGTGCAGGTCCACCAGCGGGATCGCCCTCGGCCCGCGCGGCCCCTCGGTGTTGACCACCGCGTCGAGGGCGGCCAGCGCGACGGCCATGTCCGAGGGGTGGGTGGCGATGCACGCTTCGGAAGCGCCGAGTATGGCGTGGTCGCGCTGGAAGCCCTCCCGCGCCGAGCAGCCGGTGCCCGGTTCGCGCTTGTTGCACGGCGTGTTGAGGTCCTGGAAGTAGGGGCACCTGGTGCGCTGCAACAGGTTTCCGCCGGTCGTGGCGAGGTTGCGCAGCTGCCCCGACGCGCCGGACAGGACCGCCTGCGACAGCATCGGGAACCGGCGGCGGATCACCGGGTCGGCGGCCAGCGCGCTGTTGGTCACCGCCGCGCCGATCCGCACGAAGTCCGGGTGCGCTTCGATCCGGTCGGAGGTCAGCTCCCGGACGTCGACCAGCAGGTCCGGCACCGCGACCTCCAGCTTCATCAGGTCGACCAGGTTGGTGCCACCGGCCAGGTACGCCGCCTCGGGTGCCTCGGCGAGCGCGCTCACCGCGCTGCCGATGTCCGGTGCGTGCTGGTAGCGGAACGGCCTCATCGCTGCGCGACCTCCACGATCGCCGGGATCATGTTGGCGTAGGCGCCGCAGCGGCACAGGTTGCCGCTCATCCGCTCGCGGACCTCGTCGCTGAGCTCCGCGGCGTCGGCGGTGACCGCGCTGGGTTCCCCTTCGCGCATCTCCTGCATCATGCCCACCGCGGACACCACCTGACCCGGTGTGCAGTAGCCGCACTGGAACGCGTCGTGCTCGATGAACGCCCGCTGCAGCGGGTGCATGTCCGCATCGGCCAGGCCGTCGGCGGTGCGCAGGTTCGCGCCGTCGTAGGCCACCGCCAGCATCAGGCAGCTGTTGACCCGGCGATCGCCGAGCAACAGCGTGCACGCACCGCACTGGCCCTGGTCGCAGCCCTTCTTCGGGCTGGTGATGCCGAGCCGCTCGCGCAGCGCGTCCAGGACCGTGGTGCGGGTGTCGACGACGAGGCTGTGCTCGACGCCATCCACGACGAGGGTTATCTCGGTGTCCAAAGCGCCTCCCCTCAAGAGCTGCCAACCAGGCGTACCCGCCTCCCGGAACCCGCATTCACGCGTCTTCGTCCGGCACCTCCTCGGTGAGCCGCTCGTCGAGGGACTCGCCCTCGCGCTCCTCCCGCGGCGTCGGACGGCTCTCGGTCTCCCGGGTCCACCGGTCCGGCGGCTGCACCCCGCGCTCGACCGGGTCGCCGCCGAGCTCCTCGTCGTCCAGGCGCTCAGCTCCCTGCAAGGTCTCGGGTTCTTCGGGTTGCTCGGACATCGTGCTCATCTCCGTTCGGTCAGATCCGCCCACGGATCGCTCTTCTGCGCCAGCCTGCGCGCCATGTTCGCCAGGCCGTAGGACTGCGGCTCCGCGCGGCCGAGCTCGTCGATGTCCAGCGGGGTCGCCGCCGGGGCACCGGGCCGTGCGCGCAGCGAGTAGGGCGCGATCGCGGTCTGGCCGTATGCGTTGCGGTTGGTGTCCAGGAAGATCCGGTCGCCCCGCTGGTCCTTGCGCTGCTCGGTGGTGAGGCGCCGCGGTTCGTCGCGGACCGCCTGCTCGGCCAGCTCGCGCAGGTCGGCGCGGACCTCGTCGAACTCGCGCTCGGGGCGCAGCGGCGCGGCGACGTGGAATCCCCGGCCGCCGGTGGTCTGCACGTGCGGCTCCAGCCCGGCGTCGCGGAAGCGCTCGCACATCCGGCGGGTCACCTGGCGCAGCTCGGTAAGCCCGGTGCCGTCCGGCGGGTCCAGGTCGAGCACCACCAGCACCGGCCGCTCCAGGTCGTCCACTGTGGAGAGTCCGAGGTGGAACTCCAGGCAGGCCTGCCCGGCCAGGTAGAGCAGCGTCGCGGCGTCGTCGACGACCACGTGGTGCACCACACCGCGCGCACCGCGCTGCGGCACGGACACCACGCGGATCCAGTCCGGGAAGTAGTCCGAGGCCTCCTTCTGGAAGAACCCGCCGTCCTCGATCCCGTCCGGGAACCGCCGCAAGGTCAGCGGTCTCTTCCTGCTGTGCCCGATCATCACCTCGGCGACGGACCGGTAGTACTCCATCACGTCCTGCTTGCGGTAGCCGCTGCCGGGGTAGAGCACCTTGTCCGGATTGGACACGTCGAACCGGTGCCCGTCGGCCTCCCAACGCGCGCTCATCGGAGCTCGTCGTTTGTCCGGCCGGAGAGCACCGACTCCGGCTGGGTGCTCACCGGGTTCCGGCGCCGATCGGCACCGTCGTCGTCCACCTTCACCAGCAGCCACTGCTCCTTCCCGCGGATGTCGGTGCGCGTGAGCGCGAAATCGCCGTGCAGCTTCGTGCCGTGCAACCGCACCTTGACGTGCCCGGCCGCGAGCCCGTCGGCCATCGGCACCGGTTCGCCGTCGCGCTCGGTGTCGTTGCGGTAGGTGCCGGCGTCCCAGACGATGACCGTGCCCGCGCCGTAGCCCTCCGGGATCTCGCCCTCGAAGTCGGCGTAGTCCAGCGGGTGGTCCTCGGTCGGCGTCGCCAGCCGCTTGTCGCGCGGGTCCAGCGACGGGCCCTTCGGCACCGCCCAGGACTTGAGCACGCCGTCCACCTCGAGCCGGAAGTCGTAGTGCAGACTGGAGGCGTCGTGCCGCTGCACCACGAAGCGCGGCCGGGCCCCGGGTTCACCACCGCTGGGCTCCCCGGACCGCCGCAGGTCGCGCTTGCGCCGGTAGGTTCCGAGTCCGTCCTCAGCCATGCCCCGGTCCTACCCGGAGTGTTCGTCCGCTAACCAAGAGCGACGGATCCGCGGTGGGAAAACCGCCTGCCGACACATCAAGTTGAGACGATCGGGTGAAACCTGGAACCAATCGGCGGCGCATTTGTTCCTATGGGGCGAGAAAAGCGTTGTCGTCAGCCAGGGAGACCACCAATGCAGCAGCACGTGCACGCCGAACTGATCGGTGGCCCGGAGGACGGCCGGTCGTTCATCATCCCCGCGCCGGAGGCGGACTTACCCCTCGGTCAGTTCACCTTCCCCTCCCCGCGAGATGGCGAGTCCCCGTGCGCGCGCTACGACCGGCACGACCGCCGCGCCGACGGCGTCTGGCGCTACCAGTACGCAGGTGAGCCGGCCGTCCAGCCGTGACCGGTATCCGCAGTCGCCCGGACAAGCGGCTGGACGGCGCCGGCGCGGGCGGCCCGCGCCGGCGTTGCGGAGGTGGAGCGGCGGGGCGTCGAAACGACCCTGCCGCTGCGAACCGGGACGGGAAGCGCCGGACATGCGTTTCCCGGATTTCCCACCAGGCCGCACTGAACCATTCCTGAATCGCACAGGAACTCCGGATACCTCTCGGCGGCAATTTCCGGCAGAGGGCGATCGTTTCCCGCGAAGTTGTTCCGCCCTGAAATCCGATGGGCCAGGTCCCCGGAAAGGGAGTCGCAGCCGAGACTGTGATTCAGGCGCTTCCCGCGCCGGGTACCCGACCTGGTTGACAGGGGTGTGTGGGAGGGTTCTGGCGTGCGGATCGCGAGCTGGAACGTCAACTCCGTCGGGGCCCGGTTGCCGAAGCTGGTCGACTGGCTGGGCACCGCCGAGCCGGACGTGCTGTGCCTCCAGGAACTCAAGTGCGCCGAGGACGCCTTCCCGTACGACGAGATCGGTGCGCTGGGTTACGAGGTCGCCGCGCACGGCACCGGTCGGTGGAACGGCGTGGCGGTGCTGTCCAAGGTCGGCATCGAGGACGTCCGCCGCGGACTGCTCGACGAGCCCGGTTTCCTCGCCGAGGGCGCGATGTTCGAGGCGGTGGAGCCGCGTGCCATCGGCGCCACCTGCGGCGGTGTTCGCGTCTGGTCGGTGTACGTGCCCAACGGCCGCGATATCACCCACGCGCACTACGCCTACAAGCTGCGCTGGCTCGACGCGCTGCGCGCCACCGCCGCCGAGGAGCTGACCGAGCTCCCGTTCACCGTCCTCGGCGACTTCAACATCGCCCCGACCGACGCCGACGTCTGGGACATCGCCGAGTTCGCGGGCTGCACGCACGTCACCGAGGAGGAGCGCAAGGCCCTCACCGCGCTCGGCGAGACCGGCCTGGCCGAGGTCCACCCGCGCGCCCTGAAGTACGACGTGCCCTTCACCTACTGGGACTACCGCGCACTGCGCTTCCCCAACAACCAGGGCATGCGCATCGACCTGGTCTTCGGGAACGAGCGCTTCACCACCGCGGTCACCGACGCCTACGTCGATCGCAACGCCCGCAAGGGCAAGGGCACCTCCGACCACGCCCCGGTCGTGGTCGACCTCGACCTTCCCTGACCAGCCGCGAGGTGCGCGGTCGATTTCGCGCGAACGCGACGCGGGCCCGGGTGACGGGCGTGAGTTTTCGCAGGTGGCGGGCGTGGTCGTCGTGGGCCGCGGGTCAGCCGTGCTCCGGTTCGAACTCGTCGAAGATCAGCCAGGTGTGGCAGGTGCGCACGCCCGGTAGCGACTGGATGTGGTCGAAGACCAGGTTGCGCAGGGACACGTTGTCCTCGGTGCGCACCCGGACCACGATGTCGAACTCCCCCGCCACCAGCGCCACGTGCTCGACCGAGTCGATCGCCGCCAGCCTGCGGGACACCTCCCGCCAGGTGTCCTGCTCGATGGACAGCCCGATCAGCGCCGCGGTGCCCAGCCCGGCCTTGGCCGGCTCGACGCGGGCGTGGAAACCGGTGATCACCCCGCTGTCGAGCAGCCGGTCCAGCCGGCCGTGCGCGTTGGTCCGGGAGATGTTGACCCGCTCGGCCAGCGTGCGGATGGACATCCGGCCGTCGCGGGCCAGCTCGTCGACGATGCGCGCGTCGATGTCGTCCAGCGCCGGAGCCGATCGTCCGGTCCGGATGCGCCGGATGCCGCTCCCGCCGGACTTCTGGTCGATCATCACGTGCTCCTGAAGCCGTTCGTTCCGATTGCTCGCCGATGACTTGTATCACATGGCACCGCTGGCCGACGATCTCAAGCCAGTCGTCCAATGGAGGTGTCGACCGTGGAATGGCTTCCGTCGAGCAGTCCGGTGCAGCTACCGGATCCGAACCACCCGGCGCCGGAGCCGTCCCGGCTGCTGGCCGCCTACCGGGCGATGGTCGTGGGCCGCCGGTTCGACGCGCAGGCCACCACGCTCACCAAGCAGGGCCGGCTGGCGGTGTACCCGTCCTCGCGCGGCCAGGAGGCCTGCCAGGTCGGCGCCGCGCTGAGCATCGGCGCGCAGGACTGGCTGTTCCCCACCTACCGGGACTCGGTGGCGCTGGTGACCCGCGGCATCGATCCGGTGGAGGTGCTGACGCTGCTGCGCGGGGACTGGCACTGCGGCTACGACGTGCCGAGCACCCGCACCGCGCCGCAGTGCACGCCGCTGGCCACCCAGACCCTGCACGCGGTCGGCCTGGCGCACGGCGAGGCCCGCAAGGGCCGTGACACGGTCGCGCTGGCGCTGATCGGCGACGGCGCCACCAGCGAGGGCGACTTCCACGAGGCGCTCAACTTCGCCGCGGTGTTCCGCGCACCGGTGGTGTTCCTGGTGCAGAACAACGGTTACGCGATCAGCGTGCCGCTGGCCAAGCAGTCCGTGGCGCCTTCCTTGGCGCACAAGGGAATCGGCTACGGCGTGCGCAGCGAGCAGGTGGACGGCAACGACGCGGCGGCGGTGCTGTCGGTGCTGGACACCGCCGTGGCCCACGCGCGGTCCGGCGGCGGGCCGTTCCTGGTCGAGGCGCACACCTACCGGATGGAGGCGCACACCAACGCCGACGACGCCGGGCGCTACCGCTCGCCCGACGAGGTCGAGCAGTGGCGGCAGCGGGACCCGATCGACCGGCAGGAGCGCCAGCTGCGCGAGAGCGGGCACCTCGACGACACCGCGGTCGAGCAGATCGCCGCGGAGGCCGAGGAGTTCGCCGTGCAGGTCCGCAGCCGCATGCAGGCCGAGCCGAGCACCGATCCGGCGGACCTCTTCCGCCACGTCTACGCCGAACCGACCCCGCAGCTGACCGAACAGCTCGCCCAGCTCCGAGCCGAACAGGAGGCGTTGTGATGGCACCGACCAGCATGGCGCAGGCGCTCAACGCGGCGCTGCGCGACGCGATCGCCGAGGACGAGCGGGTCGTGGTCTTCGGCGAGGACGTCGGCAAGCTCGGCGGGGTCTTCCGGATCACCGACGGCCTGCAGGACGCCTTCGGCGAGGACCGCTGCTTCGACACCCCGCTGGCCGAGTCCGGCATCGCCGGGTTCGCCGTGGGCATGGCGATGGCCGGGTTCCGCCCGGTGGTGGAGATGCAGTTCGACGCCTTCGCCTTCCCCGCCTTCGAGCAGGTCGTCTCGCACGTGGCCAAGATGCGCAACCGCACCCGCGGCGCGGTCGCGCTGCCGATGGTGATCCGGATCCCGTTCGCGGGCGGCATCGGCGGCGTCGAGCACCACTGCGATTCCAGCGAGGCCTACTACGCGCACACCCCCGGTCTGAAGGTCGTCACCCCGTCCGGCGCGGCGGACGCGTATTCGCTGCTGCGCGAGGCGATCGAGGACCCGGACCCGGTGGTGTTCCTGGAACCCAAGAAGCTCTACTGGTCCAAAGAGGACGTCGAGCTGCCGGTGACCACCGAGCCGATCGGCCGCGCCGCGATCCGCAGGCGGGGCCGCGACGCGACGCTGATCGCCTACGGCCCCAGCGTGCCGCTGGCGATGGAGTCCGCGGCGGCCGCCGCCGAGGAGGGCTGGGACGTGCAGGTCGTCGACGTGCGCAGCCTGGTGCCCTTCGACGACGAGACGGTGACCGCCGCGGTCCGCGAGACCGGCCGGTGCGTGGTGGTGCAGGAAGCGCAGGGATTCGCCGGGGTCGCCGCGGAGATCGCGGCCCGCGTGCAGGAGCGCTGCTTCCACTCGTTGTCCGCCCCGGTGCTGCGCGTCTCCGGCTTCGACGTCCCGTACCCGCCCCCGAAGCTGGAGCACAGCCACCTGCCCAACGTGGACCGCGTGCTCGACGCCCTGGCCCGGCTGCAGTGGGACGACCAGCCCGACGTGAAGTGGCTCGACGCACGGGAGGGAGCAGCGTGAACAGCCCTGTACCAACCCCGGCCCCGCTCAACCGCACCTCAGGGGACCGTGACGCAACCCGGCCACAAGAAACCCCCAAAACGCAAGACCAACCGCGAAACGCAACCACCACTGTGAATCGCGGAGAGGCGGGGCAGTTCACCCTGCCGGACCTGGGCGAGGGACTCACCGAGGCGGAGATCGTCCGCTGGCACGTCGCGGTCGGCGACCGCGTCGCGGCGGACCAGGTGGTCGTCGAGGTGGAGACCGCGAAGGCGGTCGTGGACGTGCCGTGCCCGCTCGCCGGAGTCGTCGAGGCGCTGCACGGCGAACCCGGTGACGTGATCGCGGTGGGCGCCCCGCTGACCACGATCAGCGGCGAATCCTCCCCGCACGAGCAGCACCGGACCGAGGAACGGGCCGGATCGGGCAACGTGCTCGTCGGCTACGGGACCGGGGCCGCGGCGCGGAGGCGCCGCCAGCGGGTCAGGCCGCAGCACGCCGTGGCACGGCCCGCGGCGGGTGCGCCGCGCGTGCTGTCGCCGATCGTGCGCCGACTGGCCAAGCAGCACGGCGTCGACCTGTCCAGTGTGGATGGATCCGGCCCGGGCGGGGTGATCCTGCGCCGCGATGTGGAGGCCGCCCGGCTGCCGGAGCCGGAGCGGGACGAGGTGCGCATCCCGCTGCGCGGCCTGCGCGGCGCGGTGGCCGACAAGCTCACCCGCAGCCGCCGCGAGATCCCGGACGCGACCACGTGGGTGGACGTCGACGCGACCCGGCTGCTGGAGGCCCGCGACGAGCTGAAATCGCGCGGCATCGGGCTGCTCGCGCTGCTCGCGCGGTTCTGCGTCGTCGGGCTGCGCCGGTTCCCGGAGCTCAACTCCTCCGTGGACACCGAGCGCGACGAGATCGTCCAGCACAGCCGCATCGGCCTCGGCTTCGCCGCGCAGACCCCGCGCGGCCTGGTGGTGCCGGTGGTCCGCGACGCACACGAGATGACCACCGCGCAGCTCGCCGAGGCGATCGCCCACCGCACCGAACGGGCCCGCGCGGGCGAGCTCGAACCGAAGTACCTCACCGGCGGCACCTTCACGCTCAACAACTACGGCGTGTTCGGTGTGGACGGCTCGACGCCGATCATCAACCACCCGGAGGCGGCGATCCTCGGCGTGGGCCGGATCATCGACAAGCCCTGGGCCCACCGGGGCGAGCTGGCGCTGCGCAAGGTCACCCAGCTGTCGCTGACCTTCGACCACCGCGTCTGCGACGGCGGCACGGCGGGCGGATTCCTCCGCCACCTGGCGGACTGCGTGGAGAATCCCATCACAGCCCTCGCCGACGTCTGAGGCACCGCGGCTAAAATGAGGGCACGGCAAGGCGCGAGCGGGACGACCCGTGAGCGAGGACGCGAGCAGGGACGGCCCCGCAGATTGCAGGTCCACATCCGTGCGGACAGCATCCACTCACCGGACCGTCATCACACCCGCGGTGATCTTCCGGCTGCTGCTGGGCTGGGGCGCCTTCGCCGGCGTCCTGCTCGCCGAACCGGTCCTCTCCGCGCACCTGCCGGGCCCCGCGCTGATCGGTGTGCTCGCGGGCATCATCGTCGTGATCGTCGTCTGCGCCTTCGGCGTGGTCACCCAGGCCGAGCACCTGGCGCACCGCCTCGGTGACCCCTACGGCACGCTCGTGCTGACGCTGTCCATCGTGCTGATCGAGGTCGTCCTGATCTCCGCGGTGATGCTCGGCCCCGGCGAGCACGCCACCATCGCCCGCGACTCGGTGATGGCGGTGTCGATGATCATCATGAACCTGGTCATCGGCGTCGCGCTGCTCGTCGGCGGCACGCGGCACGACGACCTCGAGCCCAACCGCACCGGCGTCTCGGCCTACCTGTCGCTGCTCGTGGTGCTCTCGACGCTCGCCTTCGCCCTGCCCGGCCTCATCGGCACCGGCGGCGCCTACCGGCCCGCGCAGGCGATCCCGGTCATCGCGCTGACCGTGCTGCTGTACGCCTTCTTCCTCCACCGGCAGATGGGCAAGCAGCGCGCGGACTTCCAGGAGGTCTCCGCCTCCCCCGGCGCGGACGACGACGAGCGGCCGTCGATCTCCGAGGTCCTGTCGCAGCACCGTTCCGAGATCGTCCTGCGCGCGCTCGTCCTCGTGCTGACCGTGGTGCCCATCGTGCTGCTCTCGCACGACATGGCCGCGCTGCTCGACGACGGTCTCGGCCGCGCAGGTGCCCCCGTGGCGCTGTCGGGCATCCTCATCGCCATGATCGTGTTCCTGCCGGAGACGATCACCGCGGTGCGGGCCGCGCACGCCGGGGAGATCCAGCGGGTGAGCAACCTCTGCCACGGCGCGCTGGTGTCGACGGTCGGCCTGACCATCCCGGCAGTGCTGACCATCGGGCTGCTGACCGGGCAGACCGTGGTGCTCGCGGAGAACCCGGCCAACCTGGTGCTCCTCGGCATCACCCTGCTGCTGTCGATCACGACGTTCGCGGGCAAGAAGGTCACGCCGCTCCACGGAGCGGCGCACCTCCTCGTCTTCCTGATCTACAGCCTCGCCGTCTTCTCCTGAGCTCTCACAGGCTGATGGTGGTTGCGTTGCTCAGGTGGTCGCTTAGCGGAACCTGAGTGATTCCCTGGACTGCGGGTGCCCCTCCTGATGTATGCCCAATACACGGCGGAGGGGCCGTCCTCGCCAGGAAACCACTCAGAACCCGCCGGTGGCCGACCTGCGTACTTACTCGAAGCGGCTGGCGCCGCTTACACAAACGCGGACGGCATTCGCCGACAGTGCTTTCAGGCGTCCTCGGCCGCGACCGCGTGGTCGTAGTAGCCGAGGACGCCCTTGGCTCCGTGGAGCGCGAAATCGGCTTCCGGAGTCTGGGGTTCGCCCGCCGCTTCGATGACTCCGCGCAGGGTCACGTTGACCAGGTCGTCCAGACCCCGCCAGCGGGCGGCGGGGTCCTCGACGTCCTGCGACTCCGGTGCGAAGTCCGCTTCGCAGCGGCGGATTCCCTCGCGCAGCTGGCGGATCAGCTTCATGAACGTGCCGTGCCCGTAGGAGGGCACCAGGTCGTCGGCGCGGGACGCCAGCAGCCCGGCCATGTAGGTGATGTCCTCCACGTGGTTGCCGAGCCACTTGCGGCGCCGGTAGACACCGCCGAGCTCCGGCCAGCGCTTGCGCGCCGCCTGGCGGGTCCGCCCGGTGACCGCGCTCAGGTCGGCCAGGCTCGCGCCCAGCCACACCGATTCCTCGGCGGCTTCCGCGGTCTGCCGCAGCGCCGCCTCCGCCACCTGCTCCTCGACGTCCAGCGCGGCCCGGAACCTGCCCAGCGCGCGCAGCCGGCGCTCCTGCTCGTCGCCGACGTCGCTGGCCTTGGGCCCCGGGTCGGCCACCTCGACCGGCGCACCGGCCATCTGCCGCACCAGCTGCTCGACTTCGTTCGCCGTCATCTTCCCACTCCTCTGTGAACCTGCGGTTTACAGTATCACGCGTAAACCTAAGGTTCACAGCAAAATTTCTCCCGGATTCCTCCGAAGTGATCGCCGAACTGCGAATTCAGCCGAAACCGGACATCGCTCCGGACTCCGGCCGGACGGCGTTTTTGCAGGTCAGAGCAAACATGAAGGCGACGTTCACGTTTGACCCCGGTTCTCCGGCCGGGCAGGATCGAATCACTCCCGAAACAGCCCCTGACCTGGGGTTTCTTCGTCGTGCCCGCATTCGGCGGGCGATCGATCAACTAGGAGCAGTCGATGATCCGAGCCCGCGGTCTGACCCGCAGGTTCACCGTCAAGCGCACCCCCGTCGAGGCCGTTCGCGGCCTGGACCTCGACATCGAGCCCGGCCAGCTCGTCGCTCTCCTCGGCCCCAACGGCGCCGGGAAGTCGACCAGCCTGCGGATGCTCACCACGCTGTTGCCGCCCACCTCCGGCACCGCCACCGTCGCCGGGCACGACATCCGCACCGACCCCGCGGCCGTCCGCGCGCGCATCGGGTACGTGGGGCAGAAGAACAGCGCAGGCGAGAACTACCGGGCCCGCGACGAGCTGATCACCCAGGGCCGCAGCTACGGCCTGTCCGGCTGCGACGCCCGCCGCCGCGCCGAGGAGGTGCTCGACCTGCTCGACCTAACCGCGCTCGCCGACCGCAAGCCCGGCACCCTCTCCGGCGGCCAGCGCCGCCGCCTGGACATCGCGATGGGCCTGGTGAACGAGCCCGAGCTGCTGTTCCTGGACGAGCCGTCCACCGGCCTGGACCCGCACAGCCGCGCCAACATCTGGGAGCACGTGCTGCGGCTGCGCGCGGAGCACCGGGCCACCCTGCTGTTCACCACGCACTACCTCGACGAGGCCGACAACATGGCCGAGCGCGTCGTGGTGGTCGACCACGGCCGCGTCATCGCCGACGGCACTCCCGGAGGGCTCAAGGCCGATCTGGCCGGGGATCGCATCATCATCACCGTGGCGCAGCCGGACGTGGCAGCGGCCGCCGGGATCGCCGAGCGCATGGCCGACGCCGACGCGGTGCGCGTCGAGGACCGCACGATCCAGGTCCGGGTTCCGCGTGCCGAGGCAGCGCTTCCGGAGTACTTGCGCGCCTTGGAGGACACCGGGATCAAGGCCGTCGCGGCCGAAACCGCCCGCCCGACCCTGGACGACGTGTTCCTCGCACTCACCGGCCGCAGCCTGCGCGAGAGCGAAACGTGACACCTCTTGTGCCAACCGGAGTCCTGCTCAACCGCACCTAAGGGGACCGTGATGCAACCCAGCCACAAGAAACCGCCAAACGCAAGAACGACACCAAACGCAACCACCACTGAAAAACCCGGAGAGGCGGGACTGTGACCACCACTGAAAAACCCGGAGAGGCGGGACCGGAGGCGGGTCCGCGCTTCTTCCGCGACACCGCGACGGTCTTCCAGCGGGAGATCACGCCGAGCCTGCGGGAGCCGACGGCGATCCTGTTCAGCATGGCGCAGCCGCTGCTGTTCCTGTTCCTGTTCGGCCCGCTGCTGGCGGGCACCTCCGGGTTCCCGGCCTCGCCGTGGCAGTGGTTCGTGCCCGGCATCCTGGTGATGATGTGCCTGTTCGGGCCGATGATGGCCGGGTACAACCTGCTGGTCGAGCTCGGCGGCGGCTCGCTGGAGCGGATGCTGGTGACCCCGCTGAACCGCTCGGCGATGCTCGTCGGCCGCACCCTCAAGGAGTTCGCCCTGCTGCTGGTGCAGGCCGTGCTGCTCATCGCGCTGTCGGTGCCGCTCGGCTTCCAGCTGCACCCGGCGGGCGTGCTGGCCGGGCTGGCGCTGCTGCTGGTGTTCGGCGTGGGGCTGGGCTCGCTGTCCTACGTGCTGGCCATCGCCGCACACCCCGGCGGTGAGCTGTTCTACGCGGTCACCCAGCTCGTCCTGTTCCCGCTGATGCTGCTCTCCGGCGTGCTCCTGCCGATGGACTTCGGCCCGGCGTGGCTGCAGGTGGTGGCCCGGATCAACCCGGTCTCGCACATCGCCGACGCCGAACGAGCGCTGTTCGCCGGCCAGCTCCTGGACCCCTCGGTCCTGGCCGGTGGCATCGCCGCGGTGGCGATCGCGGCGCTCGGCCTGCTCCTGGGCACCCGGGCCATGAAGCGCGGCGTCTGATCGCGAACGCTGCCGCACCGCCCGGTCCCTGGCCTAGGGTGGTGCGGCAGCCAGCGACGAGGAGGAGCCGTGTCGGTCACCGGAGAACAAGTCGCGGAACCGCGCACCCCGCTGCGCGAGCGGGTGCGGCAGGAGCTGCAGGCCCGCATCGCCGACGGCCGGCTGCTGCCCGGTGACCGGATCTTCGAGCAGGACCTCGCCGCGGAGATGGGGATCTCCCGCGTTCCGGTGCGCGAGGCGATCCGGATGCTGCAGAGCGAAGGGTTCGTCGACGTTCCCCCTGGTCGGCGCGGTGTGTTCGTCCGAGGACTCGACCGCCAGCAGGCCAAGGAGCTGTTCGAGGTGCGCGAGGCGCTGGAGGTCTACGCCGCCCGCCTGGCCGCCGAGCGCGCCGAACCCGCCGACGTCGTGCTGCTGGCCGAGCTCGCCGAGCGGGGCCGCAAGGCCTACGAGGCCGGTGCGATCGACGAGATGTCCGACGCCAACGGCGCCTTCCACGACAAGCTCGTGGAGCTGTCGGGCAACGAGCTGCTGGCCTCGATGCTGGAGCCGCTGCACGGCAGGCTCGCCTGGCTGTTCCGGATGAACCTCGAACCCGAGCGGGTCTGCCGCGAGCACGAGGCGATCCAGGCCGCGATCACCGCGGGCGATGCCGACCGGGCGGCAGAGGTCGCCAAGCAGCACGTCCTCTCCAGCCGCCGGATGGTCCTGGAGCGCATGCTCACCTGAGCTGCGGAGCCGAACGGGCGCTGGTGACCAGCGGCGGTATCGTGCCGACGATGAGCGTCCCACCAGCCGATCTGCTGATCCGGTGCGGCAACATCCGCACGCTCGTCGACGGGCAGGGGCCGCAACGCGCGCTTGCCGTGCGCGGGGACCGGATCGTCGCGATATCGGCCGATCCGGCTGGGCTCGACGGGTTCGTGGGCCCCGGCACGGCGTTGTTGGACCTGCCGGATTCCACCGTGCTGCCGGCCTTCGACGACACCCACACGCATTTGATCTCGGCCGGTGACAGCGCCCACGACGTGGCCGTGGACGGCGCGCGGTCGATCGCCGAATTCCTGGAACTCATCCGGGTCCGGGCCGCCAGCACCCCGCCGGGTCGGTGGATTCGCACCAGCGGGCACTGGCAGGAGCTGAACCTGACCGAGCGCCGCTTCCCCACCGCCGACGAACTGGAGCAGGCCACCGACCGGCACCCGGTGCTGGTGGTGCGCGGCGTGCACAACCAGGTCCTCAACCGGCACGCGCTCCGGCTGTGCGGCATCGACGCAGCCACGCCCGATCCCGAGGGCGGCAGCATCGCGCGCGACGATGCCGGGCGCCCCACCGGGCACCTGATCGACGGGTTCGCCCTGATCCGGCCGCACTTCCCCGCTCCCGATCCGGCGACCAAGCTCGACGGGCTGCGCATCGCCTCGCACGCCTACGCCGCGACCGGGATCGGCACGGTCCGCGACACCAACTCCTCCCTGGCCGACCTGGACGCGCTCGCACGACTGCGGGATGCCGGAGAGCTGGGCTGCCGGGTCCGGGCCCTGCTGACCACGATGGGGTTCACCTCCGCGCAGCAGGTCGAAGAGGTCCTCGACGGGATGGAGGCGTGGCGGCACCGGAGCGACCCGTGGCTGAGCGTGTGGGGCGTGAAGTTCTGGATGGACGGCGGCATCGAATCCGGCGCGCTGGAACACCCGTACTGCCCGGCGCATTCGCCCGTGCCCGGCTACACCGGCCAGCTGGCCTGGGACGAACAGGTGCTCGAGGAAGCCGTGCTGGCGGTGGTGCGCCGCGGCTGGCGGGTCGGCATCCACGCCTACGGTGATCGCGGGGTGCGCGCGCTGCTGGACCTCTACGAGCGGGTGCAGACCCGGGTCCCGGGCCTGCCCCGCACGACGCTGGTCATGGAGCACGGCGGGCTCGCGAACGACGAGCAGCGACGCAGAGCGGTCAGCATGGGGATCCCGGTAACGGTGCAGCAGCCACTGCTGTTCGACGCCGCCACCGTACAGGCCGAGTACTGGGGCGATGAACGCGTTTCAGACCTCTTCCCCGCCCGGCAGTGGCTGGACACCGGCGCGGACATCTCCGCAGGTTCGGACTACCCGGTCGGCATGTACGGGGCGGCGCACTCGCTGTACGGCCTGACCACGCGCCAGACCGTGGACGGCATCCGCGGCCCCGAGCACGCCATCACCCGCGAGGAAGCGATCGCCCTGCACACCACCGCCGCAGCCTGGCTGACCGATGAGAGCGACCTGCGCGGACAGCTCGCCCCTGGGCGCCTGGCGGACCTCACGGCCTGGCCCGACGACCCGTACACCGCGGCCGAGGAGACCCTGGACGGGCTGCGGCCCAGCCACACGCTGCTGGGCGGCACCGTGGTCCACGGCCCAGCGGACTGACGGCGGGAGCACCGCTAGGTGGCCGGAAGTGCTCATTGGCGCCCGGGGTGTGGCGAACCCGCCCTCATTAATCCACAGTGGACGATCAAACGGACGAAACGCCTTTCACTGGGCGGGATCACACCCGAAGGACCTTGCCAGCCGAGGTGAACACAGGTTTACTTGCTTGGTGAACGCAAGTTCACCAAGCAGCGAGGGACAACCCTGTGCCAACCCCAGACTCACCCAACCGCACCTCAGGGGACCGTGACGCAACGCAGCCACAAGAAGCCCCGGAACGCGAGATCACCCCCGAGCGCAACCACCACCGTGAATCGCGCAGAGGCGGGGCCGTCATCGGCGTGCTCGCGTCCTGCGGGATCGCGGTCTCGCTGATGCAGACACTGGTCGTGCCGCTGCTGCCGGAGTTCCCGCGGTTCCTCAACACCACACCGGCCAACGCGGCCTGGCTGATCACCGCGACCCTGGTGGCGGGCGCGGTGTGCGCCCCGGTGCTCGGCCGCCTCGGCGACATGTACGGCAAGCGGCGGATGCTGCTGGTCTCACTGGCCGCCATGGCCCTGGGCAGCGCCATCGGCGCGGTCAGCGACGACTTCGGGGCCGTGCTGGTCGGGCGGGTGCTGCAGGGTGCCGCCATCGGCGTGGTCCCGCTGGGCATCAGCATCATGCGCGACGAGCTGCCGGAGGAGCGGATCACCTCCGGGGTGGCGCTGATGAGCGCCACGCTCGGCATCGGCGGTGCCGTCGGGCTGCCGGTGACCGGGCTGGTGGCCGAGCACTTCAACTGGCACTGGCTGTTCGCCGGCGCGGCCGTGTTCAGCCTGATCGAGTTCGCGCTGGTGCGGCTGGTGGTGCCGGAGTCGCCGCTGCGCAGCGGCGGGCGGTTCGACCTGGTCGGCGCGCTGGGGCTCTCGGCGGCGCTGACCTGCCTGCTGCTGGCCATCTCCAAGGGCAACGACTGGGGCTGGACCAGCCCGGCGGTGCTCGGCCTGCTCCTGACCGCCGCCGTGCTGTTCGCGGTGTGGGGCGGCTACGAGCTGCGCACCCCCTCCCCGCTGGTGGACCTGCGGGTCTCGGCCCGGCCCGCGGTGCTGCTGACCAACATCGCGTCGGTGCTGATCGGGCTGGCGATGTTCGCCGGGTTCATGGTCGGGGCGCAGATCCTGCAGGCCCCGGTGGGCACCGGCTACGGCTTCGGGATGTCGCTGGTGGTCACCGGGCTGGTGCTGCTGCCGATCGGTGGCGCCATGGGCGTGTTCTCCCCGCTGTCGGCCCGCATCTCCCGGCGGCACGGCCCGCGCACCACGCTGATCATCGGCGGGTCGGTGCTGACCGCGGGCAACCTCGCCGGATCCTTCCTGCACGACCCGCTACCGCTGGTGGTGCTGAACCTGACGGTGGTGGCGATCGGCGGTGCACTGGCCTACGGGGCGCTGCCGACGCTGATCATGCGCGCCGTGCCGCCCGCCGAGACCGCCGCCGCGAACAGCCTGAACACGCTGGCCCGCTCGATCGGCACCTCCAGCTGCAGCGCCATCGTGGTGGCGCTGACCACCGGGTCGGTGGTGCAGATCTCCGGCGTCGAGTACCCGTCGGTGACGGCCTACTCCTGGGTCTTCCTGGTCGCCGGTTCGGCGGCGCTGGTGGCCGCGCTGATCGCCGCCGCCACACCCGCCGCACGTCGGTACGCGCCCGTTACCGCGCAGGTGGCGACCTCCGGCGGAGGATCGCGCTAGCCTGAACGGCATGCCCAGCACGGCACCCGCCACGGCGGTCGGCGAAGACCAGCGGCGCGACGCGTGCGCGACCCGCGAGGCGATCCTGAAGATGGCCCGGCGCCGCTTCTCCTCCTGCGGCTACGCCGACGTGACGCTGCGCGACATCGCGGCCGACGCCGAGGTGAGCGCCGCGCTGGTGGTGAAGTACTTCGGCAGCAAGGAGAACCTGTTCGCCGAGGCCTCGGGCTTCGAGCAGGACGCCGAGCGACTGCTGGACTGCGAGCTCCCCCGCCTCGGCGAGCACCTGGTCCGCACCCTGCTGGACTACCACGACCGCACCCAGGGCGACCCGCTGGTGCGCGCGGTGTTCACCTCCTCGCGCCCGGCGGGTGCCCAGTTCCGCGCGAACTTCGAGCACCAGCTGGTGACCCGCCTGGCCGAGCGCCTCCCCGGCCCCGACGCACTCCTCCGCGCGGAGCTGGTGTGCAGCCACCTGATGGGCCTCGGCGCCTCCCGCCTGGTGCTCCGCACGAAAGCGATCAGCGCGGAACCGAAGGAGAACCTGGTCGCGATCACGGCCCCGCTCATCCAGCGCTGGCTCGACAGCCCCCTGTGAACGGTGAACGCTCCGCCACCCCGGCTCGGGGCTAGGCGAGGGCCGCTCGGAGCCCCACCGGATCGCGGTAGTGCAGGCCTGTCATGCCCAGAGCTCGGGCGGCTTCGACGTTGGCCCGCGTGTCGTCGATGAACAGGCAGCCGTCGAGCTCAGCCCCGGCCTGTCGGGCCGCGAAGTGGTAGATGGCCGGGTCGGGCTTGGCGACGCCGACGCTGGAGCTGTTCACCACGCCGTCGAACAGGTCCAGCACGCCCAACGCCGCCAGGTCGGAGTCGAGCCTGCTCGTCGCGTTGGACACCAGGACGACCGGAACGCGCAGCCCGGCGAGGATCTCGGCCACCTCGTCGACGACCGCACCGGCCGGCTCCGACCAGTGCGCGACGACCTCCCGCGCGGCGTCCGCGCCGCAGTGCTCGGCGAGATCCGAGGCAACCGCCGCACGCCACTGCTCGTCGGTCTGCGCACCGGTGATCGCGGGCAGCAGCCGCTCCGGCGCGAACGCCGCACCGGCCAGCGCTCCCGGCGGGAGTGCGCCGATCCGCTCGGCGTCGCGCATGATCGCCGGGTCCCACCACCGCAGCACGCCGTCCAGATCGCACAGAACCGCATCGAACGCCATGATGATCAGTCTCACACACGCACGGTCCGGCCCCCGCTGCGCCGTGAGTGCTTCGAGTTTCTCTGACGCCCCAAAGCACTCACGGCCCCGGGCGGTCAGTGCGTGCGGTGCAGGAACTCCCTGGTTCGTGGTTCGGCCGGGCGGTCCAGGACCTGGCTCGGTGGTCCTGATTCCACCACCTCGCCTCGGTCGAGGAACACCACTTCGTCGGCCGCTTCGCGGGCGAAGCCGATCTCGTGGGTCACCACGACCATCGTGTGCCCCGCTTCGGCCAGATCCCGCAGCACCGCCAGCACCTCCCCCACCAGCTCCGGGTCCAGTGCGCTGGTCGGTTCGTCGAACAGCAGCAGCTTCGGTTCCATCGCCAGCGCGCGGGCGATGGCGATCCGCTGCTGCTGGCCGCCGGAGAGCTGCCGGGGATAGGCGTTCTCGCGGTCGGCCAGGCCCACGCGGCGCAGCTTCTCCCGAGCCCGGACCATCGCGTCCTCTTTGGACAGACCGAGCACGCCGACCGGTGCTTCCACCAGGTTCTGCAGCACCGTCAGGTGGCCGAAGAGGTTGAACTGCTGGAAGACCATGCCGATCCTGGCGCGCTGCCGGGCGATGGCCCGATCGCCGAGCTCGTGCAGCCTGCCACCGGACTCGCGGTAGCCGATCAGCTCCCCGTCCACCTCGATGCGCCCGGCGTCGACCTTCTCCAGGTGGTTGACGCAGCGCAGCAGCGTGCTCTTCCCGGAACCGGACGGCCCGATCACGCAGGTCACCCCGCCCCGGCGCACCGAGAGGTCGACCCCGCGCAACACCTGCGCCTGCCCGAAGCTCTTGTGCAACCCGGTGATCTCCAGCATCAGCGGTTCCCCTTCAACGCGGCCCGGAGGCGTTGCAGCGGTGTCGGCGGCAGCTCGCGCTCGGCGCCCCGCGCGTAGTGGCGTTCGACGTAGTACTGGCCCGCGGTGAGGATCGAGGTCACCACGAGGTACCAGACCGTCGCCACCAGCAGCAGCGGGATCACCTCGTAGGTGCGGTTGTAGATCAGCTGCACCGAGTACAGCAGGTCGTGCACCGCGATGACGCTGACGATGGAGGTGCCCTTGAGCGTTCCGATGAGCATGTTGCCCGCGGGCGGCACGATCGCCCGCATCGCTTGGGGCAGCACGATCCGCCGCAGCACCCGCAGCCTGGACATGCCGAGCGACTGCGCGGCTTCGGTCTGCCCGGCGTCGACGGACAGGATTCCGGCGCGCACCACCTCACCGGCGTAGGCGGCCTCGTGCAGCACCAGGCCGATGACCGCGGTCGCGGTGCCGCCGATGAGGTCGACGGTGTCCAGCGCGAACCAGGGGCCGATGCTCACCGTCGGGTACAGCGCGCCGATGTTGAACCAGAACAGCAGCTGCACCAGCAGCGGGATGGAGCGGAAGAGCCAGGTGTAGAGCCAGCTCACCGCGCTGAGGACGGGATTGCCGGACAGCCGCATCACGGCCAGCGCGGTGCCCAGCGCGAAGCCGAGCACCATGGTCACCGCGGTCAGCCACAGCGTCAGCCACAGCCCGTTGAGCACCGCGGGCAGCGTGAAGTAGGCACCGACCACGGACCACTGGAAGTTCGGGTTGGTGGCGATCGACTGGAGCACCGCGCCGAGCGCGGCGAGCACCACGAGCGCGGCGACCCACCTGCCCGGGTGCCGGGCGGGCACCACCCGCGGTGGTTCGGCGGTATCGGCGGGCCGGGCCTCCGGAACCGCCTGGAGATGCGAGGATCTGGTCATCAGGACTTCCTGTCGGAGCAGCGATCTCACTCGGGACGTGCAGCGCCGATCCGACACCGGCGGCTCGTGAGCGGAAGCGCCGTTCACGAGCGGGTCGGCCGGAATCGCGCTGAACGATCGGGAAAAGCGCCGCGGAGGAGCCACTCACCACCGCCTGCCACGCTAGCCGCCGGGACCGGAGCGTCAAGGCCGTCCCACAGGATGATCGACGTTGACACCCCGCGCGCCACCGGGCGATTCTCGGCGCGTGACCAGGCAACTGCGTTTGGTGAAGCGCAACCACATCGACCTCGCCCTGGTGTGGTCGGCCGCTTGTCGCGGCTGACGCTGCCCGCTTCGCGCCGCCGGCCGCTCAGCCGGCTCTCGCTCCGCACGGGTGCCACCACTCCACCACCACACCCGTTCGCCGTTCCCGGAAGGGCTCACACCGAATGCTCACGCGCGTGAGAACAGCCGTCACCGCACTCGTCGCCGCCGGCCTGCTCGCCGGTTGCGCACCCGCTCCCGACCAGAACTCCGGCCTGGACGTCGGCGCCGACGTCGTGTCACCCGTCGCGAAGGACGAGGCCGTCGCCGCGCTGCTGCCGCCGGAGGTGCGGGAGGCCGGCGTGCTGAGGTTCGGCAGCTCGATCGGCAGCCCGCCGTCGGCGTTCCACCTGCCGGACAACCGCACCGCCGTCGGGCTGGACATCGACATCACCGATGCGGTGGCCCGCGTGCTCGGGGTGCGCGTCGAACGGGAGGAGGCCGCGTTCGAGGCGATCCTGCCCGCGCTGGGCAGCGGCAAGTTCCAGGTCGGCACCGGCAACTTCGGCGTCACCGAGGAGCGCCGCAAGACCATCGACTTCGTCACCTACATCGACGACGGCCAGGGCTTCGCGGTCCGCCAGGACAGCGATCTCGCTCCGGTGACCGACATCGCGCAGCTGTGCGGGAGGATCGTCGGCACCGGCGCGGGCACCACCTTCGAGTCGACCCTCAACGCCCAGGTGCACCGCTGCGCGGAGGCCGGGCTGCCGCCGTACCAGGTGCAGGTGTTCTCCGAGCAGAGCGCCTACTACTCGGCGCTGCGGCAGGGCAAGATCGACGTGCTCATGAGCACCATCAACGGCCTGCGCCACGCCACCTCGCAGCAGCCGAACCTCCGCTTCCTCAACGAATTCCGCCGGCTGGACGTCGGCTTCGCGCTGGCGAAGGGATCGCCGCTGGCTCCGGCCCTGCAGGCGGCGGTGAACAAGCTGATCGCCGACGGCACCTACCAGCGCATCCTGCACAAGTGGGGCGTCGAGCCCTCGGCGATCGAGACCTCCCAGATCAGCCCGCCGGAACTTCGCTGAACAGCGAAGCGGGGTGCCGGTTCCGGGCGGAACCGGCACCCCGCTTCTCCTTTGAAGCACCCGCACCCAAGGCGAGTGCTTCAGGCGGATTTCACGCGGAGCGGCCGAGGACGGTGGTGTGCGGGATGCCGTCCAGCGCCTTGTCGAACTGCTCGATGACGTCGGCCAGCGGGCCGCCGCTGTCGGGGTGCACGCTGATCCCGCCGTCGACCACCGTGACGTGCTTGTCGAGCAGGAAGAAGCTCTGCACCGCGTGCCGGGCGCCGAGCGAGTGCACCACCGGGCGAAGCGCGTAGTCGATGGCCAGGACGTGGGCGATCGTGCCGCCGGTGGCCAGCGGCAGCACCGCCTTGCCCGCGAAGCCGAACTGCGGCAGCAGGTCCAGGAACGACTTGAGCAGGCCGGAGTAGCTCGCCTTGTAGGTCGGGGTGGCCAGCACGATGCCGTCGGCCGCGGCGACCGCCGCGACGGCCTCGGCGATGGCCGGGGCGCTGGTGTCGGCACCGAGCAGGGCGTCCGCCGGAAGGGTCCGGACGCGGAGGTGGTCGACGTCGCGACCGGCCGCGGACAGGCGCTGGGCGATGTGCTCGCCGATCCGCTCGGTCTTCGAAGTGCGCGACGGACTGCCGGAAATTACCAGAACGCTGGACACACGTGCTCCCTGGGTTCGAAGTCATCCATTGTGGACTGATTCGCGTCTTCCGCTCAGCAGCTGCGCGGAACACCGGGTCGACACGCCTGGGCGCAGACCCGCCGGAAGTCGACGTGCCGCCGCCTCGTGAGCACCGGGAACATCACGGACCAATCGTCGGCGCCGCGCCGAGGACGTGTCAACGCTTCCCAGCACCCGGGAGCGGCCCCACCGGACCACAGTGGACCGTGCACGGAGCGTGATCACAGGTGGCGATCTGGCCAATCCGCGAGCTGAACTTCGGCGTTTTGGCACTGGCGCAACGGCCGACCGACGGTAAAAGTGGGGGCGACACCGATGGAGGACGGACGAGCACCCCTGCGCCAACTCGATCCCCACCCAACCGCACCTCAGGGGACCGTGACGCAACCCGGCCACAAGAAACCACACGAACGCAAGATCGACAACAAACGCGACCACCACTGTGAATCGCGGAGAGGCGGAACTGTGACAGCACCGCGCAGCACTGCGCTGTGGCACCCGTTCGCGGACATGTTCGAGGTCAAGTCCAGCCAGTTCTGCGTCAGCGGAGCCGACGGGGTCTGGATCTACGACCAGGACGGACGCCGCTACCTCGATGGCACCGCGAGCCTGTGGTACGCCAACGTGGGGCACGGCCGCACCGAGATCGTCGAGGCCGCGGCCGCGCAGATGCGCACGCTGGAGTCCTACTTCGTGTTCAACGACTTCACCAACCCGCCCGCCGAGGAGCTGGCCGACCGGCTCGCCCAGCTCGCGCCGGTGGACAACGCGAAGATCTTCCTCACCACCGGCGGCGGCGAGTCGATCGACACCGCGGCCAAGCTGGCCCGGCAGTACTGGGCACAGCGCGGGCAGCCGCAGCGCACGCACATCATCAGCCGGGGCAACGCCTACCACGGCACCAACGGCATGGGCACCAGCATCGGCGGCATCGAGGCCAACCGGAGCGGGTTCGGCGACCTGGTCCCGGCCACCACCCGCGTGGCGCACGACGACGCCGAGGCCCTCCGCGAGGCCGTCGAGCGGCTCGGGGCCGACCGGGTCGCGGCGTTCTTCGCCGAGCCGGTGATGGGCGCCGGCGGCCTCTACCCGCCGCAGCCGGGCTACCTGGAGGCGGTGGCCAAGCTCTGCGCCGAGCACGACATCCTGTTCGTGGCCGACTCGGTGATCTGCGGGTTCGGCCGGGTCGGCAGCTGGTTCGGCGTCGAGCGGTGGGGCCTGAAACCCGACATGATCACCTTCGCCAAGGGCGTGACCAGCGGTTATCTCCCGCTGGGCGGTGTCGTGGTGGCCGAGCGGGTGGCCGAGCCCTTCTGGGACCAGCCCGGCCGCGTGTTCCGGCACGGTGCGACCTACTCCGGGCACCCCACGGTCGCCGCAGCGGCGCTGGCGAACCTCGACATCCTGGAGCGGGAGAAGCTGCTGCAGCGGGCCGACGAGCTGGAACGCCCGCTGCACCAGGCGCTGCTGCCGCTCGCCGACCACCCCGCCGTCGGCGAGGTCCGCGGCGGCGTCGGCCTGCTGGGAGCGGTCGAGCTCGCACCGGAGGTGCTGGCCGCCGATCCCGGCGCCGTCGGCCGCGTGCAGAAGGCCGTCCGCGACCTCGGCGTCATCGTGCGCCCGCTGGGCAAGGCGCTGGCCGTGTCGCCGCCGCTGACCATCGCCGAGGCCGAGATCGAATTGCTCGGCAGGGCCCTCAAGGAAGGGCTCGACACTATCGGGTGACCTCGTCGGGGTGAATGCGGAGCGGTCGCATTCACCCCGAGCTGGGGTTATTCGACTCCGCCCATTCAGCGGCTGGACATCGGCCGCTCATCCGGCTGGAATATTCCCGTTGTGGAAACGATACGTACCGGTCTGTACCAGACCGGATCCGTCACGTACGTTTCTGGTCAGGACCGTTGTCGCAGCCGTCGGCGGACCAGCCCGGCTCGCTGCGTGCGGTGCCGAAAAGCGCTGCACCACAACGAGATCCGCCACAAAATCGTCCACAGCAGACCATCGAGGAAGTCGACATGCACCGAGTCACGTGAGGCCCGGACCGCGGCACCCGGCCGGGGGCTCGCGGTGCATGCCTCGGAGAAATCGGCATTCCCGGAACCAGCCCGGCGAGCAGCGAGCAAAAACCACCGCCCCTGTGCACGCGCCGCCCGAACGAGTTGGCAAAATACGGCTTCCGGGTGACAAGCGCGCAGCGGACGCGGATGGAGGACGACAGCCAGGTGAACACCCAAACCGCACAAGTCGACGACCTGCGACTCATCGCACTGCCCAGCGCGGTCAACTGCGCCGAGATGTTCGTCCGCTTCACCCTCGCCGAGTGGTCCCTGCGCGACCTGGTCGACGAGACCACGCAGCTCACCACCGCCCTGGTCACCGCGGCCGTGGACAACGCGAACCAGGACTCCGCGGGCTTCCTCACCATCCGGCTGCGGCTCAGCGGGGACAAGCTGGTCGCCGAGGTCGAGGACGAGCAGGCCACCCTCCCGCCGGCGCTGGCGCCCGGATTCGCCGGTGGTCGCTGCGGCTCGACCGCCCTGCGCGGCGGCGGCAGCCTCGTGTGGTGCGAGGTGCCGCTACCAGGTGGGGTCTCGGCGGATGCGGTCCCGCTCCCCCGCCGCTCCCGCACCAAGCGCCATCCGATGGCCGAGCACGCGGCCGAGGAAACGGCCGAGATCGATCCCGAGGTCGTCAAGCGGCTCCTCTCCGGCCTGAGCAACTCGGACCTGCGGTAGTCGAGGTCTGGTCGGCGGCGTTTCGGTAGCCGCGCTGGTGGGCATCTGGTGGGCATGGACCACCTGACCTTCCGCTACGAGCTGGCGCAGCAACTGCGGGTGGACTCCGTGCGGTGCAGCAGCGCCGCCGGGTCCGGGCATCCGACCTCCTCCATGTCGGCCGCCGACCTGCTCGCGGCGCTGCTGGACGGGCACCTGCGGCTGGACTTCGAGAACCCCGGCGATCCGCGCAACGATCACCTGATCTTCTCCAAGGGGCACGCCTCACCGCTGCTGTACTCGTGCCTGAAGGCGGTCGGGGCCATCGACGACGCCGAGCTGATGACCTTCCGCGAGTTCGGCAGCCGGGTCGAGGGCCACCCGACCCCGGTGCTGCCCTGGGTCGACGTGGCCACCGGCTCGCTCGGCCAGGGACTGCCGATCGGGACCGGCCTGGCGCTGGCCGGCAAGCGGCTGGACCGGCTGCCCTACCGGGTGTGGGTGCTGTGCGGGGACAGCGAGCTGTCCGAGGGCTCGGTCTGGGAAGCGCTGGAGCACGCCGGGTTCGAGCAGCTGGACAACCTGATCGCGCTGGTCGACGTCAACCGGCTGGGCCAGACCGGGCAGACCATGCACGGCTGGGACCTCGAGTCCTACGCCGCTCGCGCGCGGGCCGCCGGGTGGCGGGTGCTGGAGATCGACGGCCACGACCCGGAGCAGATCGAGACCGCGCTGAAGGACGCCGAGGACGGCGACGGCAGGCCGGTCGCGGTGCTGGCGGCGACCAAGAAGGGCCGGGGCGTCGCCGAGGTCGAGGACAAACCCGGCTTCCACGGCAAGGCGCTGGTGCACCCGGACGAGGCGATCCAGGAGCTCGGCGGCATCCGCGACCTGCGGGTCACCCCGGCCAAGCCCACCGCCCGGGCGCAGCCGCACGTCTTCGAGGTGCGCGGCGGCGGGCTGCCCGCCTTCGAACCGGGCACCGAGGTCGCGACCCGCAAGGCCTACGGCGAGGCGCTGCGCGCGCTCGGCGACCGCCGCGGCGACGTGGTGGCGCTGGACGGCGAGGTGTCGAACTCCACGTTCTCCGAGATGTTCCGCGAGGCGCACCCGGACCGCTACTTCGAGATGTACATCGCCGAGCAGCAGATGGTGGCCGCGGCGGTGGGCATGCAGGTGCGGGGATGGCGCCCGTTCGCCTCGACCTTCGCAGCCTTCCTCTCCCGCGCCTACGACTTCATCCGGATGGCCGCGGTGAGCCGGGCCGACATGTGCTTGATGGGCTCCCACGCCGGAGTCGCCATCGGTGAGGACGGGCCGTCCCAGATGGCCCTGGAGGACTTGGCCGCGTTGCGCGCGGTGCACGGCAGCACCGTGCTCTACCCGTGCGATGCGAACCAGACCGTGCAGCTGGTCACGGCGATGGCCGACCGGTCCGGCGTGAACTACCTGCGCACCAGCCGCGGCGCCACGCCGGTGATCTACGCGCCGGACGAGGAGTTCCCGGTCGGCGGCTCGCGGGTGGTGCGCGAGGGCGACGACGTCACGCTGGTCGGCGCCGGGATCACCCTGCACGAGGCGTTGCACGCCGCGGAGATCCTCGCGCCGGAGGGCATTCAGGCGCGGGTGATCGACCTGTACTCGATCAAGCCGGTGGACGCCGCGACGTTGCGCCGCGCGGCGGAGGAGACCGGCGGCCTGGTCACCGTCGAGGACCACTGGCCGGAGGGCGGTCTCGGCGAGACCGTGCTCAGCGCGCTGGCCGGTGCCGGAACGCCGCCGGTGCGCGTGCTGGCGGTGCGGATCATGCCCGGTTCCGGAACCCCGGCGGAGCTGCTCGGGCAGGCAGGCATCGACGCCGCCTCCATCGCCGCGGAGGCCCGCGAGCTGCTCAAGATCCGGCGTTAGGCGGGGTTTCGGCGGGGAGGAGGCCGGTGATGTCATCGGTGCCCGATCGCGGCGAGCTGCTCCAGGTGCTGTGCCACGTCCAGTTCCCGGCGACCAAGCAGGAGATCTACCGGCAGTGCGCGGAGCTGGGCGCTCCGGCTGCGCACCTGGCCCGGTTGAAGACGTTGCCCGAAGGCACCTACGTCGAGGCCGACACGGTGCTGCAGGCGCTGCCGCACCCGTGACCAGGTGGATCCACTTCGGACATCAGGTCGGGTCGGCGCGCCTGCTCCGCCACCAGAGCATTCCCGCGCCCGCGATGGCGGCCGTGAACAGCGTGATCGCGCTCAGCACCAGTCCGCTCAGCATGCACAGAACCGCCAGCAGCGTGATGAGCGCGAACACCAGGAACACCAGGAACCGGCGCACTCCGGCCCAGTCCCGGCGCCCGTCGAACCGCTCGAACTTCTCCGCCAGCCGAGGATCACCGGAGGTCAGCGCCGACTCGATCTCGGCGAGCCGGTCCCGCTCGTGCCTGCTCAACATACGAGCTCCTAGCAACGTTCCCTTCGACCCCAAAGAGGTACCCGCCCCCCGTCCGACTGATGCCTTGGAAGGGTCCATACAGATTGGCACGGCCGGGTTCACCGCCCCACGCGGCGACCGGGTGATTTTGCGTCACTCAGAGCGATCATCGACGACTGCGCTGCGTCACCGCGCACGATCGGCCCGGCGGGCCGGCCGGGCCGATCGCGGGCTCACGGGGTCGAGCACGCTCCCGCGGCGCACTCGGTCAGCCAGGCCGACCAGTCCGCGTCGTAGCTCGTGCCGATGGTGCTGGTGAGGAACTCACGCGCACCGGCCCAGTCGCCCGTGCGGTAGTGGCCGAGCACCGTGTTGAGCTCGTCCGGGTGCCGCTCGAACATGTACCGGACGGCCAGGTAGCCCCACCGGTAGACGCGGGTGGTGTCACCGTTCTCGTAGGTGGTGTCCCACAGCTCGCTGAGCCGGTAGGTCTGCTTGCCCGCCTCCTCCACCGCCTCCGGGTACGGCTGTCCGCGGTAGCCGTAGGAGATGTACTCGCCGACTCCCTCGATCCACCACACCGTGGGCGTGCTCATCGACGCCGCGAAGTCGCCGTGCATGTTGAAGCGGCCGTCGAGGTAGTGGGTGTACTCGTGGTTGAGGTTCCAGATCTCGAAAGCGGGCTGCCACTCGGCCTCGTGGGCGATGAACCGCGGCTGGTTGCCCTGCTGCGCCGGATCGCCTTCGAGGTACATGCCGCCGTTGTTGGTGTCGATCCCGTAGATCGCGCCCGCGTAGGTGCGGTAGTCGTCGCTGGAGTCGAAGACGACCACCTCGATGTTGGTGTTGTGGTCGTCGGCGACCGGCTGCCCGCCGGACTGCACCTTCTCGTGGAAGAACTGGTCCTGGCCGGTCAGGCTGGTGCAGGTGGCCGCCA
The DNA here is from genome assembly GCF_003635025.1 of Saccharopolyspora antimicrobica. GTDB lineage: Bacteria > Actinomycetota > Actinomycetes > Mycobacteriales > Pseudonocardiaceae > Saccharopolyspora > Saccharopolyspora antimicrobica. The sequence goes on along the minus strand of NZ_RBXX01000002.1, from coordinate 6,212,698 downwards.
GTTCCTCGGCGCTGAGCTGCTGGGCGCGGATGCCGATGCTCGGGCCGCAGGTGTGCTCGACGGTCAGCACCGCGTCGATCAACCGCTGCTGCAGGTCGCAGATGCCGTACTCGGCGCAGTTCGCACCGTCGTAGAAGTCGGCCATCTCGGCGATGCCCACCCACAGCGGCGCCGTGGGGCCGGTCAGGTCGCTCTTGCCCAGCAGCTCCTTGAGCATCGGGCGGACCTGGTCGCGCAGTCCCTCGTGCTGCACGAAGCGGGCGAGCTCGCGACCGGCGTTGGCGGTCAGGAAGCTGTTGTCGGTGCCGAGCAGGTCGAGGTGCTCCGAGGCGAAGGTGCGCAGGGTCTCCAGCACGCTGGGATCGGCGTGCACGGCATCGACGAAGTCGGGGAACTGGTGGCCGCGGAACAGCACCGTGTAGACGTTGTTGACCGCGTTGAGCATCCACCAGTACTGGTCGTAGGAGGAGTCGTACGCGGTGAGCAACCGCTTGACGACCTCCAGGTAGCGCCCGTTCTCGGCGGAGCTGTCGATCAGCGTGACCGATTCGGCGAGCACCTCGCCGTTGGCGTCGCTGACCGTGCCGGACTTGGCGTTGCCGAAGAACGCGTCCAGCGCGCCCTGGATTGCGGCCTTGAGCGCCGGGCCGTACTCGCCGACGCTCTCCGGATCGCCGTACTGGACGTAGTAACCGGCGCGCAGGAACAGCACCAGCTGCGCGGTGCTCGTGCTGTTGTCGCCGGGGTAGTCGACCGCGTTCTGCTGGTACGCGTTGGCGACGGTGACCATCTGCTCCTCCCGGAACGCACCGCGCGCGTCCGCTCCGGAAAGACCGAACAGGGTGTTGATGCAGTCGGTCGGGGCTGCCTTGATCTCGCCGACAAGCGCGTCACCGGTGGTGCCAGTGAACCGCGACGGGTCGCATTCCCGCGCCGGTGCCACCTGCATCGAGGGGCGCGGGAACTCCGGCGCCCCGAAGTTCTTGCTGGGGTTGTCGGCGGGCAGCGGAGCGCGCTCGTCGGCGCTCTGCTGCTGGGTCGTTCCGAAGAACTTCCTTGTCTCCGGTGGGTTTTCCGCCATTGCGGGGATCGCCGGCGAGATCAGCGCCAGCGCCAGGCCGAGGAAGGTGGCGCGGCGCAACGCACTCCGCCAACCGGCGGCACTCGGTGGTCTGATCGGCACGTTCTGCCTCCAGGTGAGGGGAAGATCCGGCGCGGAGCCGGGGAGAACGGTGTGGAACGTGCGCACGTGCGGGCAATTCTGGCAGCCAGCGGTGATCTGAGGTCATAACCTGCGATATACAGTTCCGCTATGACGATCGAGATCCGGCAGCTGCGGATGATCTGCGCGATCGCGGAGACCGGCAGCATCACGCGCGCCGCAGCGAGGCTGGAGCTCACCCAACCCGCGCTGAGCAACCAGTTGCAGGCCATCGAGAAGATGCTCGGCGACGAGCTGTTCGTGCGGAGCAGAACCGGTGTGGTGCCGACGGATTTCGGCCGCCGCACCGTCGACCGCGCGCGAATCGTGCTGTCGGAGGTCGATTCCCTCTTCGGTGCGGCGGGCCGGCCGTCGCCGTCGAACGATCCGCTGCACCTCGGGTGCGCGCACCTGGCGTGCGTGCCGAGCATCGTGGACCGGGTGCAGGAGGGCAGGTTGGGCCAGTCGGTGATGCTGCACGTCGAGTCTTCCGCTGCGGTGCTGGCGGATTCGCTCTCGCGGGGCCGGTACGACGCGGGATTGGTCGCCAACGCCGAGGGTTTCGAGGTTCCGCTGGAGCGCCCGGTCACCACCCGCGTCCTGGTCCCGCGCTACCCGTGGTTCGTCGCGCTCGCCGCCGACCACTGGGCCTCGGAGCTCGACCAGGTGCGACTGGCCGATCTGGACGAGGAATCGTGGATCGGGCCGCCGGGCGCCGACGACGGTTCGCTCGCGACGTTCCGCGCCGCCTGCCTGGACGCCGGGTTCGAACCGCGGATCCGGTTCGAGGCCCCGAGCGGCGGAGCGCGGGAACTGGTCTCCCGCGGATACGGGATCCGGCTGGTGGAGCCCACCTTCGCCGTGCCGGAGGGCACTGTCGTGCGCCCGCTGGAGGGCGATCCGCTGGTGGCCCGGCTGGTGGTGGCCTGGCGCCCGGACCGCCTGACCAGGGAGCAGGCCGACCTGCTCTACCAGGACCTGGCGCAGGCATACCTGGCGCACGTCGCGGACAACCCGGTCTTCCACCGCTGGTGGAACGCCCACCCCGAGGTCCACCCGATCCTCTGAGCGCCCGGCGGACGTGGCGCTGGACACACTGACCGGTCGGTATGTCTGTGGTACGTCTACTTGGACGCCTCCGAACGGGGGCGGGCTCGGAGGTGTGGTCATGGGCGACTCACGGCACGAGTGGATGCAGCCCGGCGCGCACGAGGTCGCGCCCGGCGTGCACCGGATCCCGCTGCCCCTTCCCAACGACGGCCTGCGGGCGGTCAACGTCTACGCGATCACCGACGGCGATGCGCTCACCCTCGTCGACGGCGGCTGGGCGCTGGCCGAAGCCCGCGAACAGCTCAGCGCCGGGCTGCGCCAGATCGGCGCCGGGCTCGGCGACATCCGGCGGTTCCTGGTGACCCACGCCCACCGCGACCACTACACGCAGGCAGTGGCCCTGCGCCGGGAGTACGGGTCCCGGGTGCTGCTGGGCGAAGGCGAGCGGCCGACGCTCCAGGTCCTGATGCGACCCGACCACGTGGCGCTGGAGAAGCAGGTCGAGCTGCTCGCCGGGTGCGGCGCGAAGCCGGTGCTGGACGCGGTGATCGCGCTCCGCGGCGAGAAACCCCGGACGACCGGCTGGGAGGAACCCGACGAGTGGATCACCGAGTCCACCGACGTCGGCCTGACCGACCGACCGCTGCGTGCGCTGCCCACGCCCGGCCACACCCGCGGCCACGTGGTGTTCATCGACGACGGGACCGGTCTGCTGTTCGCCGGGGACCACGTGCTGCCGCACATCACTCCGTCCATCGGCTTCGAACAGGCCCCGAGCGAACTGCCGCTGCGCGACTACATGGCCTCGTTGCGCCTGGTCCGCGCCCTGCCGGACATGCGGCTGCTGCCCGCGCACGGCCCGGTCACCGACAGCGCGCACCAGCGCATCGACGAGCTGCTGGACCACCACGACCGCCGGCTCGCGGCCACGGCGGCGGTCGTGGAGCGCGGCGCGTCTACCGCCTACGAGGTGGCGCGCGGCCTGACCTGGACCCGCCGCGAGCACGCGCTGGACGACATGGACCCGTACAACCAGATGCTGGCGGTCCTCGAAACGGCGGCCCACCTCGACGTCCTGGTCCTCCAGGCCAGGCTCCGCGCGGAAACCGTCGACGAGGTCAAGCACTACGCCCCGGCCTGACGCGGCGCCGTCTCAACGGAAGCCGGACGTCCGATCTCCTTTGACATCGCGGAGTTCCGTCCCCGGACTGAGCGATTCGCCGGCGTGTCCGGCACCCCGCACCCCGGCACTCACCGTGGACACTGTGGTCTCGGCGGCGGTTCCGGAGCGGAGGGGTCATGGCAATCGATGAGTTGACGGCGGCCGTTGATGAGCTGCCATTGGTGGATCACCACGTGCACGGGGCGCTGCGGGGACCCGTCGACCGGGCCGGGCTGGAGGGGATGCTCACCGAGTCGGACCGGGCGATTCCCGGGTGGATGACGCAGTTCGACTCGCAGCTGGGGTTCGCGGTGCGCCGCTGGTGCGCTCCCGTGCTCGGGCTGCCAGCGCACGCCGACGCCGCCGATTACGTGGCACTGCGGGAAGAACTGGGCGTCCAGGAGGTCACGCGGCGCTTGCTGGCGGCCAGCGGCGTCGAGCACTTCCTGGTGGAAACCGGATACGAGGGCGACGCGATCCTCTCCCCCGCGGAGATGGCGGCGGCGGCCGGCGCACGTGCGGACGAGGTCGTGCGCCTGGAAACCGTGCTGGAGGACCTCGCCCGCAGCGGGGTGGGCGCGGGCGAGTTGCCTGCCCGGTTCCCGGAAGTGCTGGCGGAACGCACGGTGGACGCGGTGGGACTCAAGAGCATCGTCGCCTACCGCTTCGGCTTCGACTTCGACCCGCAACGCCCGTCGACGTCCGAAGTCGTCGCCGCGGCGGAGCGCTGGCTGCGCACCGGCGGCCGGGTGGACGACCCGGTGCTGCTGCGATTCCTGCTCTGGACCGGCGTCGACCGCGGGCTCCCGCTGCAGCTGCACGCCGGGTACGGCGATCCCGACATCGAGCTGCACCGCTGCGACCCGGCGCTGCTGACCAGGTTCATCAAGCTGGTCGAACCGCACGGCACGGACCTCCTGCTGCTGCACTGCTACCCGTACCACCGCAATGCCGGCTACCTGGCGCAGGTCTTCCCGCACGTGTACTTCGACGTCGGCCTCGCGGTGAACCACACCGGTGCGCGCTCGGCAGCGGTGGTGGCCGAATCCCTGGAGCTCGCACCGTTCGCGAAGATCCTGTTCTCCTCCGACGCATGGGGCCCACCGGAACTGCACCACCTCGGAGCCCTGCTGTGGCGACGCGGAATGCACGCCGCACTGGCCGAGTGGGTGGCCGCGGGCGAGTGGTCCACCTCGGACGCGGTTCGCGTGGCCCGGATGATCGGGCGCGACAACGCCCGCCGCATCTACCGCCTCGACCAGCGGTAACGCCCCTTCCGTCGCTTGGCCGGGCATCGGCACCCGGAATACCGGAAAGCGAACGGGGCCGCCCCGGCCTGCGCATTGGCGCACGCTCGGAGCGGTCCCGCGGGGCCGCGGGAAGAATCCGGAAGAATCATTTCCGAAGACGTCCCCGAAGAATGTTCACCGAGTCGGCACCGATTGCGACGATCACAGCGCCGCACTTCGAACCGCACGATCCATTTCCTCATCAGGCTCGAACACAAGACCGCCATCAACGATGCGCACACCATTCGACGTCACAGCCGAAGACGGCCGAAGATGCGAAAACCACCGGGTGGCCCGGCTTTCGGCCAGGGCGCTCCGCCAGCTCCGCATTGCCGCCCGAGCTCGCAGTTCCGCCGCTTCCGATATCAATCCCGATCGCTTTCGCGTTCGCGACGGTTGTCAGAATGACTAAAGTCCTGTGTTGGAGCTCTCCACGGGCATCGGTTGACCCGCGATTCGGAGATATCAATACTGATTCATATCCGACGTGCACGAAGCGATGCAGGTCAAACACGGGCTCAGCGCTGTTCCCGCCGCATTGACAAGATCTCGCAGAGAGGTTGCCGTGCTCAACAACGTTCCACAAGCACAGGACTTGCGAACGGATCGACTCAGCCCCCCGGTCGCGCTGTGCGTGCTCCTCGTGGTGCTCGTCTCCGGCCTGATGCACAGTGCCAAGGAGAGCGCCGCCGCCTACGAGTCGTACGCATTCGCCGCCGAGGCCCACGCCTTCCACGAGGCCGATGACGCGGCGGGCGGGGAGATCCCGGAGGCAGGGCGGCCACCGGACGACCACTACGACGAGAACCAGCGGCGATCGCTCCACAACGTGCGCATCCAGGCGCTCAAGCGCCCGTTCCAGTAAGCCGAGGCCTCGCCCGGAAATGCGCTCCGCGTCGTCATCCCCTCAGCCGGACCCGGCGCCGTCCGGTGCGGGCAGGCGGAGATCCGCCCACGGATCGGTGGGCACGACCTCCGTGCTGCGCCCGAGGTCGTCCAGAACCCGGGTCTGGCGCTTCAGCTGACGGAGGGTGATCGCGCGTTCCGCCAGGGACAGCGACGGCAGGCGGGCGGCCAGGCGTTCCTCCAGGCGTTGGCAGTCCTCCGGCGAGCGCAGCCAGACGATCATGATCAGGTTGTGCTCGCCGGTGACCGCCGCGCAGAACCGGATCTCCGCGAGATCGGCCAGCGCCCGGCCGATCTCCGAGAGCTCATCGGCGGGCGCGTTGGCCCAGAAGATCGCCGAGACCGGCCACCCGGTGAGGCTCTGCGCGACCTCGCAGCGGATGGACACCAGTCCCCGGTCCACCAGCTTGGCCAACCGCCGCCGCGCGGTCGACACGCTCGCTCCGGTCAGCTCGGCCAGCTCGGCCACCGTCCGCCGCCCGTCGGTGCTCAGCGCGACCATCAGGTCCCGGTCCTCCTCGGTCAGCACGCCCTGCTTCGCGCGCGGAGGCGCATGTGCGGCCAACTGCGCGCGCTGCGCGGGTGACAGCGCGTTGAGCCGCCACTGCACGCCCTCGCCGAAGACCGTGGTCGCGGTGTGCACGCTCGTCCGCCGCACTCCGGGGTGGTGACTGAGCTCGTCGAGCACGAACCGCGACAGCGCGGGCAAACCCCGCGCGTTGACGAGCACCAGCAGGTCGCGCCCGCTGCCGACGTGGTGCACCGAGACGACCTGCGGCAACCGGGCCAGCAGCACCGCGAGCCGGTCCCGCTCGCTCGGCCGGCAGTCGATCTCCACGCAGCCCAGCACGAACGCCGTCGGGGCGGTGAGCCGCGCGTAGGCGGTCACCCACACCAGGCCCTGTTCGGTGATGCGCTGCCAGCGGCGGGCGACCGTGCTCGGATCCACTCCCAGCACCGATCCGATGAGCTGCCAGGAACCGCGCGGGGCGATCTGCACCGCGTTGACGAGCGACAGGTCGAGCTCGTCGAGGCTGGACGAATCTTGCATGCACGAACCCTCATGTGACGATTTCCGGCAATCCAAGCAGTGGTGCTGGTGCGCTGTCCACGCTTTCCGCCAACCGCGGTTGCCGAGCTGCGGGAAAGCACGACTTCGCCCGGAGCACACATGGACACAGCGCGTACCCGGCAGACCCGGTTGGACCGGGTCTTCGCCGGCATCGAGCGGGTCGGCGGCAAGCTGCCCGAACCGTTCTTCCTGTTCGTCTACCTGCTCGCCGCGCTGGCGGTGATCTCCACCGCGGTGGCCGCCTTCGGCGTCACCGTCGACGTTCCCGGCAAGGCCGAACCGGTCCCGGTGCGCGCGGTGCTGAGTTCCGAGGGCCTGGTCTGGTTCCTGACCAACTTCGTGGACAACTTCATCGGCTTCCCGCCGCTGGGCACCGTGCTGGCGATGATGCTGGTGGTCGGCTTCGCCGAGCGGACCGGCTTCCTGTCGGCCGCGGTCACGCTGGTCTTCGGCCGTGCTCCGCGCTGGCTGCTGCCCTACGCGGTGGCGTTCGTGGCGTGCCAGGCGCACGTCATGTCGGATCCGTCGCTCATCGTGATCCCGCCGCTGGCCGCGCTGATGTTCAAGGCAGCGGGCCGCCACCCGGTCGCCGGCCTCATCGGCGCTTTCGCCTGCGGCGCAACGGGTTACGGCGGCGGGATCCTGGTCGGATCGCTGGACGGGCTGCTGGTGGGCATCACCGAGAAGGCGGTGCAGATCGCCCCGCTCGGCGTCGAGGTGCACACCCACATCGCGATGAACTACTTCTTCGCGGCCACCGCAGGCCTCCTGCTGCCGCTGGTCGGCGGGTTCCTGATCGACCGGGTCCTGGAGCCGCGGCTGGGCCCGTGGACCGACCCCGAGGGCGAGCAGACCGCGGATCTCACCGCGCGGCAGCGCAAGGGGGTGCGGCGGGCGTTCGCGGTGTTGATCGCCTACGCGGTGGTGGCCTTCGGCAGCTGGCTGGTGCCGGGCAGCTTCCTGCGCGGCGAGGCCGGTGAGCTGGTGCCCTCACCGTTCCTGGACAGCATCGTGCCGCTGATCATCGTCGCGTTCCTGCTGGCCGGGCTCGCCTACGGCCTGACCGCGGGCACCGTCGCCACGCGCGCCGACGTGCCGCGGATGATGACCGAGACCGTCAAGGACATGGCGGGCTACATCGTGTTCATCTTCGTCGCCGCCCAGTTCATCGCCCTGTTCACCTGGTCGAACCTGGGCACGCTGATCGCGATCGGCGCGGCCGACGGCCTGCGCGCCGCGCACCTGACCGGGTTCCCGGCGATCATCGTGATGGTGCTGCTGGCCACGGTGGCGAACCTGTTCATCACCTCCGGCTCGGCGCTGTGGTCGCTGCTGGCCCCGGTGATGATCCCGGCCTTCACCATCCTCGGCTACGACCCGGCGTTCATCCAGGCCGCCTACCGCATCGGCGACTCGACCACGCAGGCGGTCAGCCCGCTCAACGCCTACGTCTACATCCTGCTCAGCGTGAACCGGAAGTACCAGCCCGAGACGCAGCTGGGCACGCTGCTGGCGCGGCTGAGCGTGTTCGTGCTGCCGTTCTTCGCGATGTGGCTGCTGATCCTGGCGGTGTTCTACTTCTTCGACCTGCCCGTCGGGCCGGGTTCGGGCATCCGGCTGTAACCATCCACAGAGGAGAGATGATGCACTTCGACGAGCTCGTGGCGTTGCGGCGCGACTTCCACCGGTACGCCGAACCGGCGTTCCTGGAGATCCGCACCTCCAGCATCGTCGTGTCGCGCCTGCGCGAACTGGGTCTGGAGCCGCTGACCGGGCAGGAGGCGATGCGCGCGGAGACCGTCGTCGACTACCCCACCGCCGAGCAGCGCGAGCTCTTCGGCGAGCGCGCGGTGCGCACCGGCGCGGACGCCGAGAACGTCGCGCGCGCGATCGAGTTCGGCACCGCCGTGATCGCCGAGGTCCGCGGCAACCGCCCCGGCCCCACCTGGGGCCTTCGCTTCGACATGGACGCGCTGCCGCTGGCCGAGTCGGACAGTCCGGAGCACGCTCCTGCTGCCGACGGCTTCCGCTGCGACTACGGAGCGATGCACGCCTGCGCGCACGACGGGCACACCGCGATCGGCCTCGGCCTGGCCAGCCGGCTGGTCGCCGACAACGACTTCGCGGGAACCGCGCGGTTCCTCTTCCAACCGGCTGAAGAAGGCGGGCGCGGCGCGGCGTCGATGCTCGCCGCCGGCGCGGTCGAAGGGGTGGACCGGTTCGTCGCCGTGCACCTCGGCCTGGACGAACCGGCGGGCCAGGTCAGCGGCGGCATCCAGGGCCTGCTGGCCACCACCAAGATGCGCGCCACCTTCACCGGCACCGCCGCACACGCCGCCGGAGCCCCGGAGCAGGGCTCGAACGCGCTGGTCACAGCAGCGAGCGCACTGCTCAACGTGATGGCGCTACCGCGCTACTCCACAGCGGACACCCGCATCAACGTGGGCACGCTGCACGGCGGCGACAACGTCAACATCGTGCCGTCCTGGGCGCAGATGACCCTGGAGGCCCGCTCCACGGACTCCGATGTCAGCGCATCCCTCACCGAGCGCATCAAGGCCACTCTGCGCGGCTCCGGCGAAATGCACGGAGTCGCCGTCGACGTCGTGGAGACCGGCGGTTCGGCCACGATGGACTGCGACGCGGAGCTCGTCGACGCGATCGACGAGATCGCCGCCGGACTCCCCGGAGCCACCACCACCGAAGGCTTCAAGCAGATGGGCGGCAGCGACGACGCGAGCCTGTTCGCCCGCGAAGTCCAGCGCAACGGCGGCATCGCCACGTACATGACGGTCGGCGGCGGCAACACCGCGCCCCACCACAACCCCCTCTTCGACATCGACGAGCGCTCCATCCAGGTCGCTCTCGACACCCTCGAACGCCTCATCCGCCGCTGACGATTCCCGGCGCAGGGTGCCTTTCGGCGGCGAAAGGCACCCTGCTCCTGTTCAAAGGATGAGCTGGGAGTGCAGGGTTTCGCGGGCCCACCGCTCCCAGCGTTCGGGAGTCCACTCCCGATCCCGCACCAGCAGCAGGTAGAGCTCCGGGCTGAGCAGGGCGAACAGGATGTCGGCTGCTTCGGTCGCGGACAGGCCGGGCCGTGCTCCCGGTTTGGCGACCAAGGACTTCGCCGTCGCCGCCTGGATCGTGTAGCGCGGGTTCTCGCCCTTCGGCCACAGATCCACCACTTCCGGGTCCGTTGCCGCTGCCACGCGCAGCACCTCGACGATCTCCGCCACTCGCTGCAGGACCTGGCGAGTGCCCGCGACGTGGGCGCGGAGATGGGCCTCCGCGGTCTCGGCCTCCAGCGCGTCGCGGAACCACGGGCGGTCCATCGTCGCGACCGGCTCGTCGTCGCCCGCGATCGCGGTGTCCACGACCTCCTTCAGCAGGTTCCGCTTGTTGCGGAAGGTGAAGTAGATGGTCTGCACCGCCACTCCGGCCCGGTCGGCGATGTCCTGCAGCGGCGTCGCGCCGTAGCCGCGCTCCACGAACAGCTCCCCCGCCGCGCGCAGCATCCGCGCACGTGTCTGCCTGGCCTTCTCGGCCCGCTTGTTGACCGGACTCATGACCGGAGTCTATAACTAGAGTCGAACACTAGAGAGCGACTCCAGTGAGTTTCGGGAGGGAGTCCCGTGACCGACAACCAGCAGGCAGAGGCCTGGAACGGCTGGGAAGGCGAGCTCTGGGCGTCGAATCCGGAGCGGTACGACGGAATGCTCGACGACTTCAACGCACCGCTGTTCGCCGCCGCCGGGATCGGCGGAGACCATCGGGTTCTCGACATCGGCTGCGGCCCTGGGAGCACCACCCGGCTGGCGGCCGAGCGGGCGGCGCACGCCGTGGGCGTCGACATCTCCGCCCCGATGGTTACCCGCGCCCGCGCCGACGCCACCGGCATCGCGAACATCGAGTTCGTGCTGGCCGACGCGCAGGTCCACCCGTTCCCGGAGGCCGGTTTCGACGTGGCCATCAGCCGCGGCGGGGTGATGTTCTTCGCCGACCCGGTCGCCGGCTTCGCCAACATCCGCCGAGCTCTGCGCCCCGGCGGCCGACTGGCGTTCATCAGCCCGACCACACCCGATCCGGATGGCGACTACGCCCGCGCGACCGCCGCACTGGCCGAGTTCATGACCCGGCCGTCACCGGCGGCGACCGGCATGATGTCGCTGGCCGCCCCGGAACGCATCCGCGAAGTGCTCGATGCCGCCGGTTTCCGGGACATCGCCGTGGAAAAGGTGCAGGCCACCGAGAACCTGGGCGCGAACGCGGCCGACGCGGCGGACTTCATCTGCTCGCTGTCACCCGTCCAGTTCAACCTGCGCGACGTCGAAAGATCCACTGTGGACCGCATCCGCGGCGAGGTGGCCGCCGGATTCCGGCCGCACGAAACACCGCAGGGCGTGCAGGTGCGCGGAACCGTCTGGCTGACGAGCGCGATCCGATGACCGAGGGAGGCAACATGACCGTGAACGCACCGCAAGCGGCCGCCTGGAACGGCGCGGAGGGCACCCACTGGGCCGAGCACCAGGACCGCTACGACGCCGTGAACAGCGGATTCAACGATCCGCTGCTCAACGCCGCGGACATCACCGAGCGGGACCGCGTGCTCGACATCGGCTGCGGCAACGGGCAGACGACCCGGCTGGCCGCCGCACGCGCGGCACAGGCCGTCGGGCTGGACTTGTCGGCTCCGATGCTGCGCCGGGCTCGGCGAGCAGCATCGCGGGAAGGCATCGGCAACGTGTCCTTCGAACTGGGCGATGCCCAGGTGCACCCGTTCACCGAGCACGGTTTCGACGTGGCGATGAGCAGGTTCGGCGTGATGTTCTTCGCCGACCCGGTCGCCGCGTTCGCCAACGTCCGCCGCGCGCTGCGGCCCGGCGGCCGGCTGGTGTTCGTGTGCCTGCGCGAGCGGAGCGACGGCGACCTGGGCGCGGTGCTGGACGCGATGGCCGAGCACCTGCGCGCACCCGAGCCCGCCGTCCCGCACTCCCCCGGCCCGACCTCGCTGGCAGACCCGGACCGCATCCGCGAAGTGCTCAGCGGTGCCGGGTTCGCCGAGGTGACCGTGAAACCCGTCGACGCCCCGCAGTTCTGGGGCACCGATCCGGCGGACGCGGCCGACTTCCTCTTCGAGTGGGCGCCGGTGCGAGCGATGCTCCGCAGTGCGGAAGATCCGGCCGCCCGCGCGGCGCTCACCGAGGCCATGCACGGGTACCACGGCTCCAGTGGAGTTCAGCTGCGCGGCGCAGCATGGCTGGTCACTGCCACGCGCTGAACGATCACCGGCAGCGCTGGGTGGGGCGGAAGGCGTCGAAACCGGAATCCGGGGTGCGGATATCGCCGCTGGCGGAGACGACTTCGGGCAGGATCTCCGAGGTCGGAGGCACCTTCCCGGGCGTGAGGGTGAACACCGAGACCGCCTTGTCCTCCGGGTGCCCGACGCAGTCGAAGGACAGCCAGCCGCTGGCTCCCGCGACTTCCTCGACGCCGTGCATCCGGTGGAACTGCGAGGTGACCGATTCCGGCGTGACCAGCGAGACGTCGCGGCTGGTGCCCCCTGCCCTCCGGATCGCGGTGACCGCCACCCCGACCGCGTCGAACGAGGTGGCGGCCATCCCGTCGCCCGCGGAGTTGTCCGGGAACTCGCGGGAGTAGGTCTCCCGGAAGTAGCCGACCACGTTCGGGTCGAAGGCCTGCGGATTCGCCCGCCACGCCGCCGGGCTGGACAGGTGGGTGTACTCCAGCGTGGTCTTCGGGGAGAGCGCACCGCGGATCTCCTCGACGCCCGCGATGTCCACCACGCTGTCCAGGGTCAGCACCCGGATCTCCAGTTGCGGGCACCACCGCTTGCCCAACGCCTCCAGCAGTCCCTTCAGGTCCCGGTAGCGCCCGGAGAAGAACAGCACGTCCGGCTGGGCGACGCAGATGTTGCGGACCATCGGGGCGAACGCGTTCGCGTTGCTGCCCAGCCCGGTGCCGGTGGCATCGTCCAGCTTGGAGTTGTAGGTCTCCGCCCGGAGCAGCTCACCACCGGTGCTGGCCGGGTAGACCTCGTTGAAGGCCGCCGCGAGGTTGCTGGCCAGCAGGTCGGACTGGTTCTCGTCCTGCACCAGCATCGCCCGCCGGCTGCCCGCCAACCGCCGCACCACCGCCTGCACTTGCTCGGTGTTCGACGGCGCGACCCGCAGCAGTCCGCTGAACTCACCGGCCTTCTCCTGCTCGGTGAAGACGTCGGCGGTGATCGTGGCGCCGACCATCGGGATGCCAAGCGCCGCCAGCCGGTCGATCGCCTGCTTGGTGCCCTCGTGGCTCTGCCCCAGCCCGGTCACCGCGACCACCCGGTCCGGACCGTTCCGCGCCTGCTCGATCTGCGCCACCACCGGCCGCCACTGGCCGAACCGGCTGCCCGGGTTCGCCGGAAACAGCCGGACCATCGGAGTGCCGCCGTCCCAATCGGCGGTCCGGTTGGCGCGCAGCTGCGAGACGTAGGCACCCTGCAGTGCGTTGCGGGTGGACTCCCTTGTGATGGTGTCCAGGCCGGTCAACGTCATCGGAGCCAGGTAGGCGATGCTCACGTAGTTGCCGTTGGACTCGGCCAGCACCCGGTCGTTCTCCGCCTTGATCTTGCCCAGCACACCGGCCAGCTCCGGATCGAACGAGAAGGAACCGTCGGTCATGCCGATGCACTCCCCGCCCTCAACGCGGGCAATGCCCTCCGCGCAGTGCTCCGCGTGCCACTTCGCCAGCTCCGCCTGCGACTTCGCGCGCTCCGACTGCCACTGCACGTACGCGGTCACCCCGGCCACCAGCGCCACCACGCACACCACGGCGAGCACCTTCAGCCGGTGCTTCCGCCACCACGACCGATCCACGTAGTTCGCCACCGACTACCTCCAGGTCAGGCGTACTTCTCGCTCTCGCCGAAAAACACCACGAACCCCGCACGTGCCTGGCGCGCCAGCTGTTCGAACTCGCTGCGCACGATGCCGCGCAACGTGCGTCCCGGATCGCCGAGCGGATCCGACATCAGCCACTTCGCCGCCACCAGCCGCGCCAGGTCCGCATCCGCCGGGGGCACCAACCGCGCCAGTTCATCGACCTGTTCCCGGGGTTCCCGGTCGGTGCGCAACCTGTTGGGGGCGGCGGTGATCAGTTCCAGCCGCGCCAGCCACGGCGCCACGTCGGCCTCCGTCCTGATCTGCTCGAACTGCCGCTGCAGGTGCGCCACCACCGCGCCCAGGTCGCGCAGCGCCATCGCGTGGTAGAGCGCTAGCGGAATGTTTCCGCTCTCCTTGTGGTGCTGCCGGTGCCGGTCGTGCACGACGACCCAGCGCTCCGCGTGATCGTCGGGACGCCCGGCCAGTTCGTGCAGCAGCAGGCGGCGCAGCCAGGGGTGCAGCGCGAGCCGGTTCTCACCGTCGAGCACCGACCACAGGCGCTTGCGGATCTCGTGCAGCACGTCCGCGTCGTCGTCACGACCGGCCCGGACCTCCGCCCTGGTCGCCAGTTCCAGGTTCGGCGCTGCCGACAGCCCGACCAGCACTTCCCGTTGCACCGGATCGAAGTCCTGCAGCAGGTAGTCGCGCGCCCGCTCGGCGAACGAGATCTCGTCGGAGCCGCGGTGCTCCAGGAACGCCCGCATCGCCGGGCCCGGGGCCTGCTCCCCGAGCACGGAGCGGATCTCCCGCGTCCCCCACGGGTGGCCGCGGGTCAGCCCGTGCACGAAAGGTGCGGTACCACCGCCGAACCGGCCGACTTCGACCGCCTCGGCGGGCGTCAGATCGCGCAGTTCGACCGGGTACCACCACGAGTTCGGCCCGAGGTCCGCCTCCCGATTCCGCGCCCAGTCGTCGAGCCCGGTCTGCTCCGGGGTCCGCGCGCTGCCCTGCGGTCCCCACTTCAGCCGCCACTGCCTGCTGGTGGCGACCACCACCAGCGGATCGGGCTCCTGCCGGTGCCGCTGGCGGATGTCGAGCAGCAAGTCGAGCAGTCGCACACCACCGGGCGAGTCGACGTTGTCCAGCAGCGCCACGCAGTTGGCCTTTCGCCGCCCGGCACCTCGTCCCCGGTAGGCCTCCCGCAGGTCGGCGAGGAACGCCGCGCAGAACACCTCGTCCATCACATCGTCGTCGGCGACCCCGATGTCGACCAGCACGTCCTGCAGGTTCGGCGAGCGCTGCGGAGTCGCATCGCGGAGTTTGGCCGCCCGACGCAGCCAGTTCCGCCAGCGCAGCGCCTCAACGCCGTGCAGCAGGGTGCTGGCGGCCAGCGACGACCACCACGGAATCACCCCGGCCTGCGCGGCCTTGTCCGCGACGTCGCTGACGACGCTGTGCGTGCGCGCGGAGAACTCCGCATCGGCCGCCAGCGCCTGGCGCACCTGCGCCCGCGCCTTCTCCCGGTTCTCCGCGTTCAGCTCCGCGCCTTCGACCAGCGTGCACAACCACAGCTGGCGGAATTGGATGCGCGGCTGTCCCTCGAACTTGCGGCTGAGGTTGAAGGCCAGCTGGGTGATGATCGTCCGCGGCGGCTTGGCGACCCGATCCAGGTCGGAATGCCCGTAGGGCACCCGGTCCCGGCACCGCTCCAGAATGTCGGCCAGCGCCGCGGTCTTCCCGCTCCCCCGAGGCCCGGTCAGCACGACAACGGGCAGCTCCGCACCCCGGCCCGCCCCCGCTTCCCGCCGCACGCACGAGCCGACGAAGTCCTCGACCACCCCAGAACGCCCGGCTAAACCGTCACCACCAGCCATCCGGCCCACCCACCCCCGTGATCAAGCCAGCGGGTAACTGTCCCGTCACCCGCGGTCGCAAGTCAAGCGAAAAACGAAAACCCGCCCACGGCGCCACCCCGATCACATTCCACCCGAGCTGGTTGATCACCGAGTCCAGGACTGACCAGGCCGCGAGTCCTATCGCGCGCTCGGGCTAAAACACAGCCGTCGCCCTCCAGCACAGCTGCCGACGCTCGCGGGTGATGAGCAACCGACGACCGGCGATCGCGGGGCGGTTCGCGTAACCCTGGGGCGTTTTGATCGTTGATCTCCCCGATGTGCTGGGAGGTCATCATGCGGCGCTGCTGGTTGGCTCTTTTGCTCGCTCTCGCTACCGTTTTCGCGGGGGTGACCGCGGCTTCCGGGCAGGGCGGGTGGAGCGCTCGCGGCGAGGAGCACCCCGGGGTCGCCACCGAGACCGACGTTGCCATTCCGATGTCCGACGGGATCGTGCTGCGCGGGGACGTCCAACGGCCGGCCGATGCCGACGGGAATCCGGTCGAGGGCCGGTTTCCCGTGCTCGTGACCATCACCGCTTACAACAAGACCGTGTTGAACGGGCCCGGAGCCGGTGTGATGGGCGATTCCGGTTACTTCGTCAAGCGCGGGTACGTGCAGGTCACCGTCGATGCGCGCGGTACCGGCAGTTCCGGTGGTTCGTGGGCGGCGTTCAGCGAGCGGGAGAACACCGACGCCGGGGAGGTCGTCGAGTGGGCCGCCTCCTCGGAACGGCCGTGGAGCAGCGGTTCGGTCGGGATGCACGGGCCTTCGTACATGGGCATCAGCCAGCTGTTCGCCGCCGCCAACCGGCCCGCCGGGCTCAAGGCCATCTTCCCGCAGGTCCCGGCCGCCGACACCTATCGCGATGTGGTCGCCTCCGGTGGGGCGCTCGACGTCGGGTTCATCCCGCTGTGGCTGGGGCTGGTCACCGGGACCGGGCTGATCCCGCCCGCCTACGGACCTGCCGAGCCGGACAACGCGCTGCAGATGTACCTCTCGCGGGTGCAGGGCGCCACCGGGTTCACCGCGCCGCTGCTGCTTTCGGCGACGCTGGGGCTGGATTCGGCCTTCGACGGCCCCTTCTACGCCGAGCGCTCGCCGATCAACGTCGTCGACCGGATCGACGTGCCGACCTTCCTCGTCGGCGGCGAGTACGACCTGTTCCAGCGCGGCACTCCGATGCTGTTCGACCGGCTCCGCGAACGCGGCGTGCCCACCAAGATGATCTTCGGCCCGTGGGACCACCTGCAGGCCAGCACCGGTGAGGGCGTCGAGGACGCCGGGCACGGTTCGCTGCAGGAGCTCCAGCTGCGCTGGTTCGACCACCACGTGCGCGGTGTGCCCGACCCGGCGCTGGATTCGGACATCCCTCCGCTGACCTGGCACGAGATCGGCTCCGGCGAGTGGCACCGCGCGCAGGACTGGCTCGACGAGCAGCGCGCGACCACCTTCCAGCTCTCCGGCACTTCGTTCCCCGGCGCTCCGGGCGAACTCGTCGCCGAGGATGCCGAGCCGGGACGCAGCATCGTCGCTCCGGTCCCGGTCTCCGGGCTGTGCACGCGTTCGGCCAACCAGTGGACCGCGGGACTGCCGAACGCGGCCGGGCTCGGGAAGCTGTGCGAGGACAACCGCTGGAACGACCTGTCCGGCACGGTTTTCGAGACCGAACCCGTGGCGGAGCCGCTCCGGATGCGCGGCCCCATCAACGCACACCTGAACGTCTCGACGCCGACCGGCAACGGGATGCTGTCGGTGTCGGTGTCGTCGGTGTCCCCGACGGGCGAGGTCGACCGCCTCACCGGCGGCTGGCAGGTCCTGTCGCACCGGGCGCTGGACGAATCCCGCTCCCGCTACCTCGACGGCCAGCTGATCCAGCCGTACCACCCGTTCACCAAGGATGCCCAGAACCTGCTGCGGCCAGGCGAGATCGCGCCGATCGACGTCGAGGTCTTCCCCACCGGCGCGGTGATCCCGCCCGGCCACAAGCTGCGCATCGCCGTCCAGGCCTACGACGTCCCGCACCTGCTCCCCACGGTGCGTGACCTGCCTGCCGCCCTGTCCCCGCTGACCATCCACACCTCACCGGAGCACCCGTCACTGCTCACCCTGCCGACGCTGCCCGCGAGGTGCTGCGACTGATCGGTCGGCCCAGTTCTCGACGACCCCGGCCAGCACCGTCAACGGCAGCGGGCCGTTGGTGAGCACGAGGTCGTGGAAGGCCGCGAGGTCGAAGGCGGTGCCGAGTTCGCGCTCCGCACCGGCTCGCAGGCGCTGGATCTCCAGGCGCCCCACCATGTACGACAGCGCCTGGCCCGGCCACTCGACGTAGCGGTCGACCTCGACGTGGACGTCCACTTCGGACATCGGTGTGTGCGAGAGCATGTCGACCGCCTGCGACTTCTCGCGCTCCTCGGCCCGGTAGGTGTTGGCGAAGTAGGTTCCCGGCCGCGAGCCGTCCAGCGCGGGTCGGTTGTAGTAGGCGGACACGCTGGGCGCCTCGTTGTCGGGAACGGGCTGCACAGCGCAACGTCCGGCCGGAACCCGCCGGAACCAGCCCGCCGCCGCCCGCTCCGCGCGCTCGACGGTCTCGCGCGCCGTGCTCAGCACCTCCTCCGGGCTCTCCCACCGCAGCGCCGGGTCCGCGCGGAGCCGTTCCCGCACCTCGTCGGCGGTCGTGGCGCCGAAGACCCGCGAGCCGATCTCGACGTACTCCGCCGCTAGTTCCTCGATGAGGGCCAAACCCGTCCGGTGCAGGTCGTCCGGCGTGCGTTCGGTGGTCGTGTGCACGCGGGACAGCGCCTCGTACACCGCCCCACCCTCGGGCAACCAGCACAAATCCGGCTGCTCATCCGGCCTCCCGCACGGCACCAGCTCGGTGTCGATCACCTCGCGATAGCGCGCGAACGCCTTGCCGACCACGCCGTCCAGGAGGCGCTCGCGTTCAGCGACGCGCGACCCGTTCAGCGTGGGCGCACGGAGCGGGTCCGGGTCCGCGAGGTACCGATCGAGGCTCGCCACAGCGGCACGTCCCAGGTAGGCCAGCGGAAGTCGACCAGCCGCCGCACCCGCCCGGTGCCGCTCGGCGGCGACCGCGAGATAGCCCGGGATCGCGGCCAACCTGTCCGGGTAGGCGCGTTCCGCGTCGTCCCCGACCGGCTGCACCTGCGCGAGCCCGTCACCGCATTTTCCCGGGCGCTTCGCGAGGTCATCCCCGCCTGCGCTGGACGTAGATCCGGTTGCCCTCCGGGCCGGTCCACTCCATCCGGACCACGCCGGCCACCGCGGCGTCGTCCTTCCGCGCCGGGTCCGCCCAGTGACCGGCGACCGGGTTCCGGAAGAACGTCGCCCACAGCTGTCCTTCGGCGTCCACGAAGAGGTTGTTGTGACCGGCTCCGACACCGGCGGTCCAGCGCTTCGAGTACGGGCCTTCGAACTTGTCCGCGACCGCGATGATCGCGTCGTACTGGTACCGCTCGCCCTCGGGCGTGTTGTAGGCGTGCCGCGTGCTGCCGTCGGGATTCTTGGACTTCCGGTTCCAGGCGGCGTGCACCAGGTAGTACTTGCCTTCGTGCTTGAGCACGTGGGCGCCTTCGAGGTACGGCTCCGGCGAGTAGGGTGCCTGCTCGAACCGCGGGAGGTCCGTCCGCTGCACGATGTCCTCCATGTCGTCCCGGAATTCCGAGTACAGGTGGTTGTGCAGCACGAGCCACGCCTTGCCGCCTTCGGTGTAGAGGCCACCGTCGATGTGGTGGTAGACCGCCGGGTCGATCCACTCCGGCCCGCCGGGCGCCAGATCGCCGAACGGCTTGTCCAGGTTGCCCTCCACGACCCGGTACGGGCCCTCGACGCCGCCCTCGCTCTTGAGCATGAACGAGCCGACCTTCCTGGAGTGATCGCCCATGCACGCGACGATGTACCAGGCACCGCGGAAGTGGTGCACCTCCGGCGCCCACACGTTGCCCCGCTTGCCGTACTCCTGGTCGCGCCAGTACTCCTGCCACGGGGCGACGACGGTGCGCCCGGGCTCGTTCTCACCGGCGAACTCCGGTGACCAGACCTTGCCCTTCTCCGCACCGGGCCGGACACCGGTGGTGTCCACCAGCTTCCACGGCCCGTCCACGGATTCAGCGATCCAGACGAAGATGCCGTCGTTCCACGGCGCCGCGCCTTCGAGACCGGCAGCGCGGGTGGTTCCCGTGGCGACGTAGCACGGCTTGCCGTCGACGACGAAGCAGTTGACGTAGGTGTCGCGAATCCAGACCCGCCCGAGTTCCTCGTCGCGGGGGCGGAGTTCGAGTGCGAGAACGCGGGAGTTGTCCGCCCGCGGCCACAGGTCCTTCCGGGTGTCCGCGGCGCCGTAGGGCTTCATGCCCGGCCAGTTCGGCGGGTACTCCTGCTGCCGCGAAAGCCCGCGCGACCAGGTGAGTCCGGGCAGTGCGGCCGCCAGTCCGACGGTGCTCGCGGTACCCAGCAGCAGGGTCCGCCGGTTCAGGTGCGAGTTGGGCATCGACGTTCTCCTCGCTGCGTTCCGCCAGATCACGAATCGGGGCCGACGCCACCGCACCAGCCCGTGATCAACGCTACGCAGACTCCGCCCGGCCCATCTCGACCGAGCAGCGTCCGCGGGAGGAAATAGCCCGATCACACCAGCACGAGCGGGAAGCGGGGCGACGATCCCCGCGAGCGGATGCGGGAGATACCGTGAGTGCTTTGGGGCGTCGCAGCACCCCGAAACGCACACGGAGGACGGGTATGCAGATCGGGGAGCTTTCCGAGCGCACGGGAGCCAGTCGGCGCTCGATCCGCTACTACGAGCAGCGAACCCGCCGTGCACCGCGATCAGCACCGCCGGTGTCCCGTACCTCACCGTGGCCGCCGCGCTTCTGATGGCGCTGGCCTTCGCCCTCGCCTGGGCTCCCGCACCAGCCCGCCTCACCACGCCCGTGTGAGCGCCGCTCGTCGGGCAGACGCACTTCGGCCCCGCCCGGCACTCCGGGCGGGGCCGAATCGCGGTCAGTCCTTGAGCTCGCAGAGGGTGGTGCCCTGGGAGACCGAGTCGCCCGGCTGGGCCGACAGGCCCGTGACCGTGCCCGCCTTGTGGGCCGTCACCGGGTTCTCCATCTTCATCGCTTCCAGGACCGCGATCTGCTCGCCGGCTTCGACCTGCTGGCCGTCGGTCACCGACACCTTGACGATGGTGCCCTGCATCGGCGCGGTCACCGCGTCACCGGAGACCGCCGCTCCGGCCTTGCTCGCGGAACGCTTGCGCGGCTTGGCCTTCGACGCCGGGGCAGCGCCGGAGACCGCCAGCTCCGCGGGCAGCGTCACTTCGAGGCGGCGACCGCCGACCTCGACGGTGATGCTCTGGCGCGCCTCCGGCTCCGCGGCCTCGGCGCCACCGGTGAACGGCTCGATGGTGTTGTCGAACTCGGTCTCGATCCAGCGGGTGTGCACGGTGAAGCCGTCGGTGCCGGTGAACGCCGGGTCGCGCACGATCGCGCGGTGGAACGGCAGGACCGTGGCCATGCCCTCCACCACCATCTCGTCCAGGACGCGGCGGGAGCGCTCCAGCGCCTGCTGCCGGTCCGCACCGGTCACGATCACCTTGGCCAGCAGCGAGTCGAACTGCCCGCCGATCACGCTGCCGGACTCCACGCCCGCGTCCACCCGCACGCCCGGGCCGTGCGGCGCGACGAAGCGGGTCACGGTGCCGGGCGCGGGCAGGAAGCCGCGGCCCGCGTCCTCGCCGTTGATGCGGAACTCGATGGAGTGGCCGCGCGGCTTCGGGTCCTCGGTGTGCTCGAGCTTCGCTCCCTCGGCGATGCGGAACTGGCCGCGCACCAGGTCGATGCCGGTGGTCTCCTCCGACACCGGGTGCTCGACCTGCAGCCGGGTGTTGACCTCCAGGAACGAGATCGTCCCGTCCATGCCGACCAGGAACTCCACGGTGCCCGCGCCGTAGTAGCCGGCCTCGGCGCAGATCGCGCGGGCCGCCTCGTGGATGGTGCGGTGCTGCTCGTCGCTGAGGAACGGCGCCGGGGCCTCCTCGACCAGCTTCTGGTGGCGGCGCTGCAACGAGCAGTCGCGGGTGCCGACGACGACCACGTTGCCGTGCTGGTCGGCCAGCACCTGGGCCTCCACGTGCCGCGGGCGGTCCAGGTACCGCTCCACGAAGCACTCGCCGCGCCCGAAGGCGGTCTCGGCCTCGCGCACCGCCGAGGCGTAGAGCTCGGGGATCTCCTCGATGGTCCGGGCGACCTTCAGGCCGCGGCCGCCACCGCCGAACGCGGCCTTGATGGCCACCGGCAGGCCGTGCTCCTCGGCGAAGGCCACCACCTCGTCGGCGCCGGACACCGGATCCTTGGTGCCGGGCACCAGCGGCGCACCGGCCCTGGTGGCGATGTGCCGGGCGGTGACCTTGTCGCCGAGGTCGCGGATCGCCTGCGGCGACGGGCCGATCCAGATCAGGCCCGCGTCCAGCACCGCCTGGGCGAAGTCGGCGTTCTCCGACAGGAACCCGTAGCCGGGGTGCACCGCGTCGGCCTCGGCGCGCTTGGCCACGTCGATGATCTTGTCGATGTTCAGGTACGACTCGCCGGGCGTCGACCCGCCCAGCGCGAAGGCCTCGTCGGCCAGCCGCACGAACAGCGCGTCCGCGTCCGGCTCGGCGTACACCGCGACCGAGGCGATGCCCTCGTCCTTGCAGGCGCGGATCACCCGCACCGCGATCTCACCGCGGTTGGCGATCAGGACCTTGCTGATCGGCGTCACGTCCACAGTGGCCAACTCCTCAACTCCCGGCGCGACGCCGGACGACTGGCGAAACCTTGTCTGAACACGTCAGAGCCTGTCTTTGTCTTTGAAACGCCGAAGGCGTTCAGCCCACCCTCGGCGCTTGCACCGCCGCGGGTTCTCAGCGTTCGCCTGGCGAGGACGGCCCAGCCGCCGTGTATTGGGCATACATCAGGCTGGGCGCCCGCAGTCCAGGCGGGCGCTGAGGTTCCGCTACCGGCACCGCTACGCAAAACGAGTCCGCCCGACAGGCCTTCAGCCCGGCAGCGCCGAAGCGCGCCAAGCGTGCGGACCGGGGCGCAGCGGCCGCCGCCCGGCGGGGTGGCGGACCGCCGCGGCGGGATCGCCCCACCGCGACATCGGCTCGGGCTGCGGCTCGGCCGAGGCCGCCTTGGCCGCGGCCAGCCCGGTCAGCGCGGCGGTCAGCGCGGCGAGCTCGACCTCGTCGGGATCACCGCGCACGATGCGCAGCACCGGCCGCTCCGGCACCGCGTCCGCGTCGTGGCTCATTGCGCTCCTCCTCCGGCAGCCGTCACAGCGGGATGTTGCCGTGCTTCTTGGCGGGCAGGCTCTCCCGCTTGTCGCGCAGCATCCGCAGCGACCGCGCCACGTAGCCGCGGGTGAACGACGGCGGGATCACCGAGTCGACGTAGCCGCGCTCGGCTGCGACGTAGGGGTTGCACAGGGTGTCCTCGTACTCCTGCTGCAGCCGCGCCCGCACCGCTTCGACGTCCTCGCCGTTGTCCGCGGCCTCCGCCAGCTGGCGGCGGTAGAGGATGTTGACCGCGCCCTGCGCGCCCATCACCGCGATCTGCGCGGTCGGCCAGGCCAGGTTGATGTCCGCGCCCAGGTGCTTGGAGCCCATCACGTCGTAGGCACCGCCGTAGGCCTTGCGGGTGATCACGGTGACCAGCGGGACCGTCGCCTCGGCGTAGGCGTAGAGCAGCTTCGCGCCGCGGCGGATGATGCCGTTCCACTCCTGGTCGGTGCCCGGCAGGAAGCCCGGCACGTCGACGAAGGTCAGCACCGGGATGTTGAACGCGTCGCAGGTCCGCACGAACCGGGCGGCCTTCTCGCTGGCGTCGATGTCCAGGGTGCCCGCGAACTGGGTGGGCTGGTTGGCCACCACGCCCACCGGGCGGCCCTCGATGCGCCCGAAGCCGGTGATGATGTTCGGCGCGAACAGCGCACCGGTCTCCAGGAAGTCCTCGTCGTCGACGACGCGGGAGATGACCTGGAGCATGTCGTAGGGCTGGTTCGGCGAGTCCGGGACCAGGGTGTCCAGCTCGCGGTCGAGGTCGGTGATCGAGTCGGCGATCGCGCCCTCGGCGATGTCGGCGTCGAAGACCGGCGCCTCGGCGAGGTTGTTGCTCGGCAGGAACGACAGCAGTTCCTTGACGTAGCCGATCGCGTCGTCCTCGTCGGCGGCCAGGTAGTGCGCGTTGCCCGAGCGGGAGTTGTGCGTGCGGGCGCCGCCGAGGTCCTCGAAGGTGACGTCCTCACCGGTGACCGTCTTGATCACGTCCGGGCCGGTGATGAACATGTGCGAGGTCTGGTCGACCATCACGGTGAAGTCGGTGATCGCGGGCGAGTACACCGCGCCGCCCGCGCACGGGCCCATGATCAGCGAGATCTGCGGGATCACGCCGGAGGCGTGGGTGTTGCGCTTGAAGATCTCGGCGTAGAGGCCCAGCGCCGCGACGCCCTCCTGGATCCGCGCGCCGCCGGAGTCGTTGATGCCGATCAGCGGGCACCCGGTCTTGAGCGCCAGGTCCATCACCTTGACGATCTTCTCGCCGAAGACCTCGCCCAGCGAGCCGCCGAAGACGGTGAAGTCCTGGGAGAACACGCACACCTTGCGGCCGTCGACGGTGCCGTAGCCGGTCACCACGCCGTCGCCGTAGGGGCGGTTGGAGTCCAGGCCGAAGTTGGTGGAGCGGTGCCGGGCGTGCTCGTCGAGCTCCACGAACGAGCCCGGGTCCAGCAGCAGGTCGATCCGCTCGCGGGCGGTGTACTTGCCCTTGGCGTGCTGCTTGGCCACCGCGCGCTCCGAGCCGGCGTGCACCGCCTCGTCGTTGCGCCGGTACAGATCCGCCAGCTTGCCCGCGGTCGTGTGGATGTCCGGCACGTCCGCCGGCGGCTGACCGACCGGCTCCGTCGCGCTGCTCATGCAACCAACCCGTCCTCGTTACCTGCTCCGACCTCAGTATCCGCCCGCGATCACGGCGAACGCAGCACTGATTCTTGCGGAGATTAGTTCGGCGGCCAGCCTCGCGTCAATGCGGAAGTGACCAGCGAATAGCTCACACCTACCGGCAACAACCTGCGGATTCGCCGGTTAAGTGAATGGCCGGTAGTCAAGGCTCACGCTGTGTCCGAGCGCACTCAGCCGATCGGGGTATCCAGCATCAGGGCCGCTCCGACGGCCAGCAGCGCCTCCACGTCGCGGACCGCGCCGGTGCGCGCCATGTCGTTGGCCACCGTCAGCGCCGCCTGCACCAGGATCCGGGAGCGCACCTGGTCCAGCTCGGGCCGCGCCTCGCACAGCAGCCCGACCCACTCGGCGACGTAGGCGTGCTGGGTCTGCCGGGCCCGGTGCCGCTCGGCGTCCGGCAGGTGGTTGACCTCGCTGACCAGGATGTCGATGAAGCGCCCGTGGTCGAAGGCGAAGGTGATGTAGGAGCGCAGCAGCTCGCGCAGCGCGTCGGCGGCGGCCGGGGTGCTGGCCAGGGTGCGCTCGAGCTCGACCTCCAGCCACGCGTTGCCGCGGGTGATCACGGTGCCGAGCAGCTCCTGCTTGCTGGCGAAGTAGTTGTAGAGGCTCGGCCCGGCGATCCCGGCCGCCGCGCCGACGTCCTCGGTGGTCACCTTGGTGTAGCCGGCGTCGGAGAACAGCCGCATCGCGGCGGCCAGCAGCAGCCGGCGCCGGGAGGCGCGGCCGGCGAACAGCGCCGAGCGCTGCTCGGAGTCGTCGCGGCGCTCGGCGAACCGGTGCGGGGACTGCTCGCCGATGACCACCACCATCGCCCGCAGCAGCTGCTCGAACTCCCGCCTCGGCAGGTCGACCTGGTGGTAGGACGGGCTGGTCAGCACGCTGAAGGTGCACCAGGCGCGGAACCGGGCGTCCTGCCCGGTCAGCTCCGGCCGGAAGGCGCGGGCGACCTCGGCCAGGCCGCTGGCGACCTCGCGCAGCTCCTTGCGCAGCGCGTCGCGCTGCTCCTCGGGCAGCTGCCGGGCCTCGCGCTGCCAGAGCACGCCCAGCTGGCGGTGCTCCAGCGCGGCCGCGGCGAGCCGCTCCACCACTTGGTCCAGGTCGGTGACCTCGGCGGTGATCTCGCTGAACGGGCGCAGCTCGTCGAGCACCACCCGGGTCAGCAGCTGCTGCTTCCCGGCGAAGTGCCGGTACAGGGCCGAGGAGCCGACGCCGACGGCCTCGGCGATGTCGCTCATGCCCACCCGCGCGTAGCCCTGGCGGTAGAACAGGTCCGCGGCGGCCGCGGTGATCAGCGCGCGCCGGTTGCGCGGACGCGTGTTCCGGGCAGGCGGATTGGTCACCTCAGGCATCGCGTCCGTCCCTTCACCGGCCACCCACGAGCATACGTGCGCGGTTCCGACCCGCCGCCGGATACGTAGAACCCTTAGCCGGTGGGTCTTTCGATCGCTGCCGCCGCGGGCGATACTCCGGCGGCCAACGCGGATCCACACCGGACGATCGGGAGTCGACGCATGTCAGCAGCTTCGGAGCACGCCGACCTGATCGGCGGCGGGGTCACCGCGATCGCGGCTCGGGTCCGCGGCGGCGAGTTGTCCAGCCGGGAGCTGGTGTCGGCCTGCCTCGCGCAGGCGGCGGCTCTCGACGACCTGAACACCCACATCACCGTCGCCGAGAACGCCGCCGAACGCGCCGGGGAACTCGACCGGCAGCTCGCCGAGCGCGGTCCGGTCGGCCCGCTGCACGGGGTTCCGGTCAGCGTCAAGGACAACTACACCACCTCGGGCATCAGGACCACCGGCGGCATGGCCGTGCTGCGGGACTGGATCCCGGACACCGACGCCGCGGTGGTGCAGCGCTTGACCGACGCCGGTGCGATCGTGCTCGGCAAGACCAACATGCACGAGTGCAGCTTCGGGATCACCTCGGACAACCCGCACTTCGGCCCGGTGCGCAACCCGCACGACCCGACGCGCAGCGCCGGTGGTTCCAGCGGTGGTTCCGGCGCGGCGGTCGCCGCCCGCATCGTGCCCGCCGCCATGGGCACCGACACCGGCGGCTCCGTGCGCATCCCAGCGGCGGTCTGCGGCGCGGTCGGGCTGAAGCCGACCCACGGCCGGTTGCCGCTGGAGGGTGTTCTGCGGGTGTCCGCGGGTTTCGACGTCGCCGGGCCGATCACCCGGGACGTCACCGATGCCGCGCTGATGATGCACGTCCTCACCGGTGGCGAGACGGTGCCGCCGGGCGAACTGCCCACCGATCCCGCAGCGCTGCGCGGTGTCCGCATCGGTGTCCCGGTCGGCGACTACTGGGCGGACAACCACCCGGAGGTCGAGCGGCTGCACCGGGCAGCCGCCCAGCGGTTCGCCGATGCGGGTGCCGAGCTGCGGGAGGTCACCGTCGAGCACGCCGAGATCGGCAGCGAGACCGGATTCCTGATCGTCTCCCCGGAGTCGGTCGTCCTGGTGGCGGAGCTGTTCCGCGAACGCGGGCTCGGCTCGGTCGAGGAACGGCTGGGCAGCTTCGGCGCCGACGTCGCCGCGCTGCTCGGCAGCCAGGTCGGCCCGAACGCCTCGCCCGTCCCCGCCCACGCGTACCTGACCGCGGTCGGCGAGACCGTGCCCGCCATCCGCCGCGGATACCTGACCGCGCTGTCCGATGTGGACGTGCTGCTCTCGCCCACCACCCCGTCACCGGCGATCCCGCTGGCGCAGAGCGGCCGGATGGAGCACAACGGGAGCGCGGTCGACCCGTTTCCGACCTTCTCCCGCTACACCTTCGGCGCCAGCGTGGTCGGACTTCCGGCGATCTCCGTCCCGGCCGGGCTGACCGGCGACGGCCTCCCCGTGGGAGTGCAGCTCATCGGTGCCCACCACGCCGAATCGACGCTGCTGCGCCTGGCCCGGGCGTTCGAGCTCACCGCGGGATGAGCGCTCACCAGCGCCAGCGGGTGGCGGCGACGATCTCCTCCGGGCCGGCGTCGGCGTAGCGCTCGGCCTCGGCGCGGCGGACGGTGAGCATCGCGTCGTGCAGCTCCGGGCCCATCGCCTCGGCCAGCACCGCCGATCCCGCCAGCGCGTCGGCGGCCGCCGCGGCGTTCGTGGGCAGCCGGTGGATTCCGGCCGCCACCCGGTCGCGCTCGTCCAGCACCGCCGGATCGCCGGTGACCTCCGCGGGCAGCTGGAGCCCTTCGCGCGCACCGGCCAGCCCGGCCGCGAGCACCGCGCCGACCGCGAGGTAGGGGTTCGCGGTGCCGTCGAAGCACTTCACCTCGACGTTGGCCGCCCACTGCTGCGTGCCGGTCGTCCCGGTGACAAGCCGCAACGCCGCCTCGCGCGCCTCCCGGCCCCACACCTGCCACACACCGGCCCAGCGGGAGGGCTCCAGGCGCAGGAAGCTCGCCGGGTTGCCCGCACCGATGGCCACCAGTGCGGGGAGCTCTCGCAGCACACCGGCCAGGAACGACTCCCCCGCCGGGCGCAGCCCGTGCGGGCCGCTGCCGCCGGCGAACAGGTTCCCGTCCGCATCGCGCACCGACAGGTGCAGGTGACCACCGGAACCGGCGCCGCCGGGCACCAGGCACGGGGCGAAGCTCGCGCGCCAGCCGTGGCGTCCCGACAGCGCGCGCACGGTGTGCCGGACCAGCACCGCGTCGTCGGCCGCGGCCACCGGACCGACCGCGGCCACCGACAGCTCCACCTGGCCGAGTGCGTACTCGGGGTGGAACTGCTGGACCTCCAGACCCTGGGCGCGCAGGGCTGCGACGAGCTCTCGCGCGTACTCGGCGGTGGCCTCCAGGCGCATCTGGCCGTAGCCGGGGCCGCCGAAGGCCGGGACGAACTCCTCGCTGTCAGCTCGCCCCAGAGCCCATTCGTGTTCGAAAGCCGCGAAGGCCGTCAGGCCGTCGTCGGCTGCCGCCCGGACCTGCCGCGCGGCGAAATCCCGCTGGCAGCCGACGAAGCGGCCGCCGTCCTGGGTGTACTTGTCGGCGGGCGCCCAGGCCCAGCCCGGCATCGCCGCCAGCCGGACCAACCGGTCCAGGTCGGGCACCAGGCGCAGATCGCCGTCCGGGCCGCCCAGGTACCGCCCGCGCAGCATCACGTCGTCGAAGGTGAACGTCTCGAAGCAGGGCGAGGCCCCGACCCCGAACCGCGCCGCCGCGGGCAGCCGGTCCAGCGGCACGCCCTTCACCCGCACGTTCCCCGCGTTGTCCACAAAGGACAACTCGACCAGTTCCACGCCGTCGGCGCGCAATCCCGCGACGACGTCACCCAGCCCGACCGGCTCGGACGCCGGAATCCGATCACCCATGCCGTCACCGTAGCGCCGGAGCGGCCGACTTCGCGCCGGCTACGCCGTAGCCCACGCCCTGCTGGGGCGAGCGACCGCGGTTTCAGATGTCGACCGGTTCGGTGGCGAACCGGGCGGTGCGCGGGTCGCGTTCGGCGCCGGAGCGCCTGACGAGGACGTCGTAGAGCTCCGGGCGGCGACCGGCCAGCCATCGCCGGCCCGTGGCCAGCGGAATCAGGTCGAGGTCGAGATCGGCCAGCACCACCTCGTCGGCGGCCGCCCAGGTCTCGGCGAGGATCCGCCCGTAGGGGTCGAGCACCATGGCGTTGCCGGTGCGGACCTCGTCGTCGTCCCGGCCGACTCCGTTGCTGAAGACCACGAACAGGCCGTTGTCGTGGGCGCGCGACGGCAACCAGCGCATCAGCCAGCCACGCCCGTTGGGACCGCGGAACTCGCGTTCGATCGCTGCGGGGTCGGCGTGCCGGTTCCGCCAGAGCTCCACGGGGACCGGACGCATGCCGTGCGGGCTGCGGGAGGCGGTCCCGCCGGTCTGGTGCGGCGCGATCAGGACCTGCGCACCGGCCAGCGCGCAGGCGCGGACGTTCTCGACGAGGTTGTTGTCCCAGCAGATCAGAACCGCCATCCGCACACCCCACGGGGTGTCGAAGACCGTGTAGCCGTCGCCGCTGCTGATCGCCTCGTGCTCGAACGCGTGCAGCTTGCGGTGCACGTGCACGCTCCCGTCGGGCAGGCACACGGCGTAGGAGTTGAACAACCTTCCGCCGTCGCTCTCCAGGAATCCGACGCCCACCCCGATGCCGTGCTGCTGGGCGAGCGAACGCACCGCGCTCACCGACGGCCCGTCCACGGGCTCGGCCAACGCGCGCAACGCCGCCACGTCGTGCCGGCGCAGATGCCAGTACCCGATCACGCACATCTCCGGGCACACCACGAGCCGAGCGCCCGCCGCCGCGGCCCGGCCCGCGAAGTGCGCCACTCGCCCCAGGTTGTGCTGCTTGTCGTCTGCGCGGTGCTCGAACTGCACCGCCGCGACCTTCAGGACGTCTGCCATAGCGCCATCACAACCGAACGAAATCCATACGTCCAATGAATCTTTGGCGTTCTCGCATAACCTGACGGAATGCATGCTCGACTGCGGGCCTTCGTCACGATCGCCGACAACCGCGGTTTCGGACCGGCCGCGCGCAGCCTCTCCATCACCCAGCCGGCGCTGACCAAGCAGATCCAGGCACTCGAACGCGAGCTGGGCGGCACCCTGTTCACCCGCGGCAGGCACGGCGCCTCGCTCACCGACTTCGGCGAGGCGCTGCTGCCGCAGGCCCGCGACGTGGTCGCCGCGGTCGACGACTTCACGCACCGCGCGCACCGCCTGTCCCGGGGCGAGCACGGCAGCCTCGCACTCGGATTCGGGCTGTCCGCGATCGACATCGCACCGCGGGCGGTCGCGGCGTTCCGGCAGTCGTACCCGGACGTCGAGGTCGGCCTGGAGGACCTGCCCTCCGCGGTGCAGGCCGACCGGATCCGCACCGGCCAGCTCCACGCGGGATTCGTCCGGCTACCGGTGGGCGATGACCTGCACCAACGCGCGCTGCGCCGCGATCACCTCGTCGTCGCCAGCAGCACCCCGGTGCCGCGCGAGGTCATCGGCTGGCTCGGCGGGCAGCGACTGGTCCGGCTCGCCCGGATCAAGGGCCCCGGCCTGGCGGCGCAGATCGACCGGCTCTGCGCTGCCCGGCAGATCCGCCCCGGCACCCTGCACGAAACCCACGACCTGCAGACCGTGCTGGCCCTCGTGGCGGCGGGCGTCGGACCCGCGCTCGTCCCCGCCACCGCTGCCCGCATCGCTCCGCCCGGCATCGCATTCACCGCGCTGCGCGACCCGGAGGCGACCTGGGACGTCGGCATCGCCTGGCACCCCGTCCAGCACACAGCCCTGGTCGACAACTTCGTCGCGAGCGTTCTCGCACCGGAGCCGACCGCGTAGCCGGGCCTGGAAGCGGACTCGTTCGCAGAACTCAGCTGCCCAGGCCCAGGCGCTGGCGTTCGGGGAAGTACCAACGCATGATCTTCCGGAGGTTGTCGGAGTCGGTGCGCGCCCAGTTGCGCATCAGCTCCGCGCCGAAGGAGATCGCGGTGACCGGCCGCGCGCCGGCCGCGATCATGCGCTCGAACGCGCGCTCGTGCGCCACCGGGCTGATCCCGCCGACCGCGTCGGCCACCGGGTGGACGTCGTATCCCGCGGCGAGCATGTCCAAGGTGGGAAAGGCCAGGCACACCTCGGTCCAGAGCCCGGCGATGACCACCTTGCGGCGCCGCGAGCTCTCGATCGCCTCGTGGAAGTCGGGATCCTCCCAGGCGTTGACGCCGGTGCGGTCGATCTCCTCGACTCCCGGCAGCTCGTCGCGGATCCGCTGCGCGGTGCCCTCGTTCACGCCCATGCCGACCCCGACTGTGGAGAGCACGACCGGCACTCCGTAGGCCGTGGCCAGCTTGCACACGGCGACCACGTTCAGATCGATCTCCTCGCGCGTGCTCGAGGTGATCGTGGCGTACTGCTCGGGCTGGTAGTCGATCAGCGCGACGATGCAGTTCTCGGGCGTGAGCAGGTGGTCGGCCCGGGGATCGCGGCGCGGCTCGGGCTCGGTCTTGGCCATGGCGTTCTCCCCCCGGACGCGGATGCTTCAACGACTCCCACGATCGCGAAAGGCATACCCCGCAACGGGCAGCGCAAACGGCTTCTCCGCGACCTGCGGGCGAATCGCGTCCCGCGTAGCGTCTTTCTGCGGACGCTTCTGCCAGGATCTGCCCGAGGACGCGGCCCTGGTCATGGCCGTCACCCAGAAGGCGCCGCTCGCCTCGACCTTCGGCGATGCCGTGAGCGCCCCGGCGTGGCGGAACAAGCCCGCCTGGTACCAGGTCTCGGCGAACGACCGCATGATCGCCCCGGACAACGAGCGGCACATGGCGCAGCGGATGTCGCCGCACCGCACCGTCGAGCTGGACGCGAGCCACGCGTCCCTGGCCTCGCAGCCGGTCGCCGTGGTCGATCTGATCGACGAGGCCGCCGCGGAAGCGGTCGGCTCGTAACGGCACGCCCCGGCCTCGCGAAGGCGCTCGGCCGGGGCGACAGCCGTCAGTTCTGGGCCATCAGCTGCTCGAAGGGGACGACTTCCTCGAAGGGGTCGGGCCGGGAGGCCGCCGGGCGGGCGGCGATCAGGGCCGCGAACTCGGCCGCCGCCCGGTCGATCCGGTCGGCCAGCGCCGTGCCGTCGCCACCGTTGCCCCAGTCCTCCGACGCCGCGTAGACCGCCGTCGGCACCACCACCGCGCGCAGGTAGCTGAACATCGGGCGCATCGCGTGCTCCAGCGCCAGCGAGTGGCGCGGCGAACCGCCGGTGGCGCCGATCAGCACCGGCTTGCCCAGCAGCGACTCGTTGTCCAGCACGTCGAAGAACGACTTGAACAAGCCGCTGTAGGAGGCCTGGAAGATCGGCGTCACCGCGATCAGCCCGTCGGCCGCCGCCACCTCGTCCAGCACCTCGCGCAGCTCGGTGCCGGGGAACCCGGTGACCAGGTTGTTGGCCACGTCCTTGGCGTGGTCGCGCAGCTCCACCACCCTGGTGCGCACCGGCAGTTCCCGCTCGGTGGCCGCCGCCAGCCGGTCGGCCAGCAACCTGGTCGACGAGGGCTGGCTCAGCCCGGCCGACACCACGACCAGCTTCCGCTCGGTCATTGAACTCTCTCCATTCTGGTCGGCGGCCGCAGCCGCGACGTCCGGGGCCGCGTGGCCGTGCAACTGCCGCCAAGCGCCGAAGGCGCTTTCGAGTCCACCTGTGCAGCCCGCACCGCCGCGGGTTCTCAGGCGCTTCCTGGCGAGGACAGCCCGTTCGCCGTGTATTGGGCATACATAAGAACGGGATCCCGCAGCCAGGGAGTGCCTGAGGTTCCACCACCCGCACCGCCACGCGAAACGAGGTCGAAGAACCTCATTTCACCGCTTCCGCCTTCTTCTCGTTCTTGGCGGCCAGCAGGGAGGCGTGCGTCGGTGCCTCCGGGACGTGGCTGGGCCGCAGCGACTCGAACTCCTTGCGCAGCACCGGGACGACCTCCTCGCCGAGCAGGTCCAGCTGCTCCAGCACGGTCTTGAGCGGCAGCCCGGCGTGGTCCATCAGGAACAGCTGGCGCTGGTAGTCGCCGACGTACTCGCGGAAGCCCAGCGTCCGGTCGATGACCTCCTGAGGGCTGCCCACGGTCAGCGGCGTCTGCTCGGTGAACTCCTCCAGCGACGGCCCGCCGCCGTAGACCGGCGCGTGGTCGAAGTACGGCCGGAACTCGCGCACCGCGTCCTGGGAGTTCTTGCGCATGAACACCTGGCCGCCCAGGCCGACGATCGCCTGGTCCGCCGAGCCGTGCCCGTAGTGCTCGAAGCGCCGCCGGTACAGGTCGACCATCCGCTTGGTGTGCTGCGCGGGCCAGAAGATGTTGTTGTGGAAGAAGCCGTCGCCGTAGTAGGCGGCCTGCTCGGCGATCTCCGGGCTGCGGATGGAGCCGTGCCAGACGAACGGCGGGACGTCGTCGAGCGGGCGCGGCGTGGAGGTGAAGCCCTGCAGCGGGGTGCGGAACTTGCCCTCCCAGTCCACCACGTCCTCGCGCCACAACCGGTGCAGCAGGTGGTAGTTCTCGATCGCCAGCGGGATGCCCTGGCGGATGTCCTGGCCGAACCACGGGTACACCGGCCCGGTGTTGCCGCGCCCCATCATCAGGTCCACCCGGCCGCCCGCCAGGTGCTGCAGCATGGCGAAGTCCTCGGCGATCTTCACCGGGTCGTTGGTGGTGATCAGCGTGGTCGAGGTGGACAGGATCAGCCGCTCGGTGCGGGCCGCCACGTAGCCGAGCATGGTGGTCGGCGAGGACGGCACGAAGGGCGGGTTGTGGTGCTCGCCGGTGGCGAAGACGTCCAGCCCCACCTCTTCGGCCTTCAGCGCGATCCGCACCATGGCCTTGATCCGCTCGGCCTCGGTGGGCGTGCGACCGGTGGTCGGGTCCGCGGTGACGTCACCGACCGAGAAGATTCCGAACTGCATGTCAGCTCCCTCGCTGGCCAGATCCCGCCCTCTTTAGTACGAGATTCAACTACTTCCGGGAACGATTCTTCCCTACGAGCTATTCCCCGTGCCAGCCCACCCCGGCGGGACGCACGTCACAGCAGGTGCCCGACATTCCCGGGCATGTCAGCACCGGCGGAACGGGGAACGGTCGTGGGGACTGCGTAGGATGCGCGCCGTGGCTACCCCCGATCTCTTGACCGATGCCCAGCAGGTCCTCCAGCGGGTGTTCGGCTACGACTCCTTCCGCGGATCGCAGCAGGAGATCGTCGAGCAGGTCATTGGCGGCGGGGACGCCCTGGTGCTGATGCCCACCGGTGGCGGCAAGTCGCTGTGCTACCAGATCCCGGCGCTGGTACGGCCGGGCGTCGGGGTCGTGGTCTCGCCGCTGATCGCGCTGATGCAGGACCAGGTGGACGCGCTCAACGAGCTCGGCGTGAAGGCCGGGTTCCTCAACTCCACCCAGACCTACGAGCAGCGCCGCCGCACCGAGCAGGCGTTCGCCACCGGCGAGCTCGACCTGCTCTACCTCGCGCCGGAACGGCTGAACCTGGACTCGACGCTGGAGCTGCTCGGCCGCGGCGAGGTCTCGCTGTTCGCCATCGACGAGGCGCACTGCGTGGCGCAGTGGGGCCACGACTTCCGGCCCGACTACCTGAACCTGTCGGTGCTGCACGAGCGGTGGCCGGAGGTGCCGCGCATCGCGCTGACCGCCACCGCCACCCCGGCGACCCGCCAGGAGATCGCCACCCGGCTGGAGCTGACCGAGGCCCGGCACTTCGTCTCCGACTTCGACCGGCCCAACATCCAGTACCGGATCGTGCCGAAGAACGACCCGCGCAAGCAGCTGCTGCAGTTCCTGCGCAGCGAGCACGCCGGGGACGCCGGCATCGTCTACCGGCTCTCCCGCGCCGAGGTGGAGCGGACCGCGGAGTTCCTGGTCGCCAACGGCATCGACGCGCTGCCCTACCACGCCGGGCTGGACAAGGAGGTCCGCGCGCGGCACCAGGCCCGGTTCCTGCGCGAGGAAGGCCTGGTGATGGTGGCGACCATCGCCTTCGGGATGGGCATCGACAAGCCCGACGTGCGCTTCGTCGCGCACCTCGACCTGCCCAAGTCCGTCGAGGGCTACTACCAGGAGACCGGCCGCGCGGGCCGCGACGGGCTGCCCTCCACCGCCTGGATGGCCTACGGCCTGCAGGACGTGGTGCAGCAGCGCAAGCTGATCGACCTCTCCGACGGCGGCGAGGCCCACCGCCGCACGCTGTCCCGGCACCTGGACTCGATGCTGGCGCTGTGCGAGACGGTGAGCTGCCGCCGCACCCAGCTGCTCGCCTACTTCGGCCAGGACACCCCGGTGGCCTGCCAGAACTGCGACACCTGCCTGAGCCCGCCGGAGTCCTGGGACGGCACGGTCGCCGCGCAGAAGCTGCTGTCGACCGTGGTCCGCCTCGACCGCGAGCGCAACCAGCGGTTCGGCGCCGGGCAGGTCATCGACATCCTGCGCGGCAAGAAGACGCCGAAGATCGAGCAGTTCCGGCACGATTCGCTGAGCGTGTTCGGCGTCGGCGCCGACCTCAGCGACAACGAGTGGCGCAGCGTGATCCGCCAGCTGCTCGCCCAGCGCCTGCTCTCCGTCGAGGGCGACTACGGCACGCTGGTGCTCACCGAATCCAGCGGTGAGGTGCTGCGCCGGGAAGATCCGCGCCAGGTCCTGCTGCGCACCGAGCCCAAGCGCGTCGCGTCCGCGCCCAAGGCCAAGACCGCCAAGGCCGACCCGCAGGAGATGCCCGCCGAGGCCGAGCCGGTCTTCCAGAAGCTGCGCGCCTGGCGCCTGGCCACCGCGCGCGAGGAGGGCAAGGCACCGTTCATCATCTTCCACGACTCGACGCTGCGCCAGATCGCCGCGGTCCAGCCCACGACCTTGGACGAGCTCGGCGGTATCAGCGGCATCGGCGAGCAGAAGCTCAACAAGTACGGCCAAGCGGTGCTCGAAGCCCTCGCCGCGGAGGAGTGATCACGGGGCCAGGTGCTCCAGGGCCAGCACCTGGGCCTCACCCACGATGAAGCCGAGGGCTGCGCCGGTGGCGATGAGGGTGCGCTCCTCCTCGCGGAACGCCGGGCGGAGCAGTTCCTCGAACTCCTCGGCGTCGAGCTCCTTCATCTTGCCGACCAGGGTGTTGCGGATGTCCATCGCGTCGGCCGCGTAGTCCTCCACGTAGCCCATCGTCTGCGGCAGCTTGGCCATCAGCAGCTCCGAGATCCGCTGCTTGAGGTCCTGGTAGCGGCGGCCGCCGATGGCCAGCACCAGCAGCGGTTTGGCGATGCTCGCGCGGCGGCTGAGCTCGTCGTCGACCTGGCGCTGCACCAGGACCATCACCTTGTCCGACATCGGGCCGCGCAGCACCGCCTCGATGACGTTGCGCGGGGTGATGATCTCCGCGGCGATCAGCTCGCAGTAGGCCTCGGCGACCTCGTCGCGGCGCTTGTGGAACAGGCCCTGCCACTCGAACAGCCCCAGGTAGCGCTTCGGCCGCCGCGGGTGGAAGATCATCTTGAGCGCGAGCCAGTCGGTGAACCAGCCGGTGAACAGGCCGAACAGCGGCATGATGAGCGGCACCTTGAACACCACCCAGGCCGACATCTGCACCACGCCGATCAGCGCGCCGAACACCGCGCCGGAGCGGCGGATGAACTGGAACTCCTTGCCGCCGGCCTCCAGGAAGATCCGGTTCAGCAGCTCCTTGTCCCGGACCAGGCTGGTGACCACCATGTCCTTGAGGTCGAAGACGTTGTCCACATCGGACTTGATCTCGGCCAGCACCTCGGCGAGCAACCGCGGCGCGTCGGCCTGCACCCGGCTGATCACCGCCCGCTGCACGCTGCGCGGCAACGACTCCCACAACCCCGGCTGGTAGGCCGAGGCGACCTCCCGGACGATCTCCTCGATGGTCTGCCGCAACGGCTCGGAGACCTCGGCGACGATGCGCTCGGGATCCAGCCGGTCCAGCACCTCCTGCGGCCTGATCAGCTGCTGGGTCAGCGTGTCGCAGGCCACCCCGGCCATCTTCGCGGCGTGCTTGGGCACGATGCCCTGCCAGCCCAGGAACGGTCTGATGCCCTTGAACTCCACCGGCCCGAACATCATCCGGATCGCGATCACCTTGGTGACGTAGCCGATGAGCGCCGCCACCACCGGGATCGACAGGTAGATCGGCCAGTGCTCGGCGAAGTCCTGGACGATCGCGTTCATCCGACTTCCCCTGGACCGACGCACCGCCGCCAGAACCTGGCTCCGAGCGCCGATATCCGCACGCTGCGGCGCACCGGTTTGGCCGCCTTCGACGACCGCAGCGCCTCGCGCACCCGGGAGTCGGTCTGCAGCAGCTCGTACTGGTCGTCCTGGTCCGGCAGCGCCGGACCCATCTCGACCAGGCCGAACGCGTGCAGGCGGGTCAGGTAGTGCGGCACCTCCTCGGTCAGCGAGACGCCCACCGCGCGCCCCACCGTCGAGCCGTTGCGCAGCACGAACCGGGCGGTTCCGCCCACCACGCCGCGTTCGGCCACGTGCAGCACCGGGTACGCCGAGCCGTCGCCGAGCCCGGCCAGGATGCGGGCCTCGTCCGGGGTGAGGAGCCGGAGGATGCCGGAGTACAGGTCTTCGGCGGCTTCTTCGCGGCCGGTCATGGCCGAGCGGTGCAGCAGCTCGGCCATCCGCTCGCGCAGGTCGGGCGGCTTCGGCGCCTCTTCGGCCGGTCGCACCGGGTCGTCAGCGGCTTGCGCCGGGCTGGATTCCACATCGTCGAGCCACTGGCGCACTCCGGTGGCCACCACCCGCTCCACCGCCCGGAATCCGCGCTCGGCCTCGACTCCGCCGGGCAGCTGCTTGATCAGGCCGAAACCGACGCGTGCCGCACCCCAACCGGTTCTCGCCGCCCAGCCGACCAGATCGCCCAGCGCTTCGGACTGCGACCCGCTCGCCCGATCACCGTCCACGAACCCGCACCCCTCCGCTCCGCGCCACCCGAACACCGGGTCGACCCGGCGCAGGGTGCCCGGAGCATAACCACGGCAGCCCGGCGAAAGCGAGCATCGGCGGAGGCGGTCAGAAGGCGAAGCCGCCCGGTTTTCCGTTGCGGTCGGCCAGCAGTCCGGCGAGGGTCGCGATGGCGATCTCGGGCGGCGTCCGCGAGCCGATGTTGAGGCCGATCGGGCGGTGCACCCGCGCGATCTCGGACTCCGGGACACCGAGTTCCCGCAGGGCCGCGACGTGCGGCCCGGCGTGGCGCGGGTTGCCCATGACGCCGACCCAGCGGACATCGCGCTTGAGCACGTCCCGCAGCACCGCGCCGAGCTCCGCGCGGTGGTGGTCGGTCACCACGACGTCGGTGTCCGGCCCCAGCTCCGGCACCTCGGCCAGCGCGCCGTCCGCGGCCCGCCCGGGGCCCGGATCGACCAGCAACGTCCGGAAGCCGAGGTCCCGGCCGTACCGCAGCAGGTGCTCGGCCACCGGCGAGGCGAACACCGCGACCAACGCGCGGCTGCCCCCGTCCACCGGCACCTCGCCGTGCGCCACCGCGCACGCAGCATCTTCGGTCATGGACCGAGGATGCCAGCCGCGGCCGGCCGGAACCACCCCCAGACTCCACTGTGGACGTCAGAGCCGGGTGGCGCGGGCCAGCCAGGCGGCGACGTCCACCAGCGACCCGTCGGCAACGCCCAGCCCGTCGGCGTGCTCGCCGCGCGCGACGCCCCGGTAGCGGCGCTCCTGGATCTCCTCCAGCCGCCAGCCCGGCACGTCGAACGCTTCGCGGATCACCGAAGCCGGGAGGCGCGGACCGAAGCCGGGCTCGGTGTCCGACAGGGCGAGCACGTGCACGGTCGCACCCGGCCGGCACACCGCGTGCAGGCTGCGCACGTACTTCGCCCGGTCCTCCGGGCCGAAGACGTGGAACAGCGCGCTGTCCACCACCGTGTCGTACGGGCCGCCTTCCAGCGCCAGCGCATCGGCCACCTCGAACCGGGCCTCGACCTGCCGCTCGGCGGCGTTGGCCCGCGCCCGCTCGACCGCCGGACCGGAGAAGTCCACACCCAGCACGTCGTAGCCCAGCCCGGCCAGCAGGATCGTGTGCTCACCGGCGCCGCAGCCCGGGTCCAGCACCTTCCCGCTGATGCCGCCGGCCCGTTCCAGCTCGACGATGGCCGGCTGCGGCTCGCCGATCACCCACGGAGCCGTGCCCTCTTCGTACGCGGCGTCGAACGCCGAACGCTCAACCGAAGTCATGTCCATCCTCTCCACGAACCTGCTGGTCACAACCTGCTACTTCGACCTCGCTCGAAGTCAACACCCCTCCCCCGCACCGGCACGCCAGAGTGACGCGCGCCACTCGTGTGGCTGCTGGGAATTACCCGGGGTGGACTGACGTTGGTTGATAACAGCAGACTCAAGTAGATGGCGGCGGAAGCCAGCAACACCGTCGCGAGGAGGTTTGGCATGGCGACGTTCTTCGGACCGGCAGGCGGCCCGTTCGACGAGTACTTCGCGCGCTTCTTCGGGGCCGACGACGCCGCGTCCGGTTCCCGGCGCATCGACATCGGGCAGTTGCTGACCGAGCAGGCCCAGCAGCTGGTCAGCGGTGCCGCGCGCTTCGCCCGGGACCGCGGGCAGAGCGACCTGGACGCGCTGCACCTGCTGTGGTCGGCCGCGCACGAGGAGCCCACCCGCGCGCAGCTGAAGCAGGTCGGCGTCGACCCCGACGCGTTCGCGGCGAAGGTCGAGGAGCACCTGCCCGCAGCCGGTGATGCCACCGGTGACCAGCCGGTGGCGCTGACGCTGGCGGCGCGCACGGTGCTCGCCGACGCCCACCGGGTCGCCCGCGCGCTCGGTTCCACCTACATCAGCCCGCTGCACGTGCTGCTGGCGATGTCGGCCAGCCCCGAATCGGAGACCGGGCGACTGCTCGGCTCCGCCGGTGCGGGCCCCGAGGCGCTGCGCGCCGCGACCCAGCGGCCGCGCTCCGAGCCGGAGCAGCAGA
The DNA here is from genome assembly GCF_003635025.1 of Saccharopolyspora antimicrobica. Taxonomy (GTDB): domain Bacteria; phylum Actinomycetota; class Actinomycetes; order Mycobacteriales; family Pseudonocardiaceae; genus Saccharopolyspora; species Saccharopolyspora antimicrobica. The sequence continues at coordinate 6,172,784 of NZ_RBXX01000002.1, read as the reverse complement.
ACCAGGACAGCAGCACGCCGACGCTCGACCAGTACGGTCGCGACCTGACCGCGCGGGCCCGGGCCGGCGAACTCGACCCGGTGATCGGCCGCGCCACCGAGATCGAGCAGACCGTGGAGATCCTGTCCCGGCGCACCAAGAACAACCCGGTGCTGGTCGGTGAGGCCGGGGTCGGCAAGACAGCGATCGCCGAAGGCCTGGCGCAGCGCATCGTCGCCGGTCAGGTGCCGCAGGTGCTCGACGGCAAGCGGGTCGTGCAGCTGGACCTGTCCGGCATGCTGGCCGGCACCCGCTACCGCGGTGACTTCGAGGAGCGGATGACCAAGGTCATCGACGAGATCTCCGAGCACCGCGACGAGCTGATCGTCTTCGTCGACGAGCTGCACACCGTGGTCGGCGCCGGTGGTGCCGAAGGTGCCATGGACGCGGGCAACATGCTCAAGCCCCGCCTGGCCCGCGGCGAGCTGCACGTGATCGGCGCGACGACCCTCGACGAGTACCGCAAGCACATCGAGAAGGACCCCGCGCTGGAGCGTCGGTTCCAACCGGTGCAGGTGCCCGAGCCGAGCGTTGCGGACACCGTGCTGATCCTGCAGGGCCTGCGCGAGAACTACGAGGAGCACCACCAGGTCCGCTACACCGAGGAAGCGGTGACGGCCGCGGCCCGGCTGTCCGACCAGTACATCAACGACCGGTTCCTGCCGGACAAGGCGATCGACCTGATCGACCAGGCCGGGGCGCGCAAGCGGCTGGCCGCGCTGGCACCGGACGAGACCGCCCTGCGCGACCGCATCGAGCGGCTGGAGCAGCTGAAGGACGAGGCGGTCGCCCAGGAGGACTACGAGCGCGCTTCGGCACTGCGCGACGAGATCAACCAGGCCCGCTCCGGGCTCGGCGACGCGGCGTCCACCGGCGCGCTGGAGGTCACCGCCGAGGACATCGCCGAGATCGTGGCGCGGGCGACCGGGGTCCCGGTCAGCCGGTTGACCGCCGCGGAGAAGGAGCGGCTGCAGAACCTCGAGCAGGAGCTGCACGAACGCGTGGTCGGCCAGGACGACGCGGTGCGGGCGCTGGCCCGCGCGGTGCGGCGGTCGCGCAGCGGGCTCGGTGACCCGAACCGCCCGGTGGGCAGCTTCCTGTTCCTCGGGCCGACCGGTGTCGGCAAGACCGAACTGGCCAAGGCGCTGGCCGAATCGCTGTTCGGCGACGAGCAGCGGATGATCCGGCTGGACATGAGCGAGTTCCAGGAGCGGCACACCGCGAGCCGGCTGGTCGGCGCCCCGCCCGGCTACGTCGGCCACGGCGAGGCCGGTGAGCTGACCGAGGCCGTGCGGCGCCACCCGTACTCGGTGGTGCTGCTCGACGAGGTCGAGAAGGCCCACCCCGACGTGTTCAACACGCTGCTGCAGGTGCTCGACGACGGCAGGCTGACCGACGGTCAGGGCCGCACCGTGGACTTCAGCAACACGGTGCTGATCATGACCAGCAACCTGGGCTCGGAGGTCATCTCCAGCCCTGGCGGCAAGATCGGCTTCACCGCGGGCGATGCCGACCCGGCGCTGGACGAGCGGATCATGCCGCGGCTGCGCGAGGCGTTCCGGCCGGAATTCCTCAACCGCATCAACGAGATCGTGGTGTTCAAGCGGCTCGACGGTGAGCAGCTGCACACCATCACCCGGATGCTGCTGGCGCACACCGAGCGGCGGCTGGGCGAGCTGGGCATCGACGTCGAGTTCGACCAGGCGGCGGTGGCCTGGATCTCCGAGCGCGGTTACCAGCCCGAGTTCGGCGCCCGGCCGCTGCGGCGGGCGATCGAGCGCGAGGTCGACGACCGGATCAGCGACCTGATCCTGGACGGCGAACTCGCCGAGGGCGCCCGGCTGCGGGTGTCCGCCGCCGACGGCGAGCTGACCCTGCGGGTCGACGCGCCGGTCTCGGCCTGACAGCGAGAGGAAACGGGGCGGGTGCATCGCGCACCCGCCCCGTTTCCGCGCGTCCAGGACTCAGCCGGGCAGAACCGACCGGACCGCCTCGGGCGTGCGCGCGACCACCGTGGTCCCGTCGTCGGCGGTGATGATCGGCCGCTGGATGAGCTTCGGGTGCTGCACCATCGCCTCGATCCACCGGTCCCGGTTCGCCGGATCCTTCGGCCACTCCTTCAGCCCGAGCTCCTTGGCCACCGGTTCGGCCGTGCGGGCGACGTCCCAGGGCTCCAGCCCGAGCCGGTCGAGCACCTCGCCCAGCTCCGCCGCCGTGGGCGGCTCCTCCAGGTAGCGGCGGACCGTGTACTCCGCCCCGGCCTCGTCCAGCAGCGACACGGCCGACCGGCACTTCGAGCACGCCGGGTTGACCCAGATCTCCATTCCCACTCCCCACCTGCGCCAGGACCAACGCACCGATCCTGCCAGCCGCAGCACGGCCGAGATCGACGGCCACCCATCTCCACGGGCTCTCCGCCGAGTACTGCACCGCACCGCCGGGGCCGGTACGGTCGAGGGTCACGATCGTCCGCACCATGGCAGCAGATCACCGAGGCGGATGGCCCCGCGGGGGTTCTTCACCTCCACGGAGCAGTGCAGATCCAAACCCGGTGCCTACCGCCGACCAGCGCCGCGAGTTCCCGCGACTGCAGGGCCTGGCGGGCCGATGGGCCCTTCACAGCTGCCACGATCGTTGCAATACTTGTTCAAGGAGGCGGATCTTCCGTGGAGGTGGCCATGCTCCCCAAGGACGAACGTCGCCGCCTGAAGGAGATCGAGAACCAGCTCATGGGCGAGGACCCCAAGCTGGCTCGGAGGCTGACCGAAACCAGTTCGCTGCGCCGGTTGTGGCTGCAGCTGTCGCCACGGATGCTGCTGGTGCTGGTGGCGGCGGTGCTGGCGGTGCTGTGCCTGTTCCTCGGCGAGGGCGGCGGCATGTTCTTCTCGGCGGTGCTGGCCGTGCTCGCGTTCGCCTCCCGGAAGTGCCAGATCCGGTTGGAATGACGGGCATTCCCGATCTCTGGGAGCGTTCGGCGCGGCGTTGACGGCGACGCGCGCCTGCTGCGAGCATCGGCGACGTGACCGGACGCATTGCGTTGACCTGGCGCTTGCACGTCGATCTGCGGCGGCAGGCCAGTTCCGCGTGTCGTTGCCGCTGATCTCCTCGCGCTGAACCGCCCCGCCGCGTGCTGCCGGTCGGGGTCGCTCTCCCCTGCCCGACTCCTGTGAATTCGGAGCATCCGACCGTGCGTCGTCGTGATTTCCTGACCGTGCTCGCCATTTCCTCCACCGGGTTCCTCAGCGCCTGCGCCGGCGGGCGGCCCGATCCGCAACAAGCGCCGGTGCCCGCGCCCGTGCCGCCCGAGCAACTGGCCTCGGTCACGCTGCGCGTCGGCGACCAGAAGGGCAACTCCCGGTCGCTGCTGCGTTCCGCGGGGCTGGACGACTTCCCCTACACCGTGGAATGGGCCACCTTCCCGTCCGGCCCGCCGCTGCTGGAAGCCGTCTCGGCGGACGCCGTGGACATCGGCGGCGTCGGGAACACACCGCCGCTGTTCGCCGCCGCGGCCAAGGCCAAGATCCGGGTGGTCGCCGCCTCGAAGGGCAACGTCGCCAGCGATGCGCTCGTCGTGCTGCCGGATTCCCCGCTGCAGCAGGTCGGGCAGCTGCGCGGCCGCAAGATCGCCGTGGCCAAGGGCAGTTCCGCGCACGGGCAGATCCTGCTGACGCTGCGCAAGGCCGGGCTGGCCCCGGCCGACGTCGAACTGGTGTACCTGCAGCCCTCCGACGCGATGGGCGCGTTCAAGCAGGGCTCGGTGGACGCGTGGGCCATCTGGGACCCCTACTTCTCCCAGATCCAGCTCGAATCGGCCGTCCGGCTGCTCGCCGACGGCCGGGGCACCGCCAACGGGCTGAGCTTCCAGGTCGCAGGCCCCGCCGCGCTCGCCGATGCGGGCCGCAACACCGCCATCGCCGACTACCTGGTCCGGCTGGCCCGGGCCCAGCGGTTCGCCGACGCCAACCGCGAGCAGCGCGCGCAGGCGTGGGCCGACGACACGGGCCTGCCCGTCGAGGTGACCCGGCGGGCCACCGAACTCGGCCCCGACCTGCCCGTGGAGCTGAACGCCGAGGTGATCCGCTCCGAGCAGGAGCTGGCCGACGCGTTCGTCGCGGCCAAGGAGATTCCGAGGCGGTTCGAGTTCGCCGAGTTCGTCGACACCCGATTCGCCGCGCAACTCGCCACCGCCTGAGCAGACCGGAGACCCGCATGACCGTCACCACCCACTGGTTCCTGCCCACCCACGGCGACGGCCGGTCCATCGTGGACCGTCCGCACGCCACCCCGGAGGGAGCCGGCACACCACGCCGCCCGGACATCGACTACCTGGCTCAAGTCGCGCAGGCCGCCGAGCACCTCGGGTTCACCGGCATGCTCACCCCCACCGGCAGCTGGTGCCAGGACGCCTGGATCACCACCGCCGCGCTGCTCGCCCGGACCCAGCGGATCAAGTTCCTGGTGGCCTTCCGCCCCGGGTCGCTGACGCCGACGCTGGCGGCCCAGCTGGCCACCACCTACCAGCGGGTGTCGGGCGGGCGGCTGCTGCTCAACATCGTCACCGGTGGCGAATCCACCGAGCAGCAGCGCTACGGCGACTGGCTCGACCACGACCAGCGGTACGAGCGCACCGACGAATTCCTGGCCGTGCTGCGCGGGATCTTCAGCGGCGAGCCGTTCGACTTCGACGGTCGGCACTACCAGGTCCGCGGCGCCACGGCCTTCGAAGCTCCCGACCCGCGACCGCAGCTGTACTTCGGCGGGTCCTCGGAAGCCGCGCTGCCCGTCGCCGCACGACGCGCGGACGTGCACCTGACCTGGGGCGAGCCACCGGACGCCGTGGCGCGGAAGGTGAAGCTGCTGCGCGAACTGGCCACCGAGGAAGGGCGCGCGCTGCGGTTCGGGCTGCGCGCGCACGTCATCACGCGGGACACCAGCGAGGACGCCTGGGCCACCGCACAACGCTTCCTCGACCAGATGGACCCGGCCGACGTCGCCGCCTCCCAGGCCAAGCTCAACGCCAGCGAGTCGACCGGCCAGCGGAACATGGTCGCCCTGCACGGCGGAGCGCTGCGCGGCGGTGCCCGCGAGCTCGAAGTCCACCCCGGCTTGTGGGCCGGTGTCGGCCTGCTGCGCGGCGGGGCGGGCACCGCGTTCGTCGGCAGCCATCGCGAAGTCGCCGATCTGATCGAGGAGTACCACTCGGTCGGCATCGAGGAGTTCGTGCTCTCCGGCTATCCGCACCTGGAGGAGGCGTACTGGTTCGGAGAGGGCGTGCACCCCGAGCTCGCCCGCCGCGGCCTGTGCTAGGCCAGCGCGATGTCCTGCGGCCGCACCGGGACCCTGGCCAGCTCCAGTCCGGTGGCGGCGCGCAGGGCGTTGACGATCGCCGGGGTCGACGACAACGTCGGTGGTTCGCCGACGCCGTTCAGGCCGTACGGCGAATCCGGGTGCGGGAACTCGAACAGCGAGATCGGCATGCTCGGCACGTCCAGGATGGTCGGGATCAGGTAGTCGGTGAACGACGGGTTGCGGATGCGGCCGTGCTCGTCGATCAGGATCTCCTCCATCAGGGCCAGGCCGAGGCCCTGCGCGCTGCCGCCCTCGATCTGGCCGGCGACCGACAGCGGGTTCATCGCCTTGCCGACGTCCTGCGCGGTGGCCAGCTCGACCACCTTCACCAGTCCGAGGTCCACGTCGACGTCGACCACCGCGCGGTGGGCGGCGAAGGCGTAGGCGATGTGCGCGTCGCCCTGGCCCGTCTCCGGGTCGACGGCCGACGTCGGCCGGTGGTGGAACTCGAAAACCCGCTCCACATCGCCGGAATCGACGAGATCCGCGATCAGGACCAAGGCCGTGCCGGTGGCGTCGACGACGTGGTCGTCGCGCAGCGCCAGGACCGTTGCCGGATGCCCGGTGCACGCGGCCGCGCGCCGAAGCAGCTCCTGCGCGACCAGTCGGCACGCGCCCTGCACCGCGCCACCGGACATCCAGGTCAGCCGGGAGGCGGAAGCCGATCCCGCGTCTCCGATCGCGGTGTCCGCCGGTAGCACCACCACTCGCGACAGGCCGAGCTCCGTGCTGGCGATCTGGCACTGCACCGTGGTGATCCCCTGGCCGCACTCGGCCGCAGCGGTGTGCACCGACACCACCGGTTCGCCGCCGGCGGCCGACACCACCACCCGCGCGGTGGAGATGTCGTCGACGCCTCCGGAGTAGCCGATCGCCTTCACCCCGATCGCGTAGCCGACGCCTCGGCGGATGCCTTCGCCGTGCGAGGTGTTCGCCAGCCCGCCCGGCAGCAGCTCCGAGCCGGGTGGCGGCAGCGGGCGGTCGCGCAGATCCGCCAGCAACTCGGCCACCGGCGCCGGACCGTCCACCGCCTGGCCCGTCGGGAGCACCGTCCCGGTCGTCATCGCGTTGCGCATCCGCAGTTCCAGCGGGTCCATGCCCAGCTCGCGAGCCAGCTTGTCCATGTTGGACTCGCATCCGTAGGTGGACTGCACCGCGCCGAAACCGCGCATCGCGCCGCACGGCGGGTTGTTGCTGAACACGGCGAAACCATCGATCTCGGCATTGGGCACCTCGTAGGCGCCGGCGACGAAGTAGCAGGCGTTGGCGATGACCACCGGCGAGGTGGAGGTGTAGGCGCCGCCGTCCATCACCAGTTCCGCCTTGACGTGCACCAACTTCCCGTCCCGCGTCGCGCCGTGCTCGAAGCGCATCTTCGCCGGGTGGCGGTGCACGTGGCCGAAGAACGACTCCTCGCGGTCGTAGACCATCTTCACCGGCTTGCCCAGCCGCAGCGCCAGCATGCACGCGTGGACGTGCACCGAGAGGTCCTCGCGACCACCGAACGCGCCACCGACCCCGGCCAGCGTCAGGCGCACCTTCTCGGCGGGCAGCCCGAGGCACGGCGCGATCTGCTCCAGATCCTTGTGCAGCCACTGCGAGGACACGTGCAGCTCAACGCCACCGTCCTCGGTGGGCAGCGCCAACCCGGACTCCGGGCCCAGGAACGCCTGGTCCTGCATGCCCACCTCGTACTCGCCGCTGACCACGACGTCGGCGCGCGCCCGCGCGGCGGCGACGTCGCCGTGGCGGATCTTGACGTGGCGGACCAGGTTCCCGTCCGGGTGCACCCGCCTGGTTGTCTCCTCCAGGGCACGCTCGGCGTCGGTCACCGGCTCCAGCAGCTCGTAGTCGACCTGGACCAGCGCCGCCGCGCGCTTGGCGGTCCGCGGGTCGTCGGCCGCCACCAGCGCCACTGGTTCGCCCTGGTAGCGGACCTCGTCGACGGCCAGCACCGGCTGGTCCGCCACCTTCATCCCGTAGGTCTTCGCGCCGGGCACGTCTTCGTGCGTGAGCACCGCGTGCACCCCGTCCAGCGCCAACGCCTTCCGCACGTCGATGGACCGGATGCGCGCCGCGGCGTGCGGGCTGCGCAGCGTGGTCCCCCACACGGTGCCGGACACCCACAGGTCCGACGAGTAGGCGAACTGGCCGGTGACCTTCAGCGTGCCGTCCGGGCGGGGCGCGCTGCGCCCCACCGCCCCGGCGCGCTCGGTGCTGATCGTGCGGTGGACGGACTCCTCGCGCATGCCTGCTCCCTACTAGCAGCTGGATTACATGTAATATTGCTGCCGAATCCCCCACCCAGGAGTGAGGTACCGCGATGTCCCCGGCACCCCGTCACCTGACCCCGTTGACCGGCGAAGGCCTGCTGGCCGACCGCACCTACGCCGCGCTCAAGAGCGCCGTCCTGGACGGCACCCTGCCGCCCGGCACCGGGCTGAGCGTGCCCGAACTCGCCCGCCAGCTCGACGTGAGCCGGAGCCCGGTGCGCGAGGCGGTGCAGCGCCTGATCCACGACGGACTGGCCACCCACGTGCCGCACCGCGGCGCCGAGGTCAGCCGGGTCGACATCGAGGACCTCCGCCAGCTCTACGTGGTGCGCGAGCTGCTCGAAGGCCTGGCCGCCCGGCTGGCCACCGAGAACCTCGACGCCGACGGGCTGGAGCAGCTCCGCGCGATCCTCGACGAGCACGAGCAGGCGCTGGCCGCCGACGCCGACAACGCCGCGCACATCGAACTCGACATGCGGTTCCACCGCGCGGTGCGGGAATTCGCCGACAACCCGCACCTGCTCGCCACCCTGGAACCGATCACCGGACGCGCCCACTTCGCCCTCCACTCGCTGTGGCGCAGCGACGACGCACCGCGGCTGGCGCTCGACGAGCACCGGGCGGTGGTGGACGCGATGGCCAGCGGCGACCCCGAGATGGCCGAAGCCGCCGCCCGCCGCCACATCGCCCGGCTGCGCATCCGCCTGGGCCAGGCCACCGCCCGCACCACCGAACGCCGCCGTCTCGGCCGGTGATCAGCTCGCCGGGTCCAGCTCCTCGGCCCAGGAATCGGGCGTGTAGCCGGCGTAGGCGTCGGCGTGCGAGTTCGTCGCCGAGGCCTGCGTGATCTCGCCGCGCAGGTAGGCCTCCGCTTCCGCCCGGTCCTTCGGCGGCGGGGTCGGCTGCAGGCCCAGCAGGTGCGCCATGTTGTTGCCGAGGTAGCCCTCCAGGTCGTCCTCGGACAGGTTCAGCCCCTGCGGCGGCTCGTGGCAGAGCACCTCCAGCTCGCGCGCCCACATGCCCGGTTCGTTGGGCGGCGAGTCGGTGCCGTAGACCATCTTGGTCTTCTTCATCTCCTTGGCGAACTCCACGATCCGCGACTGCAGCAGCCAGCCGGACTCGCCGATCACGTTGTGCGAGTCCTGGATCATCCAGAACGCCTCGAAGCAGTACACCCCGCCGGTCTGGATCCCGAAGTGTCCCAGGATGAACGTGACGCCGGGGAACTCGCGGATGATCGGGTAGAACTGGGTCGGGATGGAGTACGGCCCGTCACCGGTGTGGATCAGCACGATCACGCCCAGCTCGTCGCACACCCGCATCACCGGCCGCAACCAGTCCAGCGCCCGGTCCGGCCGGTAGGCGTGCATGTTGGCGTGCAGCTTGAGCATCTTGTAGCCGTGCTCCTTGACGTGGAACTCCAGCTCCTTGGCGCCGTTGTCGGGGCCGAACCGCGGGTTGTAGATGAAGTTGCCGACGAACCGGTCCGGGTAGCGCTGCACCAGCGAGGTCACGTAGGCCTGGTAGTCCCGGATGCCCTCGCGGCCACCGCGGTTGCCGTCCCGCCAGGAGGTGTTGCCCGGCGGCGGCATGATGCAGCTGATGTCGACCCGGCGCGGCTTGCCGTTGATCCACATCGGACCGTCCATCATCTTGAGGGTGCGCTCGCCGGTGAACGGCTCACCGGTGTGCCGCCATGCCTCGTCCACCAGGTTCGTCGGGTGCACATGCGTGTCGATGATCAACGGGATCTCTCCAATCGTTTGCACGCACCCCGGCCGCGAATCACCGCACCTTCGGGTCGCCGCGCTCGAACCGCGGCGCGATCGAGTGCAACACCGGTCCGCGGCCGCTGTCAACAAGTTGCATGTAATTTCGTGCATCTCTGCATTTCCAGCGGGTAAAAGCAGTCCGGGCGAACCGGTTCAGCGCTGTTCACCGGTTGACACGACAGGTCCGACGCGCTTTACATGTTATCCACATCGCACTCGCCGGTGACCTCCCCGTCGTGGGCCTCCGTTCGGCGATCCGAATCCCTCCGCACCGATCGGGCCGCCGTCGGCCCAGGGAAGTGAGGCGTGCATGCCCGCCGTGCACGAGAAGCTCTGCGACCTGCTGCTCACCGACGCGACGGTGCTGACCGTCGACGACCACCGCACCATCCACCGCCCGGGAACGGTCGCCGTCACCGGGAACCGGATCAGCGCCGTCGGCCCGCAAGCCGAAATGGCCGACTGGCAGGGCGAAACGGTGCTCGACTGCACCGGGAAGGCCGTGCTGCCCGGGCTCGTCGACGGGCACAACCACCTCTACCAAGCGCTGGCCCGGGGTTTGGGCGAAGGACTGTCCATCGTCCCGTGGTTGTGCGACTTCATGTGGCCCTACTCCATCGCGGTGCAAGGCGCGGATGCCGTCGCGGCGGCGCGACTCGCCGCGGCCGAAGCGCTGCGGCACGGGACGACGACCGTGGTGGACAACCACTACGCACCGACCGACCTGGAAACCACTCTCGCGGTGGCCGACGTCGTCGAACGAACCGGGCTGCGCGGTGCGATCGCCCGCGGAATCGTCGGCCCCCGCACCGAAATCGCCGCGCAGCGCGGCCAGCCCGAAGAGCTGTTCCGGTACTCCACCGCGGACGAACTCGCCATCACCCGCGAAGCCGTGCAGCACCGCCCGCCCGGGTCGCGGGTCGAGGTCTGGCCCGCACCGCTGAACCTCACCTACGTTGACCAGGACCTAGTGCGTCGCAGCATCGAACTCGCGAGGGAACTCGGCACCAGCTGGCACGCGCACTGCTGCGAAGGGCGCAGCGACCCCCAGAGCTACCTCGACGCCTACCGGTCACGACCGGTGCAGTGGCTCGCCGAAGCCGGGCTGCTCGACCAGCGGGCCACCCTCGCACACGCGATCTGGCTCGACGAGACCGAAGTCGAGCAGGTCGCCGAGGCCGACGCGCGCGTCGTGCACAACCCGACGTCCAACGCCTACCTGGCATCGGGCACGTTGGCACTGGCCGAGCTGCGCGAACGCGGTGTCGCAGTCGGCCTGGGCACCGACGGGCCGAGCTGCGGGCACCGGCAGGACCTGTTCGAGTGCATGAAGCAGTCCGTCCTCGCCCAGCGGTCGGTCACCCTCGACCCGACGGCGATGCGCGCGCAGGACGCGCTCGACCTGGCCACCCGCGACGGCGCGCGCTGCGCCGGGATCGACGCCGGTGTGCTGGAAGCCGGCCGACTCGCCGACCTGATCGTCGTCGACCTCGACCGACCGCACCTGCAACCGCTCCACGACGTCGTGAGCACGCTGGTCTACGCCGCGCGCGGCTCGGATGTCGTCGTCACCGTCGTCGACGGCGAGATCGTCCAGCGCGACGGCCGCTGCCTGCGCGTCGATGAAGCATCCGCCGTCGCCGAAGCCCGGGAACGGGCCGAACTCCTGCTGCACCGCGCCGGCATGACACACCTGCTGCGCTAAGGCCCGAGGAGGAGCCATGCGATTACGCCCCAGACCTCGCAGCACCGCCCCGCCAGACGCCGTCGACACCGTCCCACCGCTGCGCCAGCTGCTGCCGCTCGGCCTGCAGCACGTGCTGGTCGCCTACTCCGGCATGGCCACCGTGCCGCTGCTGATCGGACTCGGCATCGGACTGCCCACCGAGCAGATCGCCCTGCTCGTGTCGGCGAACGTGCTGGTCAGCGGGATCGCAACGCTGCTGCAGGCGCTCGGCGTGCTCAACATCGGAGCCCGGCTGCCGATCGTGATGGGCTCGACGTTCACCGGGATCACCCCCGCCATCCTGGTCGGCAAGGACGGCGGACTGCCCGCGGTGTTCGGCGCGACGATCGTCGCCGGGCTGCTCACCTGGATCGTCGCCCCGTGGTTCAGCCGGCTGATGCGGTTCTTCCCGCCCATCGTCACCGGCACCATCATCGCCATCATCGGCTTCTCCCTGCTGCCCTCGACTTCGAAGCTCATCGCGGGCACCGACCCCACCGCCGCCGACTTCGCCTCGCCCACCCGCCTGCTGATGGCGCTGGGCACGATCCTGCTGGTGGTGCTGCTGGAGGCCTTCGCCCCGGTCGCCGTCGCGCGCTTCGCGATCCTGATCGCGCTGGTGCTGGGCACGCTCCTGGCGCTGCCGCTCGGTCTGGCCGACTTCTCCTCGGTGGACGAGGCGTCCTGGTTCGGCGCGGTGCACCCGTTCGCGTTCGGGCTGCCCGAGTTCACCATCGCCGCGATCCTGCCGATGATCATCATCCAGCTGGTGAACATGGTGGAGTCCACCGGGGACACCCTGGCCATCGGGCAGATCGCCGGGCGCGACGTCGGCCGCGACGACCTGTCCCGGGCGCTGCGCGCCGACGGGGTCGGAACCGCGTTCGCCGGGGTGTTCAACTCGTTCACCATCGTGACCTTCGGCGAGAACGTCGGCCTGGTGAGCATGACCCGCGTGCTCAGCCGCTACGTGGTCGCCACCGCCGGGGCGCTGCTGGTCGTGATCGGCCTGCTGCCCAAGCTCGGCGCCGTGGTCGCCTCGCTGCCCGGCCCGGTGCTGGGCGGGGTCGGAGTGGTCATGTTCGGCACCGTCGGCGCGATCGGCGTGAAGATCATGGCCCAGGCGGACCTGGGGAATCCGCGCAACATCCTGATCGTGGCCATCTCCTTCGGCTTCGGCCTGCTGCCGGTGGGCGCCCCTGAGTTCTACGCGAACCTGCCCGGTGTCCTGCAACCGGTGCTGTCCTCCGGGATCGCGGCCGGTGGCATCGCCGCCTTCCTGCTGAACCTGGTGCTCAACCGGCGAACTTCCTGAGAGGTGGGCGAGATGGTGCGCGAAACCCCGTCCACATCGGACGTCGGAGTGGACGACCGGCTGCCCTGGGGCCACACGATTATGCTGGGCCTGCAGCACGTGCTGGTGATGTACGCGGGCGCGGTCGTGGTGCCGATGGTGGTCGGCTCCGCCCTCGGGCTCGGCCAGGACGAGATCGCCACTCTGGTCTGCATCGACCTCGTGCTGGCGGGCATCGGCACGATCCTGCAGTCGCTGGGGCTGTGGAAGTTCGGCATCCGGATGCCGCTGGTGGTCGGCGCGGCGTCGAACGGGATAGTGCCGATGATCCTCATCGGCCAGTCGAAGGGACTGCCCACCGTGTACGGCTCACTGCTGGTCGGCGGGGTGCTGTGGATCCTGCTGGCACCGCTGTTCGGCAGCCTGCTGCGGTTGTTCCCGGCCGTGGTGACCGGGACCGTGATCACGCTGATCGGCCTGACGCTGATCCCGGTGGGGCTCCGGTTGATCGCCGGGAAGGATCCGAGCGCCCCCGACTACGCCGCACCGGGCAACCTGCTGATCGCCGGGTTCACCCTGCTGCTGGTCGTGGTGTTCTCCCGGTTCCTGCGCGGGCTGCTGGGTCAGCTCGCGCTGCTGCTCGCACTCGTCGTGGGCGCCGTCGTCGGCTGGATCGCCGGCATGGGCGACCTGGCCGACGTCGGCTCGGGCCCGGTGCTGGACGTTCCCGCGCCGTTCCACTACGGGTTGGTGCAGTTCGACATCCCGTCGATCCTGCTGTTCCTCATCGTCGTGCTGGTGCTCACCGTGGAGGCATCCGGCCAGGGGCTGGCAGTCGGTCAGGTGGTGGGCCGGAAGGTCGGGCCCGCCGAGATCAGCCGCCTGCTGCGCGTGGACGGCCTGCTGACCGCGCTCAGCGGGATCTTCAGCGGCTTCGCCTACACCACCTTCGGGCAGAACATCGGGCTGATCGCGCTGACCAAGGTCCGCAGCCGCTACCCGGTCGCGGTCGGCGGCGTGATCCTGGTGGTGCTGGGCGTGGTGCAGCCGATCGGCCGACTGGTCGCGGCGATCCCGCAGCCGGTGATCGGTGCGGTCGCGGTGGTCACCTTCGCCGCCCTGACCGTCTCCGGCATCGAGTTGCTGTCCGAAGTGGACTTCAGCCGGGCCGGCAACCTCGTGGTCGTGATGGTCGCGCTCGGCGTCGGGCTGGTGCCCACCGGCGCACCCGACTTCTACCACCAACTGCCCTTCGTCGCGCAGGTCTTCCTGGACAGCGGCGTGGCGACCGGAACAGTCCTGGCGGTGGCCCTCAACGCCCTGTTCCACCTGCGGAGGCGGCCGGATGCGTGACCGACTCGTGGTGGGCGTGACCGGGGCCAGCGCGCCGCACCTCGCCATCCACCTGCTGACCGCGCTGCGGCGGATCGACGAGGTCGAGACGCACCTCGTGATGTCCCGCGCCGCGCACCGCACCATCGAGCTGGAGACCGGTCTCCGGCCCGCCGACGTGGCCGCCCTGGCCGACGTCTGCCACCAGCGCGGTGACATCGCGGGCAGCATCGCCTCGGGCTCGTTCCGCACCGCGGGGATGGTCGTGGTGCCGTGCTCGATGAAGACGCTCGCCGGGATCGCGCACGGCTACAGCGACGACTTGCTGACCCGCGCCGCCGACGTGTGCCTGAAGGAGCGCCGACGCCTGGTGCTGGTCACCCGCGAAACACCGCTGAGCCTGGTGCACCTGCGCAACATGACGGCGGTGACCGAAGCCGGGGCGGTGGTGCTGCCCCCGGTGCCCGCCTTCTACCACCGGCCCGAGTCGGTCGACGACCTGCTGGCGCACCTCACCGGCAAGGTCCTGGACCAGTTCGGCATCGACCACGATCTCTTCCCGCGCTGGCAAGGCCCCCGTCGAGAGCAAGGAGCAGTCCGGTGACCCCTTCCCCGCGCCAGGACGCGCACGTCTTCTTCGCCGAGTACCGGCACGCGCACCCGGAGGACGTCGTCGTGGTGGACGAGCCGGTGTCCGCCGTAGAGGGTGTGACGGGGCTGATCTACGAGCTGACCGCACGCGGCCGGGACGAGATGCTGGTGTGCAACGAGGTCGACGGTGTCGCAGCACCGGTGGTGACCAATGTCTTCGCCTCCCGCCGCCGGATCGCCCGGTTCTTCGACGCCGAGCCCGGGCAACTGCACGAGGTGTACCAGTCCCGGGCTTCGCGGCTGATCACCCCGCGCGTCGTCGACTCCTCGCCGCTCGTCGAGGACGCCGAGGTGGACCTGGCGACCGTTCCGATGTTCCAGCACTTCGCCTCCGACCGGGCGCCCTACATGACCAGCGGCATCGTGGTGGCCGAGGATCCCGACACCAAGGTCGGGAACATGAGCTACCACCGTTCGATGGTGCACTCCCCCGCTGAGCTGGCGACGAGCCTGCACTCGCGCGGCGACCTGTGGCGCCTGTTGGCGAAGTACGCCGAACGAGACGAGCCGATGCCGGTGGCGGTGGTCATCGGCGGGCACCCGCTGTTCATGCTGGCGGCCTCCGCCCGCGTCCCCGCGGATGTGGACGAGCGCGCCGTAGCGGGCGGACTGTTCGGCGAACCGCTGGACGTGGTGCGCACTCCACGGCACGGGATCGGTGTACCGGCGTGGGCGGAGTACGTGCTGGAGGGCACCATCAACCCGCGACGCCACGCCGAGGAGGGCCCGTTCGGCGAGTTCTCGGGGTACTCGTCGCACCGGTCCACCAACAACGTGCTGCGGGTCGAGACGGTTCTGCGACGCGAGGACGCGCTGCTGGTGGACGTCGCGGGTGGGAACACCGCGGACCACCTGAACCTCGCGCGGGTACCGCGGGAGTCGGAGCTGGCGGAGAAGCTCAAGGACCGCTTTCCCGACGTCACCGCCGTGCACTACCCGACGTCCGGCACCCACTTCCACTGCTACGTGGCGTTGCGCGAATCCCGGCCGGGCCAGGCCCGCCAGGTGCTGCTCGGCCTGCTCGGCTGGGACCCGTACGTGAAGACGGCCGTCGCCGTGGACGCCGACGTGGACATCACGTCTGACGCCGAAGTGCTGTGGGCGCTGGCCACGCACTTCCAACCGCACCGCGACCTGTTCGTGGTGGACGGACTTCCGGGATCACCGCTGGATCCTTCGTCGGATCCCGGTGGCACCACGTCCCGGATGGGGCTCGACGCGACGCGCGGCCCCGACTTCGCCGGCGACCGGATCGTGGTCTCGGCAACCGCACGCAACGACGCCCGCCGCCTGCTGGGCACCGATGGAGGACGACGATGAGCAAGATTCCCGTGACCGTGCTGACCGGCTTCCTCGGCGCTGGAAAGACGACGCTGGTCAAGCACATCCTCACCGCCGAGCACGGGCACCGCATCGCGGTCATCGAGAACGAGTTCGGCGAGATCCCGATCGATGACGCGCTGGTGCTGCGCTCGGACGAGCAGTTCTTCGAGATGTCCAACGGCTGCTGCATCTGCTGCACGGCCCGGACGGACCTGATCGACATCCTGCGGAAGCTGATCGAGCGAAAGGACAAGATCGACCGGGTGCTGATCGAGACGACCGGTCTGGCCGACCCGAACCCGGTCGCCCAGACCTTCTACATCGATGAGGAGATCAGCGAGCACTTCGCGCTGGACGCGATCGTGACGCTGGTCGACTCCAAGCACATCGGCCAGCACCTGGATGGCGCCGGAGTCGGCCACCAGGCCGTGGACCAGATCGCCTTCGCCGATCGGCTCCTGCTCAACAAGATCGACCTCGTCACCGAGCCCGAACTCGCCGCGCTCCGCGAACGCCTTCGCGGGATCAACGCCACTGCCGAGATCATCACGTCCAACTACTCCAAGGTCGACCTCACCGACATCCTCGGCGTCGGTGCGTTCAGCCGGATCGTGCATCCTGCTTGGCTCGACGAGCAGGAGCACTTCCACGATCCTGCTGTGAGCTCCGTCGGGATCGAGCTCGACAGCGCTGTCGACGGGGATCTCGACGAGGGTGCACTGCGGGCGTGGCTCGGTCGGCTCACCGATGAGCACGGGGACGATCTGTACCGCTTGAAGGGCGTTCTCGCTGTTCGGGAGGATTCTCGGCGGTTTGTGCTTCAGGGGATTCATCGGATCTTCGAGCTTCGTCCCGCTGAGCCTTGGGGGCGGGATTACCGGGGTAGCAAGGTTGTCTTCATTGGGCGTGATCTTGATCCGGCTTCTCTTGTTGATGGGTTGCGGACTTGTGTTCGTGCTTCTTGAGGGTGCTTGGTTTCGTCGTCCTTGTTCGGGCTCGTCTTTGGTTCCACTGTTGAGTTTTCAAGGTGCGTGCTACTGATGTTGTTGTGTTGTGGTGGGGGTCATCCCCGTGGTTTGGGGGATTGTGGGGGCTGTGGTCCGGATGTCAAGCCCGGCCTGGCGGCCGCCCCTTCGGGGTTGGCAGGCTTGACATCCGGACCACAGCCCCGTTTTGGCTTTATGTCACGGGGATGACCCGGTATGGAACGGACCCCGGCCATCTTGGACACCTTGCGGGAGCGTGGTGGCCGAGGCCGTTACTGGTTGAGTGGTGGGTTGCTCCGTCACCGGCAGGTGGTGTGCGGGGTTGCCGTGCCGCGCGGGCTGGCCGTTGATCGCGGGGTTGCGGCGGAGAGCAGTGGTGCTGGCCGTTGCCGGCTGGGCGGTGGTGGGTCGGTTCGTCATCGGCGGGTTCCCTTTCTTCCTTGGGTTTTCGGGGTTTTGTGGTGTGGGTGTCGTGGTGTTCGGGTGTTGGTGGTGGGTTGAGGTCGCCTGGCGGCGTGTCGTGCTTCCGGAACTGTCGGCTGGCCGGGAGGTGGGCAGGGCGGGGTACCCCACCCAAGGGGCCGGGTGAGGTGATCAGGTTCTCGCCAACGGTGGAGCCTCTGGCGGCCCGCTCTCCGGTGATGTGTTCAGGCGGCGGAGGGCGTGGCGGTGTGTGGCGGGTTGGGCTTTCCCGCCAGACCGGGGTGTGCGTGCCGGGTCCACGTTTGCCGGTGGTGTGAATACCGGTCGGCCGTGGTCGAGTTGGATGTGCCAGTGGTGGTTGTGGATGGTGCGGTGGTGATGGGCACACAGCATCACCATGTTCTCCACGCTGGTCGGTCCTCCGTCGACCCAGTGCACGATGTGATGGGCCTGCGGCGTTCCCGCCGGGTGATCACATTCCGGGAAGGCGCAGACGCCGTCGCGGGCCAGCAGCGCGGCACGGATATGCGTCGGTGCGGTCCGCTGCGAAGCACCCACGTCGAGAGGAAGGCTGTCGCCGCCGAGGACCATGGGCAGGACCTCGCAGTCGCAGGCGATCCTGCGGATGGTGTGCGGGCTGAGGTACTGGCCGGTGCCTTCCAGCATCCCCGCCCCACCACCAGCGGCGGTGATGATCTCGCCGCTGGTGCCGGTAGTGGCGGTGGTGGGGAGCTGGTTTTTCAGGTCGGTGTAGTCGATGGTGACCGTCAGGTGCGGCTTCTGCCCACCGGTGCGGGGCATCCCGTCGGTGTCGAGCACGAGGTCGAGCAGGGTCGACAGACCGTCGGCGTTGCGCTGCCCGACCGTGCGGGGGTCCTTGATCCCGTCGGTTTCCGGGCGCGGCGCGGCCAGCGGGCGCAGGGCGGTGACGAACTTCGCCCCGGTCTCGCGGTCCAGACGGGCCTTGATCACCAGCATCCCGTCACGAGCGGTCGCGTAGTGCAGCTCGCGGGACTCGAACTGGGCCTGCTCGTCCGCGACGGCACCGTCGGCGTCGAGCATGTAGCGCACCCGGTCGGCCAGCTTGGCCAGATCACGGGGGCATTGGCGGCAGGCGTTCTCCACCAACAACCGCTCCACCTCACCGGCACGGTGCTGGGCGTGCTCAGGCAGCCGGGACACACAGCGGGAGATCACCCGCGCGTGCTCCAGCCCGATCACACCCTCGGCCAATGCCTCCCCGGTCGCCGGGAGCGCAACCTCCGGCCCAGCGACACCAGCAGCGACGTCAGTGGTGGACTCGGTGGCCTCACCGGTGTTCGGCGCGGTGGTGGCGGTGGCGATACGGACTCGGTTCGTGGCGTCCTGACCGTCGATGTTGAGCAGGTTCTTCAGCCACACCTGCGTCGAGCGCACACCACGAGCGGCGTGCAGGCGGCGGCGGTCGGCTTCGGCGATCAACCGCAGCTGCTGCATCCGCGCCTGGCGGATCTGCCGTTCCACCTCGCCGATCCGGGTCGCGAGTTCTGCATCGGAAAGGGAGGTCACCGCGGGCGGCCACGACCCGCCCGGCGTGGGTGCGTCCCACGCGGGCCAGGCGGGCACGACCGCACCCGCGCCAGCGGCGGGCGTCGCGTCCTGGGTGGTCATCAGCGGTGTCATGCATCAATTCTCTCAAGAATCGAACGTGGTTTCGAGCGAATAACCGTCCCACAATCAGGTGATCACAACACGGCTCAAACACGAAAATCCTTATCTGGGGCCAGAATCAGTAAGTATTCGAAGGGCATTGCTCGGCGTGTCGTTGGCATTCGCCCATGCCGAAACGTGAATCCGATACTGTCCTGTTAGGACCTTATTGGTTTCCGCTGCTGCGTCGACGACTAAGGCTGGCCGGTCGGTCGGTCGACAGCCAGACCCCAGAAGCCCAAGCCGCCAGCCCGCACACTACGGCGACCCGGCACGCGACCAGCCGGTGACGGAGCCATCCACCACTCAACCTGAAACGGTCCCGGCCACCACGCTTCCCGGAAGGTGTCGTGTCCAAGATGGCCGGGGTCCGTTCCATACCGGGTCATCCCCGTGACATAAAGCCAAACAGGGGCTGTGGGCCGGATGTCAAGCCTGCCAACCCCGAAGGGGCGGCCGCCAGGCCGGGCTTGACATCCGGACCACAGCCCCCACAATCCCCCAAACCACGGGGATGACCCCCACCACAACACAACAGAAAAAGCCCCAACCACCCACCCAACAGCCACCACACCACCCCAGCGCCCCAGCGCCCCAGCGCCCCAACCACAGCGAACGAAACGACAACCACAGCTCAAAGCCCAACATCACCCAGCAACGCAGCCAACTTCTCCGGTCGATCAACCCCACGATGCGCCAAGATCGAACCAGACGAATCGGTGAGCACAGCGTAAGGCGGCCCAGGAACACCGTTGGCCTCGAAAACCTCCGGCCCGGTCACCAACGGCAGATCGCTCCCCTGCCCGTCGAGGTAGCCCCGCACCTCCCCGAACTCGCCGGAACTCACCAACACCACCGGCACCCGACCGACCACCGCCCGGAACTCGGGCAGCATTGCCCGACAAGCACCGCAGAGCGGCGAGATGTAGGCGAACAGCACCCGATCACCACCCCCGGCAAAGTCCGAAACATCGGTACCGATCTCGAACTGCCTCCCCACCACCGGCGCAGCCGGTTGAGCATCCAAGCGCGAAACAAGCGCTGCCACCCCGAACACCACCCCGGCAAGGAGCGCAGCTCCGAGCAACTGCACCGGCTCGAACGACAGGCCCGCACCGAATCCAGCAAACAACGCAAGCGCCAGCAGCAGCCCAGTACGTGTCAGCGAACCCGCACCAACCCGTTCCGAGGTCTGCAAGCAGCCACAAGACACCCGCATCCCACGGCGCAACACACTGCCCATGCCGATCAAGAACGCGCTGAACAGCACCATCGCGAGCGCTGATCCCCATACTCGCGTCGGCGGCACTGCCAACAACACCGCACCCAGCAGCTCCGCCCCGACCACCGTCCGCGCAGCCACCGGAACCAACCCACGAGCCAGGATCCGGTAACCGGCGACTGCATCGGAGAACCGGGCGAGGTCGCGCAGCTTGCTCACCGCCGCGAAGGCCAGCACTCCCGCCACGGCCAGCGCAGCCGGGGCCGACCAGCTCAGCACGCCGAACTCGGTTCTCGGTACGCAGCCGCCTGGAGCTCGTAGAGCTGGGCGTAGCGGCCTCCGGTGCGCAGCAGGTCCGGGTGTGTGCCCTGCTCGACGACGCGGCCGCGGTCCAGGACGTAGATCCGGTCGGCGTAGCGGACGCTGAAGAGGCGATGCGAGATCAGCACCACTGTGCGGCCGGCCGCGTGGTGCCGGATGCGCTCGAACAGGGCGTGTTCCGCGCGGGGGTCCAGGGCCGAGGTCGGCTCGTCGAAGATCATCACGTCCGCGTCGCGGTAGAAGGCGCGGGCGATCGCGATGCGCTGCCACTGGCCGCCGGAGAGCTCTTGGCCGCCTCGGAACCTGCGGTCCAGCAGGGTTTCGTAGCCGTCGTCGAGCCTCGCGAGCACCGCGTCGGCTCCCGCGGCGCGCGCCGCTTCGGCCATGCGCTCGTCGTCGCGGGGCCGGCCCATCGTGATGTTCTGCGCCGCGGTCAGCGGCCAGCGCGTGTGGTCCTGGGCAATCACCGAGATGCGTTCGCGCAGCGTGTCGCCGTCGACGTCGGCCAGGTCGGCGTCGTTCCACCGGACCGTGCCGGAATCCGGTGCGTACAGGCCTGCCAGCAGCTTGGCCAGCGTCGTCTTGCCCGAGCCGTTCTCGCCCACCAGCGCCACGATCTCACCGCGCTCGACCGCCACGCTCACTCCGTCGAGCGCGGGCGTGTCCGCTCCTGGGTACGTGAAGCGCACCGACTCCGCTGCGATCCGGCGGAACGGGTCGAGCCGAGCGGTGCGCTCGGGCGGCACGAACCGCTCCGCCATCGCGCAGAACTCCAGGTAGTCTCCGAAGTACAGACCGGCCTCGTAGAGCTTGTTCACCGACTGCACCAGGCTGGCCAGGGACGACTGGCTGGCGCGGATGGTCAGCACCGCGGTGCCCACCACGGCCAGCGGCAGGAACCCGAAGGCCAGCATCAAGCCGAGCGTTCCGTACACCGCGGCGAGCGCGACGCCGCCGAGCAGGTCGCCGGTCATCCGCGTGGTCGCCCGCTGCCAGGCCACGTCGAGCTCCACCCGCTGCTCGTACTCGGCGATGCGGTCGTACTCGCCGAGCAGGAAGCGGCGCAGCGTGAACGCCCGGACCTCCGCCGCGGGCGGCCGCTCGGCCATCAGGTCGGAGAGCAGGAACTTGCGCCGCCGCGCGGTGGAGACCCGGCGGAATGCCGCGTAGCGCATCCGCGCCGACCGCAGTGCCGCCCAGGCGTCCGGCACCGCCGTCACCAGCAGCAGCGGCATCAGCGCCGGGTGCAGGACGCCCAGCGTGACCGCCGCGGAGAGCACGCCGATCGCTCCGGTGAGCACGTTGACCGTCATCTCCACGACCGTCGCGGAATCGGGCACGCCGTTGTCCCGCGCCCGCTGCATCGAGTTGTGGAACTCCTCGTCGTCGAACGCGGTCAGCTCGACCCGAGTGGTCAGCCGGAACAGCCGGGTCTCCGCCAGCCGCTCGACCTGCGGTTTCAGCCTTTCCTGCGCCCAGGCCGCGACCGCCAGCATGCCCGCCCGCAGCGCGGCGGCCGTGCCCACCAGCAGCAGTGCGGGGATCGCCGCGCGGACGCGGTCCGCGGTCGCGCCCGCCGCGAACAGCGACTCCAGCACGTCGTTGGTGGCGAGCAACCCGAACGCGGTGAACAGGCCCGCCAGCACGGTGAGGACCAGCGCCGCCGCGGTGTCGGTGCGGCTGGCCTGCCAGGCGACGCGGATCGCGTCGTGGACCAGCGCCGGCAGTCGTCGCGCGATGGCACCCAGGCCCGCGGACAGCAGCTCCTCGTCGTGCGCCTGCCAGTACGGCACGACGAGATCGGCCGGCTCGGCCGCGGTGCGCCGTCGCCACCTCATCCGAATCGACCGGTTTCCGGACATCCTGCCGGGCAACGACTTCGCGCCATCACGTTCGAGAAGTTAATCCAATCAAGGGAGATCTGTAAACCGGCGTTGTTCCTCCGTTTGGCCCTAGGTCTGCGAAACCCGGTGTGCCAACAATGCCAGGGGGTTGCACTGGGAGCGGACCGCGCAGTGGGGAGCGCGGAACCCCAAAATCGTTGGCGCGCTGCGTGATCCACCGCTGCTGCGGCAACCCCGGACGTCCCGCCAGACCGGTGGGCGAGAGAGGAGCGATCATGCACACCCTGCTGCTGGAGCCGCGTGACGCGGGAACCGTTGAGATCGAGGACGTTTCGGTCGACTTCGAGGTCGACCTCAAGGAGGTCCTGCACGGACCCCAGGCGTGCGTGAACACCTGCAAGCGGACCGTCTGCAGCAGCTGGCCCTGCTGTCCGTCCATCGTCTGACGGGTATTCGCCACAGCGGTGGGAAGTCCGCAGCGGACTTCCCACCGCGTCCGACCTCGACCCGGGAGCAGCAGGATGCGCAGCACCACGACCGATCTGCCCGGCCTGCTGGCCCGGCGCGCGGAAGCCGCCGGCCGGGAGTGGGCCGTCGACGAAACCTGGGTGAGCGTGCGCAACCCCGGCGACGCGGTACCCGATCAGGGCTGGAAGCTGCACATCTCCGCCCGACCGGGCACGTTGGAGCAGACCGTCGACACAGTCCTGCCGCTGCTGCTCTCCCACGACTGCGACTTCAAGGTCGCGCGCTCCCCCGAGGTGCTGCGGGAGCTCAACTCCGGCGACGTCGACCCGGCCACCGTAGGCAAGGCGATGACCGTCTACCCGCCGCAGGACGACGTGGTGCGGCTGGGCGGTCTGCTGGCCGAGGCGCTGGCCGGGATGACCGGCCCGCGGATCACCAGCGATCGCCGCATCCGCCCGGATTCCCCGGTGTACTACCGCTACGCGCCGTTCCGGCCGCAGTACCGGGTGGACGACAACGGCGATTTCGAGCTGGTGGTCCTCGGACCGGACGGCACCGCGCTGCCGGGCGCGGCGGGGCCGGAGTTCAGCTGCCCGCCGTGGGCCACCGATCCGTTCCGCCCCACCGAGAACTCCGCCGCCCAGCGGGCGACCGTGCTCGGCGGCCGCTTCCGGCTGACCTCCGGAGTGCTGCGCGGGCCGCGCGGCAACGTCTACCGCGCCGTCGATCCCGAAGGCCGGCAGGTGGTGATCAAGGAGGCCCGCGCCCACGTCGGCGAGAACGTCAACGGCATCGACCTGCGCATGCAGCTGCGCAACGAGCGGCGCGTCCTGCAGGCGCTGGACGGGGTGGACGGGGTGCCGCGGCTGCTCGACCACTTCCGCCACGGCGAGGACGAGTACCTCGTGACCACCGACGTCGGGACGCGCGACCTCAACCGGTACGTCGGCGAGCAGACCCGGTTCTTCGACGACCCCACCAGTCCTGACCGGGATCTGGGACGCCTGGCCGCCCGGCTGGCCGACGTGCTCGCCGCGGTGCACGAGCGCGGTGTGGTGGTGCGCGACCTCTCCCCGAAGAACGTGGTCCTCGACGACGACGGCCGCTGCACGCTCATCGACTTCGGCAACAGCCACCTCGACGGCTTCCAGCTGCACGGGTGGACACGCGGTTACAGCGTGCCCGACCAGCACACCGATCGCCCGGCCGAAGCGAGCGACGACTACTTCTCGCTGGGTGCGACGCTGTTCTTCGCCGCGACCGGGATCAACCCGATCGGCGCCGACCCCGACCCGGTGCGCAACCTGGAGCGCACGCTGCTGTGCCTGGAGCGGCTGCACCCGGAGGCGACCGGCGTGCGCGCGCTGATCCCCGGGCTGCTCAGCCTGGACCCGGCCGAGCGCACCGCGGCCTTCGAGGCCCTGCGCACCGATCGCCCCGCCCGTCGCGGTCGCCGGCCCGAAGCACCCGTGCTGAGCGCCGATCTGCTCGAATCCGTGCTGAGCCACACCGTCGGCGAGTGCGTGGCCGCCGCCCGCGAGATGGCATCGCAACCGACCGGCGGCCGCTCGGAACCGCCCAAGACAAACGTCTACAGTGGATCGGCCGGTCTCGGCCTGGAGCTGCTGCACCACCCCGAGGGCATCGACGCCGGGATCGAACTGGCCCGCTGGACGATCGAGGCGACGCCGCCGACCCGGTTGCCCGCCGCGATGTACTTCGGACGGACCGGGACCGAGATCTTCCTGGCCACCGCGCGCCGGACCGCCGCGGACCTGCCGATGTCCGAACCGGTCGATCTCGGCGACGAACGCGCCGACTACATCCACGGCGTGGCCGGGATCGGCGCGGGTCACCTGGTGCTGCACGCCGTGGAACCGGCGGGCGGGCACCTGGCGGTCGCCGACGAGTGCGCCCGCCGGCTGCTCACCGGCCGGACCCGGGAGACCGAGGACGCGGTGCCCGCCGCGCCGGAGACCGGTGTGGCGCTGGAAGCCGGTTTCGCCCACGGCAGCGCGGGAATCGCGCACTTCCTGCTGTCCTACCACCAGCGCACCGGTGATCCGGCGGCGGAGGAGGCGGCCGCGAAGCGGTTCGCCGCCCTCGCCGATGAGGCGGTGGAGCTGATCCGGACCATGCGGGGCCGTCCCGCGCGGCCGATGGCCGCTTCCTGGTGCCAGGGCATGTCCGGCATCTCCTCCGCGCTGCTGGCAGCGGCGCGGCACTGGGACGACGACCGCTACCTGGCGCTGGCGAAGGACGGTGGCCGCGCTTGCCTCGGCCTGGCCGCCCAGGCGTGGGTGGTTTCGCAGTGCTGCGGCCTGGCCGGGATGGGCGAGGCGCTCATCGACCTGGCCATCGCCACCGAGGACGAGGAGTTCTGGCGCGGCGCCGAGGAGATCGCCGTCCACATGCTGGCCCGCAGCGGCGGCGAGTACGCCGCCCCGAGGTTCCCGGACAACTCGCTGGAGACCTCCAGCGCCCCGTGGTCCACGGGCACCTCCGGTGTCCTGTCCTTCCTCCGCCGCCTGCACGACCGCGCTGGTGAACGCCTCTGGACTCCCGCCTGGACTCCGCCGCCGCGATCGATCGCCGAGGACCTCACCTGATCGCTCCGTCGCGGGCCCCTGGTGTCCCGGGCGGTTCGCTGCCAGAATGGGCGCGGCATGTTACTGACGGGTAGAAAGTGCCCGCCCACGCGAACCACGGAGACATCGGATGAGCTCGTCCACCGCCCAGGCAACCGCGACTCCGCTGGATGCGGCAACTGTGCGGCGGTTGACCTCGGGAATCGCCGCCACGGGTGAACCGAGGACCACGACCGCGCCGTTCACCGGCACGGCGCTGGCGACCATCCCGCAATCCACGGACAGCGATGTGCGCAGCGCCTTCGCACGAGCTCGCGAGGCGCAGCGGGAATGGGCGAACATTCCCGTGCGCGAGCGGGTGCGGCCGTTCCTCCGGCTGGTCGACATGATGCTGTCTCGGCAGTCCGAGGTGCTCGACCTCCTCCAGCACGAAACGGGCAAAGCCCGGCTGCACGCATTCGAGGAGATCCTCGACGGCGCGATGTCCACCTTGTACTACGCCCGCAAAGCGCCGCAGCTGCTGCGCGGCAGTCGGCGTGCGGGCGCGCTGCCGGTGTTCACCCGCACCATCGAGACTCCGCTGTCGAAGGGCGTCGTCGCCACGATCACGCCGTGGAACTACCCGCTGGCGCTGACCATGGACGTCGTTCCCGCGCTGCTGGCGGGCAACGCCGTGGTGCACAAACCGGACAGCCAGACCGCGCTGTCCAGCCTGTGGCCGCGCGCGCTGCTGGTCGAGGCCGGGCTCCCGCAGGAGCTGTGGCAGGTCGTGCTCGGCGAACCCGGTGACATCGGGAACGCGCTTATCGACGAGGCCGACTACGTCGGCTTCACCGGTTCCACCGCGGCGGGCAAGGCCATCGCCGAGCGCGCCGCGAAGCGGCTGACCGGGTGCTCGCTGGAGCTCGGCGGCAAGAACCCGATGCTGGTGCTCGACGACGCCGACCTGGCCGCGACGGCGAAGACCGCGGTCCGCGCCTGCTTCGCCAACGCCGGCCAGCTGTGCGTGTCGATCGAGCGGATCTACGTCGACGCCGCCGTGCACGACGAGTTCGTCGAGCTGTTCGCCCAGCAGGTCCGCGACCTGCGGCTGAACTCCGACCTCGCGTTCACCGCCGACGTCGGATCGCTGACCTCCGAGCGCCAGCTCACCCGCGTCACCGAGCACGTCGAGGCCGCCGTCGAAGCGGGGGCGACGGTGGCCGCGGGCGGCAAGGCCCGCCCCGACCTGGGGCCCTACTTCTTCGAACCGACCGTGCTGACCGGGGTCGCCGAGGACACCCCGGTGTGCCGCGAGGAGACCTTCGGCCCCGTCGTCTCCGTCTACCCGTTCCGCAGCGAGGACGAGGCGATCGAGCTGGCCAACGACACGCCGTACGGCCTCAACGCCTCGGTGTTCAGCCGCGACGAACGTCGTGCCCGGCGGGTCGCGGCCCGGATCAAGGCGGGCACCGTCAACATCAACGAAGGCTACGCCGCGGCCTACGCCTCGCAGGGCGCGTCGATGGGCGGCATGAAGGAGTCCGGGCTGGGCCGTCGCCACGGTCCTGCCGGGCTGCTGAAGTACACCGAAGCGCAGTCGGTGGCCAGCCAGCGCGTGCTCGGCTTCGATCCCGCCTTCGGGCTCAGCGGGCAGCAGCACGCCAAGCTGTTCACCGCCGCGCTGCGGGTGATCAAGGCGCTGCGCATCCGCTGACGCAGTTCCGGTCGGCAGTGGACAGTCGTGCCCGACCACGGGCACGACTGCCACGTCCCGGTCAGCTGCCGGTGGCCGCGAGGCGCTGGCGGCGGTGGGCCGCCATGCGAACCGGGGCGTTGGGCACGCCGTAGCCCGCGTAGCCCCCGATGCGCTGGACGAGCTCGAAGAAGATGCGGGAACCGAGCATCTCGGTGCACACGTGCAGGTATTCACCGCGTTCGTCGCGGTCGTAGAGCACTGAGTTCGCGCGCAGCTGCGCCAGCAGTTCTTCCCCTAGGTCCAGCCGGGCGTCGAGGTCGTCGTAGTAGTTGTCCGGGATGCGCAGGACCGGCGCTCCTCGTTCGCGCAAGGTGCGCGCCGCGGCGAGCACGTCGTCGCAGGCGAACGCGATGTGCTGCGGATCGCGCACCGCCGGGGCCCACTCGCCGCGGCGCACCAGCGTGCCGGTCAGCGCGAGGCGCACCGATCCGGTCGGGTCGACGATTCCGCGCGTTCGCACCATGCCGAACGGTGCCGCGTACTCCGCGATCGGTTCGGGGCGCAGCCCGGCCACCGAGCGGTAGAACAGCGTCGCCTCGTCGAAGTGGTCGAAGGGCTGGGTCAGCGCGACGTGATCGATGCCGGTGATGCCCAGCCCCGGCACCGGAGCAGCACCGGCCCTGGCGAAGTCCGCGAGCCAGCTGCCGGAACCGGCGCCGCAGAAGAAGACCTCGGTACCGTCCGGCGCCGCTACGGATGCCAGATTCGCCTCCTCCGGCCCGCGCGTGCGCGGCAGGATCGGGGCGTGCATTGCTTCCGCTCGCAGCGCGGAGCTGCTCGGGTCGGCGCTCTCCACCGCCAGCGCACCGATCTCCGCCGAGCCCGGCGTTTCCGACTTCGCGTTCAGCAGCACCCGCGCGCCGCCCTGCTCCCACAGCCGCACGGGCTTGCTGCCGTGCTCACCGGTGGACTCGAAGCCAAGCTCGGCAAGGGTTTCGGCGAGCCGTGCGCCCGATACCTCGTCCACGGCCAGCTCGACGAACGCGTGACCGGACAGCTGCGGCGCCGGCTCGGCCACCGGGAAGCCCAGCTGCTCCTCCAGCAGGCGCAGCGAGCGCATCGCGTCCACCGCGGCGGGTTTCGGGTCGGCTTGGCGGAAGACGTCGTTGAAGACCTCCAGCGACAGCGGCCCCGCGTAGCCGGTGGAGAGCACGTTGCCGATGAAGGTCCGCAGGTCGAACGAGCCCTGGCCCGGGAAGAGCCGGTGGTGCCGGCTCCACTGAAGAACGTCCATGTCCAGCTTCGGCGCGTCGGCCAGCTGCAGGAAGAACAGCTTCTCCCCGGGAATCGTGCGGATCAGCGCCGGATCGCCGCCCCGGGAGAGCACGTGGAAGCTGTCCAGGCACACGCCCAGCGCCGGGTGGTCCGCGCGGCGCACGATGCGCCAGGAATGCTCGTAGGTGTTGACGAACCTGCCCCACGCCAGCGCCTCGTAGGCGACTCGCATGCCGCGGGCGGCGGCGCGTTCGGCGAGCAGGCGCAGCTGTTCGGCAGCGAGCTCGTCGTCGTCGACCGCGTCCGGGGACACCGTCGAGCACACCAGCACCAGGTCGGCACCCAGCTGCTCCATCACGTCGAACTTGCGCTCGGCGCGGCGCAGGTTGGCCCGCAGCACCTCCGGCGGGACCGATTCGAAATCGCGGAACGGCTGGTAGAGGTCGACGGCCAGCCCGAGGTCGGCGCACCGCTGCCGGATCTCGGCGGGCGAGGCCGCGGAGGCGATCAGGTCGTTCTCGAAGATCTCCACCCCGTCGAACCCGGCGGCAGCCGCGGCGGCCAGCTTGTCCTCCAGGGTGCCGGACAGGCAGACGGTGGCGATCACCCTGCGGGGCTCAGCTGTGGACATGCACACCTCCGGCGAGTTCGGTGAAATGGCGCAGCATCCGGTCGGCGTCCGGTTCGACACCGGTGAACAGGCGGAACGCGTCGACAGCTTGGAAAACGGCCATACCGCCACCATCGAGCACCCGGCAACCCCTCGCGCGCGCGGTGGTGACCAGCTCGGTCTCCAGCGGCCGGTAGACCACGTCGGCCACCCACAGCCCGGGGCGCAGCAGCTCCGCGGGCACCGGCATTCCGGGGTGCGCGGCCATTCCCGTCGGCGTGGCGTGCACGAGGCCATCCGCCCAGGCCAGCGACGCGGCCACGGCTTCCGGCCGCACAACCTCCACCCGGCCCGCGCCAAAGCGCTCGCGCAGTGACGCCGCCAGCAGCTCCGCACGGACCGGGTCGGCGTCGAGCACTCGGAGCGCTCCCGTGCCCAACGTCAGCAGCGCGTGCGCGACGGCCGAACCGGCTCCGCCCGCACCGAGCAGCACGACGTGTTCCACCGGGGCGTCCGGAAGTCCGCGGCTGAAGCTGCGGGCGAAACCGGACCAATCGGTGTTGTGGCCGATCGCGCGGCCTCCGGTGAGCACGACCGTGTTGACCGCGCCGAGCGCGACCGCGTCCGGGGAGAGCTCGTCCAGGTGCTCGACGACCAGCTGCTTGCACGGGTGCGTGATGTTGAGGCCGTCGTAGCCGGCCGTGCGGGCAGCGGCCAGCAGCTCGCCGATCGACTCGGCCGGTCTGCCCAGCACGTCCAGGTCCCACCTGCGATAGAGGTACCGGATGCCGAGTTCGTCGGCCTCCCGCTCGTGCAGCGGCGGGCTCAGCGATGGGCCGATGCCCGATCCGACGAGTCCGATGAGGTAGCTGTCCTGCGTGCGCACATCCCCACCTCGGTCAATGAACGAACTAGCTAGTTAATAGTAGGGCGCAAGCGCGGATCCCGGAAGGGGCGCTGCACTACAGTGAGCTGGAGTGCAGATCCGCAGAGGGAGCGCCGTGGCAGCACCGACGTCCGACACCAGCGAGGTCCGGCAGCGCGACGCCGAGCGGACGCGCTCGGAGATCCTCGAGGTCGCCACCCTGGAATTCGCCGACAAGGGCTACGCAGGCGCCCGGGTCGACGAGATCGCCGCGCGCACCAGCACCACCAAGCGGATGATCTACTACTACTTCGGCGGCAAGGAGCAGCTCTACCTCGCCGCGCTGGAGAACGCCTACTCGGTGATCCGCGGCATCGAGAGCGAGGTCGACGCCGAAGCCGCGGACCCGGTCGAGGCGATCCGCCGGCTGGCCGAGCTGACCTTCGACCACCACGAGTCGCACCCCGACTTCCTCCGCCTGGTCAGCATCGAGAACATCCACCGCGCCGAGCACCTGTCCAAGTCCGACCTGCTGCCCCGGCTGGCCGACCCGGCGGTGGGTGTGCTCGGCCGGATCCTGGAGCGCGGCCGGGCCGCGGGCGTGTTCCGCGACGACGTCGACGCGCTGGACGTGCACATGGTGATCAGCTCGTTCTGCGTCTTCCGCACCGCGAACCGATACACGTTCCAGGCGATCTTCCAGCGCGACATGCTCGACCCGGCCCGCCGCGACCACTACCGCGAGATGCTCGGCGACCTGGTGATCGATTTCCTCACTGCGCGCTGACCAGCCTGCACGGCAGCGGAGATCTGGAACGAAATCGCTCCGGAACAGGGCCTTGACAGGTGACCCGTCACACCTCAGCCTTTGGGACTAACTAGTTGGTTCATAAGTCGCCGGGCTGAGCAACGGTGCACGGACTACTGGAGCTTCGAGTGACCTCCCACCCGGCCGCCCATCGCGGCAAACCCCGCAAGGCCGCCGCCGCGGCGTGGATCGGCAGCGCCCTGGAGTACTACGACTTCTTCATCTACGGCACCGCCGCCGCGCTGGTGTTCAACAAGATCTTCTTCCCCGCCTCCTCCCCCGCCACCGGCACGCTGCTCGCGCTGGCCACCTTCGGCGTCGGCTACCTGGCCAGGCCGATCGGCGCGTTCGTCCTCGGCCACATCGGCGACGTCTTCGGCCGCAAGCGGGTGCTGGTGCAGACCGTGCTCCTGATGGGCGTGGCGACCGTGCTGGTCGGCTGCCTGCCGACCTACCAGCAGATCGGCGTGGCCGCACCGGCGCTGCTGGTCGCGCTGCGGTTGCTGCAGGGGTTCTCGGCGGCGGGAGAGCAGGCAGGCGCCAACTCGATGTCGCTGGAACACGCGCCGTCGAACCGCCGCGCCTACTACACGAGCTTCACGCTCAGCGGCACGCAAGCCGGGCAGATCCTGGCGACCGCGGTCTTCCTGCCGGTCGCCGCGCTGCCCGAGGAACACCTGCTGACCTGGGGCTGGCGCGTGCCGTTCTGGCTCAGCGCGGCCGTGGTGGTCGCCGGCCTGGTGATCCGCCGCAAGCTCGACGAGACCCCGGTGTTCGAGCAGGAGGTCGCCGCGGGCGAGACCAAGCGCGCCAAGACCCCGCTGGCACCGCTGTTCCGCGACCACTGGGCCGACGTGCTGCGAGTCGTGGTGGCCTCGGTGATCGCGGCGGTGAGCACCATCTTCACCGTCTACGCGCTGAGCTACGCGGTGAACACGGTCGGCCTGGAGCGCAGCCCGATCCTGTGGGTCGGGGTGCTGGCCAACATCGCAGCACTGATCGCGATCCCGCTGTGGGCGCGGCTCGCCGACCGGATCGGCCGCAAGCCGGTCTTCATCGGCGGTTCGCTGGGCTGCGCGGTGCTGATGGCCGCCTACCTCTGGTCGCTGTCGATCGGTGACTACGCGCTGATCTTCCTGACCGGGATCCTCATGTTCGGCGTCGCCTACAGCGCGACGAACGGGATCTGGCCCGCCTTCTACGGCGAGATGTTCCCGGCCCGCGTCCGGTTGTCCGGCATGGCGGTGGGCACCCAGATCGGGTTCGCCGTCGCCGGATTCGCCCCGAGCATCGCCGAGGCCGTCGGCGGCGGCCGGGACGGCTGGATGAACGTCGCGCTGTTCACCGCGGGCCTGTGCGTGCTCAACGCGGTCGCGGTGGCCACCGGGCGGGAGACCTACCGCGTGCCGACCGAGGAATTGGGGCTGAAGGCGCCCAGAACGAAAGGAGAACGGGAGCGGAGCGCGGTGAGCGCCTGACAGCCGCGGCCGGTCCCCGACATCCGTCCATTGTGGAAATACGCGATCCACCCCCGCCTTCGGCGGTGCGGCGGTAAGCTCGCGCTCCGATGCCGATCGGAGATGGGGACCACGTGGCCGACCTCGACGAATTCTCCTGGGCGGACGACTATCCCGGTCAGGAGCGCCACCTCAGCGAGATCTTCTGCCTGACCTTCGTCAAGGACGTCGGCATCGACGAGGTGCTGCGGCTGATGGGCGGGTTCGCCGACACGACCGCCATCCGCGCGGCAGCGGAGGACGACGCGATGTCGCACCACTCCGAAGGCATGCTGGAGCTCGCCATGGCCGCGCGGCTGGATTCCTGGACCGTCGTGTTCGAGCCGTACGGCTTCTGGGGCTCGTCCCTCACGCCGATCCTGTCGCGGGGAACCGAAGCCGCATCCCTGCTCCGCCACGATTACGCCAACCCGCACCTCGACTACGCGGTGGACGGCGAGCTGGTGACCGGACTCGACCCGACGTTCCCGGACATGCGCTACGGGACCGAACCGACCCGCCTCGACCCGCTGCTGCGCGAGGCCGGTTTCGACCTGTCGGAAAGCGAGAACGGCCAGGACCGCGCGTTCTCCCGGTCGCTGCGGGTGATCCAGCTCATCACCGGCGTCTCCCCCACCTACGAGCAGCTGACCGGACCGCTGATCAGCGCGCACTTCGATCCCTGGTTCAGCGCGGCGCCGAAGCAGCTGCCGCACGGCGTGGACGGGCCCGCCGAAGCCCTCGCCAAGACGAGGCGGCTGACCGAGGTGCTCGGCCTGACCGGCACCCCAGGACTCTCCGAAGCGCTGGCCGCGGCGGAAAGCGGCCAACAGGTCGTCGTCACCCCGGACAGCGACCTCGGGCAGCACGTGCGCGCCTGGCTGGTCGAATGCAACCTGGGGCGTTCGGCCTCGTCCAGCTGGCCCACGCGGAGCGAGGAAGCCCGGCGCGAACGCGTCGCGAACCTCCGGCAGCTGGTCCAGGCCCTCGGATATTCCCTCCAGAACCCCCGGTAGTCCGGTCACCGCATCGACGTGGCGCGTTCGGGGCAATACCGTGCCGGGCATGAGCGACGAGATCAGCCGGTTCGGCGCGGTGCAGCTCGCAGATCTTCCCGAGGATCTGCGGGAGCGCATCGGGGCCATCGCGGAGAAGTCCGGATTCGTACCCAACGTCTTCCTCGCGCTGGGGCACCGGCCGGACGAGCTGCGGGCCTTCTGCGACTACCACGACGCGCTGATGGAGCGTGACTCCGGCCTGACCAAGGCGGAGCGGGAGCTGGTCGTGGTGGCGACCTCGGCGGCGAACCACTGCACGTACTGCGTCGTCGCGCACGGCGCGATCCTGCGGGTGCGGGCGAAGGACCCGCAGCTGGCGGACCTGGTGGCCGCCAACCCATGCGGAGCCGAGCTGGACGAGCGGCGTCGCGCCATCGTCGACCTGGCCCTGTCGCTGACCCAGGACTCCGCGCTGTTCGGCGAGCACGACCTCGCCGCCGCGCGGGAAGCCGGTCTGTCCGAGGACGAGATCTGGGACATCGGTGCGATCACCGCGTTCTTCGCGATGTCCAACCGACTGGCGCACCTCATGGCACTGCGCCCCAACGACGAGTTCTTCCTGATGGGGCGCGTGCCCAGGCAGTGACCGCGGTCAGCGGCGGGCGCCGGGGCGTCCGCCCGGGCGCTGCTGCGGCCGCCCGCCGCGCGGCGGGTTCCCGACGCGGGTAGCGCTTCCCCGGGGCGCGCCGCTGCGCGCTGCCGCGGGACGTTCCGGCGGGGCCTGGCGCGCGGGCCGGCGGGCCGGTTCGCGGCGGGGCCGGTCGTCGAGGTCGTCGAAGTCGTCGCGGCGCGGGCGGCGCTGGGGCGGGGCGGCCGGCTTGCGGCGGCTGTTCACCCAGAAGTCGAAGCCAAGGATCACCGCGGCGCCCACCAGCAGGATCAGGCTCAGCTCCCAGATGCCCATCGCGAACATGACGACCAGCGCCAGCAGCACCATGGGCACGACGGGGATCCAGCAGAACGGGTCGATCCGGCTCAGGATTCCGGAGTTGCCCGCAGAACCACGGCGGTCCGCGTCACGCGCCATCGAGACTCTCACTTCCACTCTGCTCCCCGGCCGCCGAAGTCTACCGGAGCCGCCGGCGCGGGTTACCCGGCGGCGGTGCGGTGGTCACTCGCTGCTCATCCGCCCCAGTAGTTCGCGCAGCAGCCCTTCCAGCTGATGCCGGTCGTCAGCGGGGAGCCCGGCGATCAGCCGCCGCTCCCGGTCGATCAGCACCTCGATGTCGTGCTCGATCACTTGGTGGCCGTGCGCGGTGAGCTCCACCGCCACGGTCCGCTTGCCGGAGGCCGACCGCTGGGTCCGCACCAGTCCCGCGTCCTCGGCGCGGGTCACGCGCTGTGTGATGGCACCACCACTGACCAGGCACTTGTCCGCGATCTCGGCCGGCGTGAGCCGGTAGGGATCCCCGGCGCGGCGCAGCGTGGCGAGCAGGTCGAGAGTGGCGCTGTCGATCCCGAGCTCGGCCAGCACGCGGCGGCGCTCGTCGGTGATCAGCTTGGCGATGCGCAGGATCCGGGCGATCACGCCGATGGAGTCCACCGCCATGCCCGGCCGCTCCCGCGCCCACTGCTCGACGATGCCGTCCACCGCGTCCGCGTTCATGGGCGCAGTCTAGCCGCGCTTTCTTTAGACCTAAAGAAGAGCTAGCATCGGCCACATCTTTAGACCTAAACAACTTGGAGGAAGCATGACACCCTCGCGTCAACCGGAGTCCTGCCCATCCGCACCTCAGGGGACCGTGACGCAACCCAGCCACGAGAAACCGCGAAACGTGAGTTCGACCTCGGGCGCAACCAGCACTGAAAATCGCGGAGAGGCGGGACAGCGCATGGCTCGCAACGCGGTCGTAACCGGCGGCGGCACCGGGATCGGCCGTGCCGTGGCGGCCCGGCTGGTGGCGGCCGGCGACCAGGTCGCACTGCTGGGCAGGCGCCCGGAGAAGCTCGCCGGAGCCGTCGCCGAACTCGGCCCGTCCGCCCGCGCCGTCCCGGTCGACGCCACCGACCCGGCCGCCGTCCGGGCCGCCACCGCCGAGCTGCCCGACCGGATCGACGTGCTGATCAACGCCGCGGGCGGCAACACCGACCTGGCCAACGGCGCACCCGCCGCCGATGACCTCGAAGCGCTGCGCGCCTCCTGGACGGCGAACTTCGAGGCGAACGTGCTCAGCGCCGTGCTCGTGACGCACGCGCTGCTGCCCCGGCTCGCCGATCACGCGCGGATCGTCAACCTCGGTTCCGTGACGGCGCGCTCCGGGCAGGGCAGCTACGGAGCGGTCAAGGCGACGCTGGAACCGTGGACCTCCGAGCTGGCCTTCCAGCTCGGGGCACGCGGCATCACCGCCAACGTGGTCTCCCCCGGCCCGACCGAGGGAACCGACTTCTTCCGCGGCGGCGACTTCCCGGCCGCGCGGCGCGCGTTCGTCGAATCGCGGGCCGCCGACGGCCGGCTCGGCCGGGTCGACGAGGTCGCCGCACTGGTCCAGTTCCTGGCCTCGCCGGAGTCCTCGCACATCACCGGGCAGGTCGTGCACGTCTCCGGCGGCATGCACCTGGGCCGCTGAGCGCCGGTGGGGGCCGATCGCGGACCGGTCGGCCCCCATTGACAGTCAGACGGATTAGGCGGTCCAGACCAGAGCGCAGCACCCGCGCAGAGCAAAATGCTCGATGAATCCCCGGATCCCGCCGCGGCAAGCCCGGATGAACTCTGGACAACCTGCCGCCACAGCCGCTCCGCGAGCATTCCGGGACGTCGCGCGAACAGAACGCAACCCCTTAACAAACCGAATTCCGAACCGGAATCACCGGCGGATCACGAATCGATCTCAACAGGACTCCCCGAATCCGACTACGCGGCGTATCGGTCCTGGCACCGGCACCGCCGAATGTCGCACATGCCCAAGATCACTCCAGTGGATCTGGCATGCCCGGAAGGCACGTATTAGCGTGACCGCGCCGCACCGGTCACCGGCCCGCAACCGGTTTTCGAAGACATGGATCGGGGTTTCCATGAGTCGTGTCGATACGACGTTGGGCGAGTTAGCCAAAAGACAGCTGAAGAACCTGTGCGATGTCCTGGGCATCGACAAGACCAGCCCTCCGCAACTCCTCGGGGAATTGCTCGGACCCGTCGCCGCCCGCCCGCTGTCCGAACCGCCGCTGTGGCCCTCCGGCGTGGCCGACGACGCCACCCCGCTGGAGTTCTCCGTCCAGTTCGAGGATTCCGGGGCGCGGCACCTGCGCATCCACCTCGAACGGCTGGCCGGGCGCCCCAGCCCGGCGGCGAACCTGCAGGCCGCCAAGGACCTCACCGCCGAGCTCGCCGACCGCTACGACCTCGCCGTGGAGCGCCTGCACGCCGTGCAGGACATCTTCACCTCCGACGACCCGCAGAGCTGGTTCTCCTGGGCGTTCTCGCTCATCTTCGACGAAGCCGGGAACCCGTCCTTCAAGCTCTACTTCAACACCGACATGCACGGTGCCGGCGCCGCCCAGCAGGTGGTCTCCGACGCCTTCGAACGACTGGGCATGACCAGCGCGTCCGAGCTGGTCAGCACGTACGCGCTGCGCCGCGAGGGCAAGGACCTGCCGACCTTCTTCGCCATCGACCTCGACCGCAGCGCGCAAGCCAGGGTCAAGCTCTACTTCCGGCAGCTCGACGCCCGTCCCGCCGACGCCGAGCACGCCGCGGCCGCCGTGCCGGGCGTCGACCGCAACACCATCCGCGAGTTCTGCGCCACGCTGGCCCCGGGGGTCGAGCGGTTCTGCGGACGGCCGCTGATGTCGAGCTACTCCTTCCTCGAAGGAGACCCGGAGAAGCCCAGCAACTACAGCCTCTACCTGCCGATCCGCGACTACGTGCCGCACGACGCGGTGGCGCGGGAACGGGCTGCCGAGCACCTGCGGCACCACGGCTTCGATCTCGCAGCGCTGGACGACTCCCTCGGCGCGCTCACCGACCGCCCGCTGGACGCCCGCGCCGGGCTGCTCGCCCACGTCTCGCTCCGGCTGACGCAGGACCGGCTGGGCACCTCGCTCTACTTCTCCTCCGAGGCCTACGGCGGGACACCTGCCCGGACCTGACCGCGCGGACGCCCCGGTCCG
Organism: Saccharopolyspora antimicrobica; assembly: GCF_003635025.1. Lineage (GTDB taxonomy): Bacteria > Actinomycetota > Actinomycetes > Mycobacteriales > Pseudonocardiaceae > Saccharopolyspora > Saccharopolyspora antimicrobica. The sequence continues at coordinate 6,135,587 of NZ_RBXX01000002.1, read as the reverse complement.
CTCGTTCCACGACTCCCGGGCACCTTCCGGCGCCCGGTGAATCCTCAGCACCACTACAAGGAGCACCATGCCGCATCTCCGGCCCTTCGTCTCCGCCGTCGTGCGCCCCATCCCGATCACCACGCGGGAAGAGCGCATCGCCGAGCTGGACCGAGCCGGCCACAACCCGTTCAACATCAGGGGTGACAAGGTCAGCATCGACCTGCTGTCGGACTCGGGCACCGGCGCGGTGTCGACCGATCAGCAGGCGTGGGCGCAGCGGGCCGACGAGCGCTACGCCGGGGCCGACTCCTGGTTCCGGTTCCGCGATGCCGTCCGCGACCTCGTGCCGCATGAACACGTCCTGCCCGTGCACCAGGGCCGGGCCGCCGAGCGGGTGCTGTTCGGGGAGCTGCTGGAGCCGGGCAGCATCAGCCTCAGCAACATGCACTTCGACACCACCCGGGCCAACGTCGAGCGCATCGGCGCCGAGGCCCGGGACCTGCCCAGCCCGCAGCTGTTCGACCTGACCAGCGACGCGCCGTTCAAGGGCGACATCGACGTCGATGCGGCCAGGGCCGTCCTCAACGGACCCGACGGGCACCGGGTCGGGCAGATCGTGGTCACCATCACCAACAACGGCGGCGGCGGGCAGCCGGTGTCGATGGCCAACCTGGCGGAGATCAGCGCGGTGGCCCGCGAGCACCGCGTGCCGCTGGTCCTGGACGCCGCCCGGTTCGCCGAGAACGCCTGGCTGGTCACCCAGCGCGATCCCGAGTACGCGGACTGGAGCCCGCGGGAGGTGGCGCGGCGGGTGTTCGAGTTCGGCGACGCCGTGGTCGCCAGCCTCAAGAAGGACGGGCTCTCGCACGAGGGCGCGTTCATCGCCGTGCACGATCCCGAGCTCGCCGACCGCTGCGAGGTCGACATCATCGCCACCGAGGGCTTCCGCACCTACGGCGGCCTGACCGGGCACACGCTGGAGCACCTCGCGCAGGGCCTGCGGGAGGTGCTCGACCCGCACTACCTGGCCGACCGCGAGCACGAGGCCAAGTTCCTGGCCGACCGCTTGCACGCGGTGGGTGTGGAGACGCTGCGCCCGACCGGGCTGCACGCGGTCTACGTCAACGCAACCCCGCTGGTGCCGCACCTGGAGCCGAAGCACCTGCCAGACCACGCGGTCACCTGCGCGCTGTACCGGGAGGGCGGCATCCGGGCCGCGGGCGGCGGACTGTTCCTGGGCACCTTCGACGAGAACAACGAGCTGCTCACCGCGCCGCCGTTCGAGCTGGTGCGGCTGGCGCTGCCGCGTCGCGTCTACGACCGCAGCCACATGGAGTACATCGCCGAGGTGCTGGCCGAGATCGCCAAGCACCCCGAGCGGGTGCCCGGCTACCGCCTCACCCACAACCCGGAGGTGCTGCGGCACTTCCGCTGCCGCACCGAGCCGATCGAGCCGTGAGCGGTCGTGAGTGCGGGAGACCGCTCCCGCACTCACGACCCGGAGTCAGCCGACGTCCGATGGAGTGTCTTCCATCCTTGTCGGCTACCGCAGCTGCGACGCCTCATCTGTGACGACTGCGCACGCTCGCCAAGCGCCGAAGGCGCTTTCGGTCCCACCTACGGCGCTTGCACCGCCGCGGGTTCTCAGCGTTCGCCTGGCGAGGACGGCCCAGCCGCCGTGTATTGGTCATACATAAGGCTGGGCACCCGCAGTCCAGGCGGGCGCTGAGGTTCCGCTACCCGCACCGCAATGCAGAACGAGCCTGGAAAACCTCATGTGGACGGGATCTTCTCGATCGCTCGCCGCACCAGGGTGAGCAGCGTTTCCTTGGCGCGCTCCCGCTCCCGCGCGTCGCACAGCACGACCGGGACCTCCGGCGGGATCGTGAGCGCCTCGCGGAGCTCCTCCGGCTCGTAGTGGTAGGCGTCGTCGAAGACGTTGACGGCCACCACGAACGGGATGTCGCGCCGCTCGAAGAAGTCGATCGAGGCGAACCCGTCCTCCAGCTTGCGGGTGTCCACCAGCACCACCGCACCGGCCGCGCCCAGCGCCAAGTCGTTCCACAGCGGCCAGAACCGGTCCTGGCCGGGCGCGCCGAAGAGGTACAGCACGATCTCCTCGGAGATCGTGATGCGCCCGAAGTCCAGCGCGACCGTCGTGGTCGTCTTGCGCTCGAGGCCGGTGAGGTCGTCGACGCCCTCGCTGACGACGGTCATCTCCTCCTCGGTGGTCAGCGGCGGGATCTCGCTGACCGCACCGACGAGCGTCGTCTTGCCCGCCCCGAAACCACCGGCGATCACCAGCTTGACCGGGATCGGGGCCGGGCCCTCCCGGTCCGGGGTGGAACCGCCTGCGGCGGAAGGTCTTTCGACCAGGCTAGAGTCTGGAAAGCCCACGGTACACCTGCTCCAAGATATCTCGGCTGACTTCTGTACGAGGCGAGCGCACGAAGACGGCGCCGTGGTCGAGCAGGTCACCGCACAGGACCCGGACCACTCCGACCGGCTGCCCCAGCTGCACGGCCAGTTCCGCCAGCGACACCGGACGCGCGCAGGCGTCCAGGATCCAGCGGTGTTCCGGGGTGAGCTCGAGCCGCGGGGTCTCCGGCCGCGGCTCGACGGTCAGCACCTGGCTGGCCGTGTCGAGCCGGGTGCTCCTGGTCGGGGTGCGACCGCGCGTGATCGTGTACGGGCGGACGATCGGGCCCGCCTCATCGTCATACCACGCCTCGTCCACGGTCAGGTCCTTTCCGCCACCGCAGCGCGCGCATCCCGGGGCGCGGCCGACAGGAAGCTGCCGACGCGGGTGATCAGCCTGCCCATCTCGTAGGCCACCAGCTCGATGTCGGCGTCGGACGCGCACAGCACGGCCAGGCACGCGCCGCTGCCCGCGGCGGAGACGAACAGGAAGCCGCGCTCCATCTCGACGTGCGTCTGCGCCACCTGCCCGCGGCCGAAGTCCTTGCTGACGCCCTTGCCGATGCTGCGCATGCTCGACGCCGCTGCCGCCAGCTTGTCGGCGGAATCCCGGTCCAGGTCGTCCGACTTGGCGATCACCAGTCCGTCGTTGGACAGCACGACTGCGTGGTCGGCACCGTGCACGCCCTGCACGAAGCCGTCCAGCAGCCAACTCAGTTTCGACGCGGTTTCGGTCATGCCCACCTCACACACTTCTCGTTGTCTGGTCTGCTCACTCGCGGTCGCCCGGCGTATCGCCGAAACCGCCGCGGAAGGCCCGCCGGAACCCGGCCAGCTTGCTGGGCGTGGCGACGACGCCCTGCTCCTCCTGGTCCGGCTCGTCGCGCAAACCGTCTGCCAGGTTCTGCTGGGGAACGCGCTTGGGCAGCGGCGGCCGCGCGTTCTTCGGCTTGCCCCGGTCCTCCTCCGGCGCTGCGGGGGCCGGTTCGGGATCGGGCGCCGGATCCGCCTTGGGCCACTCGTAAGCGGCTTCGGCCGGCTTCGGATCCGGGAGCTCCGGCTGGTCGGTCATGGCCCCGTTCCAGCTCAGCTCGCGCGGCTTGGGCACCGCCGCGAGCTTGTCCTCACCACCGCTCCCGGCACCGAGCGGCCCGCTGCCGTTGCTCGTGGTCAGCTCGGTCTCGGCGTCCAGGAGCCGGTTCGGCAGCAGCACCGTGGCCCGGGTGCCGCCGTAGGCCGAGACGCCGAACTCCACGGCGATGTCGCGGCGGTGCGCCAGCCGCGCCGCGGTGAACAGGCCCAGCTGCTCGGCCTTGTTGCTCTCCAGCACCAGCCGGTCGAACTCCGGCGGTGCGGACATCATCTGGTTGGCGCGGTCCCGGGTCTCCTCGTTCATGCCCAGGCCCTGGTCGGCGATGTCGATCGCGACCCCGCGCGCGACCTCCTTGACGTCCACCTGCACCTGGGTGTTCGGCGGGGAGAACGCGGTGGCGTTGTCGATCAGCTCGGAGATCAGGTGGATGGTGTCGCCGACGGCGGCGCCGTTGATCATCACCTTCGGGACGTGGCCGACGACCACCCGCGAGTACTGGTCGATCTCGGAGATCGACGAGCGCAGCACGTCCATCAGCGCGACCGGCCGGCTCCACCGGCGGCCCGGCTGCTGATCACCGAGCACCAGCAGGTTCTCCACCGTGCGCCGGGCGCGGGTGGTGGAGTTGTCCAGCTCGAACAGCTTGGCCAGCTGCAGCGAGTTCTCCTCGTTCTTCTCCAGCTGGTCGATGGTGCCGTGCATCTGCCGCAGGAGCCGCTGGATGCGGTGCGCCATGCCGACGAACACCACTCGCGCCCCCTGCCGCGCCCGGGTCTCGCCGACCGCGGCGTCCATCGCCTGCCGCTGGAACAGCTGGAGGGCTTGCGCCACCTGGCCGACCTCGTCGGTGCCGTAGTTGTCCAGCGCCGCCGTCTCGGTCTTGACGTCGACCGCTTCGCCCTCGCGCAAACGCCGCACCATCTCGGGCAGCTTGTTCGCCATCACCAGCGACTCGGTGCGCAGGCCCTGCAGCCGGGTCAGAAGCGCTTCGTCGACCACCGACCGGTACACGCGGCGGGCGTAGACGAAGGACGCGAGCGCGACCACCAGCGCGGCGAGGCTGCCCCACAGCACCGTCCACAGCGTGTCCGCGCCGAGGTCCACCGCGGCGGCGGAGACCTCGTCCGCCTGCATGGTCACCAGCGCGGAGAGCTCGTTGCCGACCTCGTTGGAGACCCGGCGCCACTCGTCGCGCGTGATCGGCAGCGCGTCGCCGTCCATGCCGGGGTTGGCGATGAGCCGGTCCTCGGCCGCGACCAGCTGCTGCCAGGCCGGGCTGACCAGCAGTTTCTCGTACCGGGTGTGCACCTCGGGGTGCATGCTGGAAACGTTCTGCTCCAGCGTGCTGTGGTACGAGTCGATGTAGCGGGTGAGCTGCCGGTGCTGCTCGGCGCTCATCCGGCCGGTGTCGAGCACGGTGCCGACCAGCGATGTCTCGCGGGAGAACATGTCCGATGCGCGGAGCAGGTCGGTCGCGGCGATCGCGCCCTGCCGGGTGTCCGGGTCGAGGGTGAGCTGCGCCTGGACGTCGGCCATCCGGGTGGCGGTGTCGAAGAGGGTGTCGTAGAAGTCGACGACCTCACCGCTGGAGATCTGCCCGGAGACCAGCCTGGCGCGGATGCCTTCCATCCGCTCCAGGTTGTCGACCAGCTCGTTCATCGCGCGCTGGATCTCCACCGGTGCTGATTCGATCAGACCGCTGGCGATCCGGTTCATCTCGGAGACCGCGCGGTCCGTCCGGCGCTGCTGGTCGAGCAGTTCCGCCGAGTCCCGCCCGGGCTGCTCAACGGTTTCGAGGGTCAGCAGGCGTTCCTTCTTGACCTCCTCCAGCGCGGACATCGCGGGCAGCGACATCTGCCGGACGCTGGTGGCGACGGCCTGGGTGTAGATGGCCTCGAAGGCGAACAGGGCGCAGCCGACCGCCCAGAGGACGAAGACGACGATCCACGGGATCACGACCGACCACGTCAACCGCGACCGGATCGAGTTCTGCCCGGCCCGGCGTCTTCTCGATTTTTCAGGAGGAGCCAAGGGCTCGTTCTGGGTTGTCACTTCCATGCACTCTCAAATGTTCTGGCCCGTGCGGAAACCGTCCACGCCGAAATGCAGCGCGCGACCGCGAACGGCCGGCGCGCTGCCACCAGGCGCTGCTCGATCAGCGTGCTGCTCCGGCTCCTCTCCGCCTCCGACCGCGGTGTCCGCACATCCGCTCGTTCGGCGCGCTCGCTTTTCCCCCCATGCGAACGCACTGTATCGAACTAAGATCATCCGATCGTGATCGAACTGCACTTTGCAGTGAGTCGTCCCGCACAGTTCGTGCGTCGACCACGCCAGCCCAGCTCCTTACCGCCGGACGGACCAATCATCGGTCATCCGATCGGCTCCACATCGGAGAATCCGGACCCGGCGTTGAGCACCGTGTTGTCCCGGTAGACCTCGTTGCGCTGGTCGCCGCAGCGCTCGTCGTGCGGCAGCTGGAAGCCGTAGCCGGCCGCCTGCACATCGGCGTGGTTGTCGTGGAACACGTTGCGGCAGCCCCAGCCGTCGACCCGCTGGATCACCTTGAAGCCGTGCTCGAAGGACTTCACCCCGCGGTTGCCGGAGATCCGGTAGCCGTTGCCCTTGGCGCCGACCCAGCTCTCCGCCGAGTTCTGGCCGGTCATGCCCTGCCCGTCGAAGGAGTTGCGCAGCACCTCGCCGTCCGCGGTGCCCTCCTTGATGTCCACGTGCTCGGCGCGGACGTCGGGGCCGAGGCGGTTGTCCAGCGCCTTGTTGCGATCGCTGCGGTCCGGCTGGCCGGGTGCGTCGCCGTACTTGTCCCAGTTGCTCTCCGCCGAACCGAAGTAGAGCCCCTCGCCGTACTGCGGCTGCTCGGTGCCGGTGTTGTGCACGTAGGAGTTCTGGATGACGTTGTCGGAGCTGGTGGCCCGGAAGTGCACGCCCTCGTCTCCGGTCTCGCGCACCTCCACGCCGTCGATGACGTTGTTGTTGGAGCGGTCCAGCACGATTCCCTTGGCCGACTTCTCCACGGTGAAACCGCGCAGGCGCCAGTGGTTCGCGCCGTTGAGGTGCAGGCCGTATCCGCAGTAGGTGACGTCGCGGCCGTCGGGGACGTTGGGGTCGCAGCCCTTCTGCGTGTTGGACAGCACCGCATCGGCGGGCCCGGTCAGCGTGATCGGCGCCGCCTCGGTTCCGCTGAGCGTGGTGAAGAAGGTGCCGTCGTAGCTGCCGGGGGCGAGTTCGATGGTGTCGCCGGGCTCGGCCTGCGCCAGGGCCTGGACGAGTTCCTCCGCATTGGTCACCGGGATCACCGCGCGCTCGGCGGCGACCGCCGTCGCCGTCGCGGTCAGCGCGAGCCCGGCGGTCAGCACCGCGATCCGCCGCAGTCTGCTGGTCGACATCGTTCCTCCTCGCAGAAGCCGTTCGACGGGCCGGCGGCGGAACGCCCGCGGACCGGGAGTCCGGTCGCAGATCACCTTGTCGGATCTGGGAAAAATCGTCAACGAGCCGGAAGGATGCCCGCAACGGCGGGTTGACCGACCGGCCGTTGCTGGTGTGTGCTGGGAATCCGCCGGGATCTTCCCGGCGTGGACCGCTCCGCCGCCCGGTCGACATCGAAGCACTACCGATGCGAGGTGGACGACGTGCGGAAACGACGATTGACCGGGCTGACCGGAATCGCCATGGCGGCGCTGCTGGCGCTGTCGGCGGCTCCCGGCGGGGCCTCCCCCGCGGCCGAGCCGTGGAGCGGCGGTTTCGCCGACTTCCCGAGCGATTCCTGGAAGCAGCAGTGGGGTTTCGTCGCCGAGGGCGACTGGGGCTTCGACCGGATGAACCCGCAGGGCGAGGAGCTCGACGTCTTCTACGGCAAGGGCTCCTCGGCACCGTCGTGCGGCGACTGCCCGAGCGAGGGCGGCGGCCAGTTCTACACCGACTTCCGCTCGATCGGCCGCGACGACCTGGCCGACGCGCCGGTGCTGCACCTGAGCTACCAGGTGCGCTTCCCCGCCGACTGGGACTTCGGGCAGCGCGGCGGGAAGCTGCCGGGCCTCTACGGCGGCCCGCCCGGGCAGGCCAGCGGTGGCGAGCACGGCGACGCGTGGTCGACCCGCTACATGTGGCGGATCCGCAGCGACGAGCCGAAGGCCACGGTGTACGTCTACGACCCGTCGATGGGCGACGGCTACGGCGAGGACGTCGGACTGGGCTCGTGGCTCTGGCAGGCCGACGACCAGTGGCACACCGTCGAGCAGGCGGTGGACCGCACCAACGGCACCATCACCATCTGGTACGACGGGCGGGAAGTGCTCAACGAGCAGGGCATCCGCGAGATCGCCGACATCCCGTTCTCGGGAATCTTCTTCTCCACCTTCTTCGGCGGCCACGACACCTCCTGGGGCCCGAGCAAGGACGTGAACGCCCAGTTCCGCGACTTCCGCGTCGCCGAATCCAGAACGCGCTGACTGTCGTGACCGCGCGGACCGGCTTCTCCCACTCGCGGCAGCCGGACGCGTAGCGGAGCCGGGGGCTCGTTCCCGCCGCCAAGTGTTCCGAGCCCCCGGCCCACCACCACCGACCCGTCGAGGTCGGCGAGCTCTCACCCCGCCCGGTGCGCTTCCTCGACGGCGCGGCGCAGGTGCGGCCAACGCGCGGGACCGGCCAGGCCGAGGTGGTAGAGGTGCAGTTCGTCCGCGCCGGCGGCGCGGAGTTCTCGCACGTACTGCGTCATGTCAGGCACTTCCGGGCCGACCGCCGTCACGTAGGCACCGATGTCCGCGGAGCTCACGGCGCTCGCGGAAGCCACCTCGGCCAGGCCCGAGGGCTTCCAGCACGGAACCACGACTCCGTCCACCTCTCCGGCCGCCGCGGGGGTAAGGCCCGGCAGCGCTCCCGTCGCCCACGGATCCGCGCTGGCGTGCAGGAGCACTCGCCGCTGCGCGCCGATCTGCTTGCACACCTCCTGCCGCAGCCGGTCGGTGGCGCGTTGCCGGGTGTCCAGCAGCACGGCCCGGACCTCGGCGGGCAACCGGTTTTCGGCCTGCTCGCCGCTGATGAGCCGTAGCGCTTCGTTTCGCAGCAGTTCGCGAGTCGCGACCGGATCGATCCCCCGCTCGGCCCAGCTCTCGGTGCACGCCGGGCAGCAGCACACCGACAGCACCCGCACCGCCTCGGGCGACCACACCGCGTCGGTCTTCTCGTGCTGGTGCTGGTGCACGGCGCCGAGCTGTCCGCACGCCTCCAGCACCACCGTCCGCACGTCCAGGTCGGTGAGCGCTTCCGCGGTCAGCCGGGCCGCGAACTCGCACACCTCCTCGTGCGCCGGGCACAGCGCCCACGGGTAGTGCTCGCCGAAGCAGTTCTGCACGCTGTACTCCGGAAAAGCGCTGCCCAGCAACGAGTTGTGGGTGAGCACGAGCCAGGCCGCGGCCGGGATGCCTGCGCCGGTCAGCGAGCGGATCGCATCGCCCGCGCTGTCCGGTGAATCCACCCAGTCGGCCGGTGCCGGACGCAGCACGCCCCACCCGGCGCGCACCGGGCGGTACAGCGCGGCGTGCCGGGCGAGGACGCTGGTCCCGCGCTTCGACCACGGCGTCGCGGCCCGCGCGCTGTGGTAGGCGACCGCGACGGCGACCTCGTCCACGCCGAGTTCCGTTGCGCGGCCCAGGAAGTCCGCGTCCACGTCCCACGGGTAGCTGTATCCGGTGACCTGCACGTCAGCTCCTGATCGCCGGTTCGTCGTCCAGCACTTCCAGCATCTCGTCGATCTGCTCGGTGCGCTCCGAGGCGACCAGTCCCAGTCCGATGTAGAGGACCAGGGAGACCAGGATCGGGGTGGCCACAGTGGCCGTCTGGTCGGCGTCGAGGCCGTAGTAGAGCACGCCGTAGGTGAGCAGCCCGCCCGCCCAGGACACGATCGCCGCGCGTGCGCCGCAGCGGCGGAACCACGGCAGCATGCCCAGCAGCAGCGGCACCGAGATGGGTCCCATCAGCGCGGCCACCCAGGAGACCACGATGGACAGCACACCGCCGAGGTGCTGCGCCTGCGTGGCCACCACCATGCTCAGCACGATGAAGCTGAACGTCGCGATCCGCCCGGTGCGCAACCGCTGGTGCTCGGTGAAGCGGCGCGCCTTGCGCCACAGCACCGGCAGCATGTCGCGGGTGATCACCGCCGAGATCGCGTTGGCGTCGGAGGCCACCATGGCCATGGTGTGGGAGAACATCCCCGCCAGCACCAGCCCGATCATGCCGGGCGGCAGCAGCGCCTGGGTCATCGCCGCGTAGGACGTGGTCGGGTCCTCCAGGCCGGGCACGAACAGCGGCGCGGCGAACATCGGGAACATCAGCACCAGCGGCCAGAGCAGGTACAGCGCCGAGGACAGCAGCGCACCGCGGCGGGCTTCGCGGGAACCGGGCGCGGCCATGTAGCGCTGCGCCAGGTTCCACATCCCCCCGTTGTACTCCAGCGTCTTGACCAGCACGTACACCAGCAGGAACACGGTGGTGTAGTCACCGGTGACCGGCGAGGTGCGCCCGGCGGGCAGCCGGTCCCACATCGTCCACAGCCCGGAGATGCCGCCGAGCCCGTCCAGCACCGCCCAGATCATCACGATGCCCGCCGCCGCCTGGATGACGAACTGGCCGAAGTCGGTGAGCGCATCGGCCCACAGGCCACCGGCGGTGCAGTACAGCAGGGTGACCGTGCCGGTGATCACGATGCCCCACAGCAGCGGCACCCCGGCGAAGGAGTTCAGCAGGACGGCCACCGCGAACCACTTCGAGGCCACGTCGAAGACCTTCAGCGAGGAACCGCTCCAGGCCAGCACCTGCTGCGCCGGGACGTTGTAGCGGCGGGCCAGGAACTCCAGCGGCGAGGCCACGCCGAACCTGGTGCGCAGCCGGTTCCACCTGGCGGCGAACAGCCAGGCGCCGATCGCCACGCCGATGCCGATGCTGGCGAATCCCCAGAAGTACACCGTGACGCCGTCGGTGTAGGCGACACCGGCGTAGGCCACGAACATCACCGCGCTGTAGCCGGACATGTGGTGGGAGATCCCGGCCAGCCACCACGGCATCCGGCCGCCCGCGATGAAGAAGTCCGCGTCGGTCTTGACCCTGCGGTGCGACCACCAGCCGATGAGCACCATCAGCCCGAAGTAACCGCACACCATTGCCCAGTCGAGAGCGTGCACCGGCCCGACCCCTTCGCCGTTCACATACTTGAACGATGGACTGGTTATCGAATAAGTTCGTTCATTGGAATTCTGCCGCGAAACGCTAGTATGACCCAGATCACGTGTCAACCGAAGGGAGCGGCAAGTTGACGCAACGCATCCTGATCACCGGCGCGGCGGGCGGAATCGGCACGCTGCTGCGGCCGCGACTGCGCCGGCCCGACCGGATCCTGCGCCTGCTGGACATCGCCCCGCTCCCGCCGCCGCAACCGGACGAGGCGGTGGAGCTGGTTCACGGCTCGCTGACCGATCCGGAGGTGATGGCCGCGGCCTGCCGGGACGTCGACGCCGTGCTGCACCTGGGCGGGCACAGCCGCGAGAACAGCTGGCGCGAAACGCTTTCGGTGAACATCGACGGCACCCACACGGTGCTGGAGGCGGCCCGCGCAGCCGGTGTCGGACGAGTCGTGCTCGCCTCCAGCAACCACGCCGCCGGCTTCCGCGAAGTGGCCGACGCCGGTCCCGGCGGACTGCCCGCCGACTCGCCACCCCGGCCGGACACCTACTACGGCGTGAGCAAGGCGGCGATCGAAGCCCTGGGCAGCCTGTACCACTCGCGCTTCGGCATGGACGTCATCTGCGTCCGCATCGGCTCCTGCTTCGAGCGCCCGGCCGACGTGCGCGCGCTGTCGCTGTGGATGTCGCCGGACGACGGAGCGCGGCTGTTCGAAGCCTGCCTCACCCACCCGGCGCCCGGATACCGGGTCGTCTGGGGCGTTTCGGCCAACACCCGCCAGGTCTGCTCACCGGACGAGGCCGCGGAACTGGGCTACCTGCCCGAAGACGACGCGGAGCGGTTCGCCGCCGAACTCCCGCCGGGCGAACAGCACCGCTACCTCGGCGGCCCCTTCACCACCGCCCCGCTCGGCATCCCGAACTGAGGCGATTTCCATTGAAGTTTTTCCATCCTCGTTCTGCGTGGCGGTGCGGGTGGCGGAACCTCAGACGCCGTCTGGTCTCCGGGATCCCGTTCTGATGTATGTCCGTCAGACGTCCGATTTCCATTGAAATCGCATCCGGACGCCGGGACCGCCGCTCCGGCACCGGCCGGGTGCCGCACTCAGCACCTGTCCGCGCCGATTCCGATGAACAACGTTCATGTATGCGAACGGAGTACCGGCCCTACTAGGATCGTGAACGCAGTGGTGCAGCGATGGAGGAGGACGTGGACATGGCCCGACCGGCAGCCGCTGGCAGCGCATCCGAAGCGGCCGGGGTGAAGTCGGCGCGGCGCGCGATCGACCTGGTCGAGGCCTTCGCCGCGCACCCCTCCTGGCTGTCGCTGTCGGACCTGCACGCCAAGACCGGCTTCCCGCGCTCCAGCCTGCACGGGCTGCTGCGCACGCTGCTGGACGCGGGCTGGCTGGAGTCCGATTCCAGCAACACCCGGTACCGGTTGGGTGCGCGGGCCCTGATCTGCGGCACCGCCTACCTGGACCGCGACCCGGCGATCCGCTTCGCCACCGAGGCCCTGGAGGAGCTGCGCGAGCAGACCGGGTTCACCACCCACTACGCGCGCCTGGTCGGCAGCCAGGTGGTCTACCTGGAAACCCGCGAATCGCAGCGATCCACCTACCTGACCTCCAAGATCGGCCGCACGCTGCCCGCGCACGCCACGGCGCTGGGCAAGGCGCTGCTGGCGGAGCTGACGCGCGAGGAAGTCGCCGCGCTGCTGCCGAAGCCGCTGCCGACGCTGACCGAGAACACCCTGGTGTCGCTGGAGCAGCTGGACGAAGCCTGCGCCACCGCCCGCGAACGCGGCTACGCGGCCGAGGTGGAGGAGGGCACGCCCGGGATCCGCTGCGTGGCCGCGGTCGTCCCGTACCGCATCCCGGGCACCGACGCGATCAGCTGCTCGATGCCGATCGACCAGACCACCGACGCGAAGGCCCGCAAGACCGGCGAGCTCCTGACCAAGGTCACCGCCGAACTGGCCCAGCGCCTGCGCCGCGAAGGAATCCGGTAGCCCGGCTTCCCGATGAGTTCCGCTCCTGCGGCCGGTCTGCATCCGGACCGGACCGGGAGGAGCGAGCATGGGATCGATGACGCGGGTCTACTGCGGTGTGCCGGTGACCGACCGGAACGCGGCTCTCGAGTGGTTCGCGGTGTTCTTCGGCCGCCCGGCGGACGAAGTGGTCGGTGACGAAGCGCTCTGGTCGATCAGCGACACCGCGTGGATCTTCGTCGCCGAGCGCGATCGCGCGGGTGGCGCGCTGATCACCATCGAGGTGACGGGGCTGGACGACGTCCTGGCGCGGCTCGCCGCCCACGGCATCGGCCACGAGCCGGTGGAGACCTACGACAACGGTGTGCGGCACGTCGTCGTCCTCGACCCGGACGGCAACAGCATCTCGCTCGCCGAAGCGCCACGCGGTGATTCGACGCCCCAACGCGATGGCTGATTACCGCCAGCACTGATGCCGACGCGCGACGAGCATGGGATTCATCCGATCACGGCGAACATTCGAGGAAGAGATGAACACGGCGCGTTTCGAGTCCAAAGTGGTCCTGGTCACCGGAGCCACCTCCGGCATCGGCGAGGCCACGAGCCGGCGGCTGGCCGCCGAAGGTGCGGCGGTGGTCCTGGGAGCTCGCAGCAAGGACGTCGGTGAGCAACTGGCGGCCGACATCAGCGCGGCGGGCGGCCGGGCGCTGTTCGTGCCCACCGATGTGACGGTGGAAGCCGAGGTCGAAGCGCTGGTGCGCGCGGCGGTGGACGAGTTCGGCCGGCTCGACGGCGCGTTCAACAACGCGGGTGCGATCAACGCGTTCGGCGCTGTGCAGGACATCGCCGCGGACGGTTGGCAGGCGGACATCGAGCTCAACCTGAGCAGTGTCTACTTCGGTCTGAAGCACCAGGTTCCGGCGATCCTCGCCTCCGGCGGCGGGGCGATCCTCAACAACGCCTCGAACCTGGGTCTGGTGGGCATGGGCAGCGTTTCGCCCTACGTGGCGGCGAAGCACGGCGTGGTCGGCCTGACGAAGGCGGTCGCGCTGGAGAACGCCGCGCGAGGAATCCGCGTCAACGCCATCGCCCCCGCCGCGGTGGACACCCCGGCGTTCCGCAGCAGCATGGGCGCGACGCCGGAGGGCGAAGCGCAGATCGCCGCCCTGCACCCGGTGGGCCGGATCTCCCAGCCCGAGGAGATCGCCGCGTTCGCGGCGTTCCTGCTCAGCGACGAGGCCAGCTTCATCACCGGCGCCAGCCTGTCGATCGACGGCGGGTTCACCACGCAGTGACCCGGCACGTCGTGCGCGGATCTCCCAGCCCCTCGGGAGATCCGCGCACGACCCCGTTCACTCCGGCTTGACCGCGCGGTGCTTGGCGGAGCGCCGCAGCTGCAGGATCCGCGCCGTGCCGATGAGCGCGACCAGCAACGCACCGGCCAGCACGGAGAAGAGCATCGCCACGCCCAGCGGCAGCGTGCCCGCGGTCCACAGGAACCGCACGGTCACGGAGTCGAAGTTCTGCAGGATGAAGACGAGCAGGAACACGAGCACGACCGCGGCGATGACGACCGAAACCCAGATGCCACCGGTCCGCGTCCGCTCCAACCGCTCGGCGCGATCCGCCTCGTCCCCGCGCCGTCCACTGCCGACCCCGTTCGCCCCGTTCTCAGCCATGCGAACCATCATCATCACCAACCCGCCCCAACCCGGTCCCCCGCGCCGACCCGTCACCCGATCCAGCGACGGCAAACGCGGTGAAGGACACTTCGTGCAGTTGCCAAGAGGTGCCTCGTGTGGGACGACTGCCGGGTTGCTCGGCCCCGCCAACGTGCTCTTCTCGACCTCGCGCACTCCCCGCCGACCATCGGGCGACGGCGTTCAAGCTGCGAGCCCGCGCTCTCGCTCAGATGGAGGTGAGGGTGGTGGCGTTGGCGGCGAGGAGGTCGAACGGGTCCAGGTCCGTGGTGTCGATTTCGACCACGTGCCAGGGGTTTCCGGGTGCGACGCGGAGAACAGCCGGGATGTCGACGCGGCCGGTGCCGATCGGCGTTTGCGGTGCTCCCGGCTCCGCCGGGCCGTCCTTGAGGTGGACGGCGATCACCCGGTCCCCGAGCGAGGCCAGCACCGCCGCCGGGTCGGCGCCCGCCGCGACCGCCCAGTAGACGTCCAGCTCGGCGAGCAGGCTTGCGCTCGTGCGCTGCCAGAACCGGTCGTAGCCGGTGGTGCCGTCGGGCAGCCGGGCCCATTCGAACCAGTGGTTGTGGTAGCCCAGGCGCAGCTCCGCCGATTCGGCTGCCGCACCGAGGACATCGGCGAAGGCGTCGACCCGGGCCGGGTCGGCGAAGGTCTCCTCGCCGAAGCCCGGGACCAGGCGCGGGTGCGGGACGAACGCCGTGTCCGCGCCCAGGATCGCGCACTCCTCTTCGAGTTCCGCGAGATCTCCGGGCAGTCCGGCGTGCACCGCCGAGACCGCCAGGCCCGCCGCGTCCAGGTCCGTGCGCAGGGACCGGGCCGCGGTCAGGCGTTCGGCCGGTGTCCGGTCCGGGGAGCCGAGGCCGAACGGCTCGACGTGGCGGAAGCCGATCGCGGCCAGCTTCGCCAGGGTCGCGGGCCGGTCGGCGGCGAGCTGGTCGCGAACGCTGTAGAGCTGAACGGAGAGCACCGCCACCCCCGGTCAGCCGGCGATCAGCGGACGCAGGGTCCGGTGCGCGAAGTCCAGCCCGTGCGTGATGCGCTCGTCGTCGCCGCTCCACACCGGGTCCTCGTGCTCCACCGAGAGAGTTCCGGTGAAGCCGTGCTCGTAGAGCCGGTCCACCACGCGCCGCCAGTCGACCTGACCCAGGCCCGGCACGCGGAAGCGCCACCAGCCCATGTCCCACGGGTCGCCGCCCTTGTCGGCCTTGCCGAAGAAGCCGTACCGGTTGCGCGCGACCGGGTCCAGCTCCACGTCCTTGGCCTGGGCGTGCACGATGCGGTCGATGTAAGGCGCGATCGTCTCCACCGGGTCGATGCCGATCCAGGTCAGGTGCGAGGGATCCCAGTTCAGGTACAGGCCGAGGCCGAACATCCACTCCCACAGCTCCGGCGAGTACGCCAGGTTGCCGGGGTAGCCGTCCGGGTGCCAGCCCTCCATCACGCAGTTCTCCACGATGATCTTCACATCGCGCTCGCCCGCGTAGTCCACCAGCTCCGGGAAGATCCGCTCCGCCTCGGCGAGGTTGTCGGCCACCGGCTTCGTCCAGTCGCGGCCCACGAAGGTCCCGACGTAGGGCACGCCGAGCGCCTGCGCGGCGTCGATCGCGTGCCGCAGGTGGGTGCGGATCTCCTCGCGCCGCACCGGATCCGGGTGCAGGTTGTTCTCGTAGTAGGCGAAGGCCGACAGCGCCAGGCCGTGCTCGTCGAACAGCGCCAGGGTCTCCTCGACCTCGCGCGGGCCGAAGTCGGCGACCGGCAGGTGCGCCGCCTCGAAGTCGCGGCCGCCGGTGCCGGGCCAGACCGCCACCTCCAGCGCCTCGTAACCGGCCTGCTTCGCCCAGCGGGCGATCCGGTCCAGCGACCACTGCGGGAGGCACGCGGTGAGCATTCCGAGCTGCATCATCACACCTTCGTCCAGGAACCGTTGCGGGCCGAGCGGAGGACGGCGTCGACCAGCCGCGCCGAGCGCAGGCCGTCCTCGAACGTGGGCAGACCATCCGGGCTGCCGCCGTCGATCGCGGCGTAGGTGTCCGCGACGAACGCCTCGAAGCACTGGGCGTAGCCCTGCGCGTGGCCGGCGGGCAGCGTCGACAGCCGCCGCTGCTCGGGCGACCCGTGTTCGGGGTCGCGCACCAGGATGCGGTTGCCGTCGGTGCCGCCGAGCCAGATCCGCTCCGGCTCCTCCTGGTCGAAGACCGCGCTGCCGCGGGCGCCGTCGAGCTCGAACCACAACCGGTTCTTCCGCCCGGCCGCGACCTGCGAGATCGTCGCCGAGCCCAGCACGCCGGAGGCGGTGCGCAGCAGCAGCGCCGCGGAGTCCTCGGTGCGCACCTCGACCCGGTCGCCGGAGTGCTCGGCGGGGCCCGCGAAGGTCGGCCCGGCCGCGGCCGGGCGCGTCGGGATCGCGATGCTCAGCGCCGCGAGCAGATCGGTGAACGTCTCCCCCGACACCCACTGCACCAGATCGCACCAGTGCGAGCCGATGTCGGCGAAGGCCCGCGACGCACCGCCCAGCTCCGGGTCGACGCGCCAGCTGGAGGCGTCCGGCGAGAGCATCCAGTCCTGCAGGTAGCTGCCGTGCAGCAGGTTCCAGGCGCCGAACTCCCCCGCCAGGCGCCGCGCCCGGATCTCCCGCACCACGGGGTGGTAGCGGTAGACGAACGGGACCGTGGCGATCCGGTCGCTCGCACCGGCCGCGGCGGCCATGCGCTCGGCCTCGGCGAGCGAGATCCCCAGCGGCTTCTCGCAGATCACGTGCTTGCCGGCGCGCAGCGCGGCTTCGGCGAACGGCGCGTGGGTGGCGTTGGGCGTGCAGATGTGCACGACGTCGACGCGGTCGTCGGCCAGCACGTCGGCGAGCTCGCCGTAGGCCGACGCACTCCAGCGCTCGGCCACCTCGCCGGAGCGCGCCGGTGAGGACGCCAGCACGCCGACCACGTCGGCTCCGGCGAGCAGCGCCGCGCGGCGGTGCACTTCGCCGATCATCCCGGCGCCCAAGATGGCCACGCCGCGCCCGGACGGTCCAGGGCTCACGGGGAGCCTCCTTCATCGGATCAGTTGACTTCTGCGGGTGTCTCACGCCCGATTTACGTCGAGGTCAAAACTAGATCTCCATCTTTTGACCGACAAGAGCTAATATTTATTTTCTTTTCAGTCATAAATTAGCGGTATTTCGGGCGGGAGCTGCGACGATGGGATGGGAACCGGTCCGCTTGGCGGTGCCGAGGACGTCCGGACGGACCGACGACAACCTGGTGCACAGCAGCCTGGCGCGACTGATCGCCTCGGGTGCGGCCGAGAGCAGGGTCGAGCTGGTGCGCGCCACCGGCCTGTCGCGGTCCACAGTGCACAGCCACCTGGACGCGCTGATCACGGCCGGGGTCGTCGTCGAACGCGGCCCGGTCGGCAGCGGTGGCAGGGGCCGCCCGGCGCACCGGCTGGCGATCGCCCCGCGCGCCGGCGTCGTGCTCGCCGCCGACGTCGGCGTGCACAGCACCCGGCTCGCGGTCGCCGACCTCGGCCAGGACGTGCTCGCCGAGGGCGAGGTGGAGTTGGAGATCTCGGTCGGCCCGGAACGTTCGCTGGACGTGCTCACCGACCACCTGCGCAAGCTGCTGGCCGACGCCGGGATGCCGCTGGAGAAGGTGAAAGCGCTGGTGATGGGGCTGCCCGGCCCGGTGGATCCGCGGATGGGCATGCCGGTGCGACCGCCGATCATGCCCGGCTGGGACGGCTTCCCGGTCGGCGACGCGATGGCCTCCCGGTTCGCCTGCACCGCCGCGGTGGACAACGACGTCAACCTGATGGCGCTCGGCGAGGCCCGCGCGCTGCCGGTCGAGGAAGCCCCGCTGCTGTTCCTGAAGGTCGGCACCGGCATAGGCGGCGGCATCGTCTCGGCAGGTGGAGAGCTGCACCGCGGTTCCGACGGCGCCGCAGGCGACATCGGGCACATCCGGGTGCCGGGCGCCGACGACGTGGTCTGCCAGTGCGGCAACGTCGGCTGCGTCGAGGCCGTCGCCTCCGCCGACGCGGTGCTGCGCGCGCTGCGCACCGAGCAGGGCGGTCCGCGCAGCGTGGAGGACCTGGCGCGGCTGCTGCGCGACGGCGATGCCACGGCAGTGCGACAGGTCCGCACGGCCGCGGCGACGATCGGTGAGGTCGTGGCCATGCTGGTGCATTTCTACAACCCGAAGCGGATCGTCCTGGGTGGACTCATCACCTCTGCGGGCGACGACCTGCTCGCCGGGATCCGCAGCGTGGTCTACCGCCGAGCCCTGCCGCTGGCGACCCGGCACCTGTCGCTGGCCAACAGCACGCTCGGCCGCTCCGCGGGGCTGGCGGGCGCGGTGGTGGCGGGCATCGAGAACGTGCTCTCCGCCGACGGGATTCGCGGCCTGCTGCGGGAAAACCCTTGACACCCCGCGTTCCCGCGACTAACCATTTGAGCGTCTCACGCCGCAGTGCCCCGGGTACCACCACCGACGGACCCCGCGAAGCGGAGAGACCATGCAGCTGAGACGCACGCCCGCGTGGGCGGTTCTCGCCACCACCGCAGCGATCACCCTCACCGGCTGCGTCAGCGCCCCGGCCACCGGCCCGATCGGCGAGCACGCACCACAAGCCCCCGTGCTGGATCCCGCGATCGCCGACGGCGCCGCTGGAGACGTGACGATCTGCGGCAACCGGGACAACGGAACGTACTCGAAGCTCACCGAGTCGTTCAACGCCAAGGACACCGGCGTCACCGCGCACTACCTGGAGATCGGGCAGGACACCGACTCGACCCGGACGCAAGCGATCCAGCGCCTCGAAGGCGGTTCCCGCGGCTGCGACATCTACCTGATGGACGTGACCTGGGTCAGCGAGTGGGCCGCGCAGGGCTGGATCCAGGACCACAGCAGGCTGGTCGAAGCGCACCGCAGCGACCTCATACCGTCCACATTGGAGACCGCGCGCTACGACGGGCGCTTCTGGGCGGTGCCGCTCTACACCAACGCGGGCCTGCTGTTCTACCGCCAGGACCGGGTACCACCGCCGACCACCTGGTCGCAGGTCTACGCCAGCGCCGCTGCCGACCCGCAGCACCAGGTGGAGATGCAGGGCAAGCGCTACGAGGGCCTCACGGTGAACTTCCTGGAGATGCTCTACTCCGCGGGCGGGTCGGTGATCGACGAGCGCGGCAACGTCACCGTCGACTCGCCGCAGACCCGCGCCGTGCTCCGGCTGCTGACCGAGGGCCTGGAGTCGGGAGCGGTCGACCGGGCGAGCCTGACCTACGACGAGGACGGCGGGCG
The DNA here is from genome assembly GCF_003635025.1 of Saccharopolyspora antimicrobica. Taxonomy (GTDB): domain Bacteria; phylum Actinomycetota; class Actinomycetes; order Mycobacteriales; family Pseudonocardiaceae; genus Saccharopolyspora; species Saccharopolyspora antimicrobica. Next base: position 6,115,920 of record NZ_RBXX01000002.1, on the reverse strand, counting down.
GCGGGCCTACGAGTCCGGCCGCGCCGGATACCTGCGGCAGTGGCCGAGCGCGCTGAAGCAGATCGAGCAGACCGGGGCCGGTCCGGGCACCGCGGTGGCCGCGCTGCCCGCCTTCGACGAGCACAGCCGGCCGGCTGCGGTGCTCGGCGGCTGGAACCTCGCGGTCGCGGCCAAGGCCGACAACCCCGCCGGTTCGGTGGCCGTCATCGACTACGCCACCAGCGCCGAGTTCCAGAAGATCATGGTGCTGGAGCACTCCCAGGCCCCGGTGCACGCCGCCACCTACGACGACCCGCAGGTGATCGCCGAGCTGCCGTTCATCCCGCAGCTCAAGCAGTCGGTGCTCAGCGCGAAGCCGCGCCCGAAGTCGCCGGTGTACGCGCAGCTGTCCCGCGCCGTCTACCGCAACGTCTACCAGGTGATCTCCGGGCAGACCGACGTGGAATCGGGCGTGCGGAAGATGGCCGAGGACGTCCGGACCGCCCAGGAGACCTTCTGATGACCACGACGACACCGACCCGGCAGCGCCGCCGGGTCGACCAGCAGCAGCGGCGCACCGCGGTGTGGATGGTCTCGCCCGCGCTGGTGGTGATGTTCCTGGTGGCCGCGGTGCCGATCGGCTACGCGGTGTGGCTGTCGCTGAACGTCTACAGCGTCCGGCAGGCCGACCTGTCCCAGTTCGTCGGGCTGACCAACTACTGGCACGCGCTGACCTCGCCGGAGTGGTGGGCGGCGTTCCGCCAGACGTTCCTCTTCGCGATCGTGTCGGTGTTCCTGGAGATCGTGCTCGGCGTCGCGATGGCCCTGCTGCTCAACCTGGCCTTCCGCGGGCGGGGTCTGCTGCGCTCCACGCTGCTGGTCCCCTACGCCGTGCTCACGGTGGTCTCGGCGATCACCTGGCAGGCGATGTTCGAGACCAACCTCGGCCTCGTCACCGGCGTGCTGCGCGCGCTCGGCCTGCCCGGCGGCGAGCACGTGTGGCTGGCCGAACCCGGCTACGCGATGACGGTGATCATCGTCGCCGACGTGTGGAAGACGGCACCGTTCGTGGCGCTGCTCGTGCTGGCCGGGCTGCAGGTCATCCCACCCGACGTCTACGAGGCCGCCGACCTGGACGGGGCGAGCCGCTGGCAGACCTTCTGGCGGGTCACGCTGCCGCTGCTGCGCCCGGCGATCGCGCTGGCCGCGATCTTCCGGTTGCTGGACGCGCTGCGCATCTTCGACCTGCCGTTCGTGCTGACCAAGGGAGCCAGCGGCACCGAGACCATGTCCATGCTCGCCTACCAGGAACTGCGCGAGGGACGGCTGATCGGCCCCGGCTCGGCGCTGTCGATCCTGACCTTCGCCACGGTGATGGTGGTGTCGCTGGTCTACATCCGCTTCGCGGGCGGCAACATCCGCGACGTCGCGAAGGAGCGCTGATGGCGACCGTCCTCGTCCCCGTCAAGACCACCGCACCGGCCCTGCCGCGGGACCGCCAGCGGCTCCGGCCGCTGACGCTGGCCTTCGCCGTGCTGGTGATGCTGGCCTCGCTGGTGCCGTTCTACTGGCTGATCAACACCTCGCTGAAGACCGGCGCCGAGCTCTCCTCGGGCAGCCTGTTCCCCACCGCGCCATCGCTGCAGAACTACCTCGAAGTGCTGCAGGACGGGAAGTTCCTGACCGCGCTGGGCAATTCGGTGATCGTCGGCGTGGTCACCACCTCGCTGGCGCTGCTGCTGGCGTCGTTCGCCGCCTACGCGCTGGCACGGCTCGCGCTGCCCCGCAAGGGCCTGATCCTCGCGGCGGTGCTGTCGGTGACCACGTTCCCGGTCATCGCGATCGCGGCGCCGATGTTCAAGATCTGGAGCGACCTGGGCATCTACGACACGCTGCCCGGGCTGATCATCCCGAAGCTCACCTTCGCGCTGCCGATGGCGATCTTCGTGCTCACCTCGTTCTTCCGCGAAATCCCCTTCGAGCTCGAGGAATCCGCGCTGATCGACGGCGCCACCCCGTTCCAGGCGTTCCGCAAGGTGATCCTGCCGCTGGCGGTGCCCGGCATCGCCACCACCGCGATCCTGGTGTTCATCTCGGTGTGGAACGAGTTCCTGCTCGCCGTCACCCTGACCTCCACGCCGACCTCCCGCACGGTGCCGGTGGCGATCGCGTTCTTCGCGGGCACCAACGAGTTCGAGCAACCCATCGGCACCATCAGCGCGGCCTCGGTGATCGTCACCCTCCCGCTGCTCCTGCTGGTGCTGCTGTTCCAGAAGCGCATCGTCGCCGGCCTAACCGCCGGAGCGATCAAAGGCTGAAACCACCCGTCAAAGGTGAAGGAGACCGCATCCATGAGTCCGATCCGGGTCGGCGTCATCGGCATCGGCTGGGCCGGCCAGCAGCACCTGGCCGCCTACCGCGACCTGCCGGATGTCGAGATCGTCGCGATCGCGGGCAAGGAACCGGAACTGCTGCGCTCGCTCGGCGAGCAGTACGGCGCGACGATGCTGTTCGAGAGCTGGGAGAAGCTGCTGGAGGTGCCCGACCTCGACGCGGTCAGCATCGCGGTGCCGACGTTCCTGCACGCACCGATCGCGATCGCCGCGCTCAAGCGCGGGCTGCACGTGCTCAGCGAGAAACCCTTGGCCCGCAACGGGGTCGAGGGCCAGCAGATGGTCGAGGCCGCCCGCTCCGCGGGCCGGGTGCTGGACGTGGTGTTCAACCACCGGTTGCGCGGCGACATCCAGGCGCTCGGCGAGATCATCGGGCGCGGCGATCTGGGTCGGCCGTACTACGCGAAGGCGTCGTGGATGCGCCGCCGCGGCATCCCGCTGCTGGGCAGCTGGTTCACCAACCAGGAGATGTCCGGCGGCGGCCCGCTGGCCGACATCGGCGTGCACGTCCTGGACTACGCGCTGTTCCTGCTGGGCGAGCCGCGCGTGCTGTCGGTCAACGCGGTCACCTACTCCGAGCTCGGCCACCGCGGGATCGGCGGCATGAAGCGGGAAACGGCCGACCAGAGCGTCTCCGAGTACGAGGTCGAGGACTTCGCGGCGGCGTTCGTGCGCCTGGAGGGCGGTGCGACGCTGGTGCTGGAGACCTCCTGGGCGGCGTTCCGCAGCCCGGACGACCTGATCGACTTCAGCGTCCTGGGCACCGACGGCGGCGCGGAGCTCAAAGCCGTCGGAGCGACCAAGGCAGCGGTCGGCGACCTGCACGTGTACCGCGACGCCGACGGTGACATCGCCGACTACCAGCCCGCGGCCGAGCCGGGCCGCGCGCACGCCGGAGTGGTGGAGAACTTCATCGACGTCCTCCGCGACCCGGCCCGGTGGCCCGCCAACGACGGCTCCCTCGCCCTGAAGCGAGCCCGCGTCATCGACGCCTGCTACCAGTCCGCCGCCGAGAACAAGGAGATCGTGGTCGAGTGAGCAAGCTCCGCATCACCGTCTGGAACGAAGGCGTGCACGAGTCCACCCAGGACCCGGCCGGGATGGACGAGTACTACCCCGACGGCATCCACGGCGCGATCGCGTCCGGGATCCGCGAGCAGCTCCCGGACGCCACCGTGCGCACCGCCCTGCTCAGCGATCCCGAGCACGGGCTGCCGGAAGAGGTGCTGGCCGACACCGACGTCCTGCTGTGGTGGGGCCACAAGGCGCACGGCCAGGTCGACGACGCCGTGGTGGACCGGGTGCAGCGGCACGTGCTCGGCGGCATGGGCCTGCTGGTCCTGCACTCCGGGCACTTCTCCAAGATCTTCACCCGCCTGCTGGGCACCACCTGCTCGCTGAGCTGGCGCAACGCAGCCGAGCGCGAGGTGGTGTGGACGGTGGACCCGACGCACCCGATCGCCGAAGGGATCCCGAACCCGCTGGTGATCCCGGAGCAGGAGACCTACGGCGAGTTCTTCGACATCCCGGCCCCGGACGAACTGATCTTCATCAGCTCCTTCACCGGCGGCGAGGTCTTCCGCTCCGGAGTGACCTTCAACCGCGGCAAGGGCCGGATCTTCTACTTCAGCCCCGGCGACGAGCGCTACCCGGTCTACAACCAGCCGGAGATCAGGAGAGTCCTGGCCAACGGAATCACCTGGGCGGCCAGGCCCGGCGTCGACCGCACCATCCCCGAGGTCTCCAACCCGCCCCGGGACTGGTACCTCGAGAGCTGACCATCCTGATGGCACCTCTCGCCCGGCGGGAGGTGCCATCGGCAGGCGGTCAGCCGTTCTGGCCGTAGGCTGCTTCGAGGAGCGATTCGACCTCCGCGTCGACGTCGTCAGAGGTGGTCAGGGCGATCTTGTGGGTCGACTGGCCGGGCCCCTTGGACGGCTTCAGCCGGGGTGAGTCCGGCGCCTCCACGAAGCGGAGCCCGAGGTCCACCCGGGTCTTGGTGGCGGCGACCGCGGCAAACTGGCGAGCGCGGACGAACGGCGTGTAGGTGCTCCGGCCCTCCACCGCGACGTCGCCGAGGGCCTCGGCCAGTTCGCGGACCCGGTCGAAGATCGGCCGCAGTGCAGCCTTCACGCCCTCGTACTGGCCGTCGATGTAGTCCTCGACCGTCGGCCGCTCCCAGCCCGCGGCCCGAGCGGCGGCGTCCGCGATCGCCCACTGCGAGTTCTGCGGGATGCCGTGCTGCTCCTTGAGCCAGCCGCGCACGGCCTTCTGGTCGAGCGGATCGGGCCCTTCGGCTTGGACGAGCCGCACCCACTCCTCCAGCGACCTGCCGGTCCGTTCCCGCATGCTCTCGGTCACGGCGGCCATCATGTCGCCGGGAGACCTGTTCACCATGCGCCGCAGCATAGTTCCAGCCGACCGGATGCACCTGCGATGAAGCTCGCCGGTCAGCGGCCAGGTGATCACGGTGCCGCGCCTTGCGGTCGAACGCGCGAAATTCGCTGCGCGCCGCGGAGTTCCCGTGCCATGATCGCCGCGTTCCACATCCCGCGACGACAGGCAAGAGTTGGACCTGCGATGACCTTCGACCTGCGGAGCACGGATCTCTCCGCGCTCAACTCGCTCACCAAGTACCCGTCCATCCCGACCTACCACGAGCTCGACCCGTCCAACGGCGGTCTGCTCGACTCCGTCGTCGAGTACTCGGGACAGGTGATCGGCACCGAGAAGATCGACGGCACCAACGCGCGGATCATCTCGTTGCCCGACGGCAGCTACCTGCTCGGCAGCCGGGAAGAACTCCTCTACGCCAAGGGAGATCTCATCGGCAACCCGGCACAGGGCATCGTGGCGGCCCTGCAGCCGCTGGCCGAGACGATCGCACCGGTCACCGAGGACGTCATCCGGGTGCACTACCTCGAGGTGTACGGCGGGAAGGTCACCGCGGCGAGCAAGCAGTACACCGGTGCGCGCACCGTGGGCTTCCGGATCTTCGACGCGGTCGTGATCGGCGACTACCGCGAGATCATGGCGCTGCCACCGCAGAAGCTGTCGGAGTGGCGGGATAGCGGTGGCCAGCCGTTCCTGACCGAATCCGAGCTGACCGGGCTCGCCGAGCGCGACGACGTGCCGCTCGCTCCGCGACTGTTCTCCGTGGACGCCGCCGAGCTTCCCACCGAACTCGACAAGACCCGCGACTTCCTCGGCGAGCACCTCCCTCGCACCCGCAGCGCGCTCGACGAAGGTGCCTGCGGTGCGGCGGAAGGAATCGTGCTGCGCACCGCGGACCGATCGGTGATCGCCAAAGCGCGCTTCAAGGACTACGACCGCACGCTGAAGCGCCGAGGCGGCAAGCGGTGACCGAACGCCCCTCCTGCTGGTCTCGGGGATCGGCTGGAGGGGCGTTCGCCGGTGTTACGGGGTGACGCTGAGGATCTGGTCGTCGTCGGGGCCGGGGTTTCCGTTGTTGTCCTGGTTGGAGGTCGTCACCCAGAGGGTGCCGTCCGGGGCCGAGACCGGCGTGCGGAGGCGGCCGTACTCGCCGGCGAGCAGCGCGGTCGGCTCACCGACCGAGCCGTCGCCGTTGAGCGGGATCTGCCAGAGGCGCTGGCCGCGCAGGGCCGCGACGTAGATGTTGCCGTCGTGCACCGCCAGGCCGCTGGGCGAGGACTCGCGGGTCGGCCAGGTCACCAGCGGGTCGGTGAACTCGTCGTTGCCGCACTCGCCCTCGCACTCGGGCCAGCCGTAGTTCTTGCCGCCCTCGATCAGGTTGACCTCGTCCCAGGTCGCGTCGCCGAGCTCCGAGGAGTACAGCCTGCCCGCGTCGTCCCAGCCCAGGCCCTGCGGGTTGCGGTGGCCCAGCGAGTAGATCAGCGAGTCGCCGAACGGGTTGTCCGGGGCCGGTTTCCCGTCGGTGGTCATCCGCAGGATCTTGCCGTTGAGCGAGTTCGGGTCCTGCGCGCTGGGCTTGTCCTGGGCGTCGCCGGTGGCGGCGTAGAGCATGCCGTCCGGGCCGAACGCCAGCCGGCCGCCGTTGTGGTAGCGGTTCTTCTCGATGCCGGTCAGGATCGGCTGCGGTGCCTCACCCAGGCGCAGCTTCGCGATCCGGTTGTCCTCGCTGGTGCTGTAGAAGACGAACACCGTCTGGTCGGACTCGAACTGCGGCGACACGGCCAGGCCCATCAGCCCGCCCTCGCCGTTGGTCGGCTCGGAGTCCTCGACCTTCTGCACCTCGGCGACCTGACCGTCCTTGAGGGACATGATCTGCCCGGTGTCGCGCTGGGTGAACAGCGCCGAGCCGTCGGGCAGGAACGCCAGTCCCCACGGGATGTCCAAGCCGGTGGCCACCGGCTTGACCTCGGCCGCGGCGGCTGCCGGGGTGAGGGCCAACATGAGCGCGGCGACGACCGCGCAGGTGCGACGGATCATCAACGACCTCCTCCCATCGCGGGCGCACGAGCGCGCGCGAACATAGCGGTGAGGCGGCGGTTCACCACTGGTGATCACAGCACGCACCGGCGCGGGCGCGTACCGCCACCAGGAGTCACCTGGTTTCAGCCGGTCTGCGCGGGCGAGTAGTGCTTGGGGTCGTCGCGGCGGTCCGGCGGCGGGAGGTAGCGGGACGGGGTTTCCACCAGCGGCGCATCGGCCGGGGTCTTGCCGCGCACGCGGTGCCAGCCCGCGCGGGCGCGCGGGTGGTACCGCAGCTCGAACGGCACCAGGCGCCAGGCGACGGCGAGCGCGCGCCCCAGCAGGCGCAGGAGCCGCTCGTCGCGCGCGGTCCACCGGTAGCCGAGCTTGTCGCGGATGGCCTGGTCGTAGACACCGACGGTGAGCCAGACGAAGCCGCGGCTGATCGGGATGCGGGCGAGCTTCCACAGCGGCGCGGGCAGCCAGCGCAGCGCGGGCGGCTTGCCGATCCGTGAGATGTCCAGGACGTCGCGGGTGGCCTTGTTGTCCTCCAGCACCTCGCGGCACATGCGGTCCCAGTACGCCTTGAAGCTCGGCCAGTCCGGCGGCACCGGGCGCATGCTCATCCCGTACAGGCGGTACCACTGCACGCCCTCGGCGTAGATCTGCTCCTTCTGCTCCTCGGTGAGCGGTTCGCCGAAGTGCTCGTTGATCAGGATGGGCATCACCAGGAACGTCGAGTGCGCCCAGAAGTAGGTGTCCGGGTTGAGCGCGTGGTAGGACCGCCCGTGCTTGTCGACGCCCTTGATCGTGTCGTGGTAGCCGCGCACCTGCCGCGCGGTCTGCTCGGCGCGCGGGCCGTCGTAGATCACCCCGCCGATCGGGTACAGGGACCGGAATAGCCGTTCCCAGCGCTCGTCGAAGAACTGCGAGTGCTGCTCGACGCCCGCGCCCAGCTGCGGGTGCATGTTCTGCATCGACCCGGCCCACAGCGCCAGCAGCAGGCCGCGCCAGTCGCCGAAGTAGCGCCACATGAGCGAGTCCGGACCGAGCGGTGTCGGCTTCGACATCGGTGCTCCCTCCAGAACTGAGGACACCTGTCGTCAAAGTAGGATCGCGGCGGGTGCCCGTCAACGACCACCGCGCTGAACCAACCGAGCGGAGCAACCGGATGACGTGGGGCGGAACCAGCCTCAAGCAGCGCCGATCCGCGCGGCGGGCGAAGCTGCTCGAAGTCGGCCTGGAACTGCTGGGCACGCAGGGCAGCGCGGCCGTGACGGTCCGCTCGGTGTGCCGCCACGCCAAGCTCACCGACCGCTACTTCTACGAGAGCTTCGCCGACCGGGACGCCCTGCTGCTGGCGGTGTACGACCAGGTCGCCGAGGAGGCGCGAGCCGCACTGGGAGCAGCGGTGGCGAACACCGAGGGCACCCGGGAAGCGGTCGCGACAGCCGCGGTCGAAGCGTTCCTCGCCGTGCTCACCGACGACCCGCGCAAGGGCCGGGTGCTGCTGCTGGAACCCGTGACCGACGCGACGCTCAGCAGCCGGGGCGCCGAGCTGATGCCGGTGTTCGCCGACCTGATCCGGTCCGAACTCGACGAGGAGGCCGCCGGCCTGGGCGCGCGGATGACGGCGACGGCGCTCATTGGCGCGCTGACGAACCTCTTCATCCGCTGGCTGGACGGCAGCCTCCCCGCCACGCACGAGCAGCTGGTCGACTACTGCGTGAAACTCCTCCTCACCGCGACCTCTCTGGTCGACGACCACACGACCTAGCCCCTCAAGCCCACGCACCCGCTGCTGCAGCCGCGGCGACGTAGGAGTCGAAGTCGCGCGGCGCTCGGCCGAGCACGCGCTGGACCCCATCGGTCGGCTCCGCGAGCGTGCCCCGGCGCAGCAGGTCGAACATCGCGGTCAAGGCGTGCGCCGCCTCTCCCGGAACACCTCCGGCGACCAGTTCCGCCAGGTACTCCGGCGAGGTCAGCTCGACGAATCGGACCTCGCGCCCCGATGCCGTTGCGATCGACTCGACCGCCGTCGCGAAGGTCAGCGCCCGTGGACCGGAGAGCTCGTAGACCTGACCCGCGTGGCCGTCCTCGGTCAGCAACGCGGCTGCGACGTCCGCCACGTCGGCCGCGTCGACGAACGGCTCCGGGACATCACCGATGGGCAGGGCCAGCCGCCCGGCCACGACCGGCGCGTGGAACAGGTCCTCGTCGAAGTTCTGGTTGAAGTTGTTCGGCCGCATGATCGTCCAGTCCGCACCGGAGTCCCGGACCGCCCGCTCGGCCGCGATCATCGATCGCCCGAAGGCGGAGTCCCCGTAGGTGTCGGCACCTCGACCGGACAGCACCACGAACCGCTCGACACCCGCCTCCACCGCCAGCTCGACGAAGGGCGCCACCGGTTCGACCTCCTCCGGCACCACCAGGTACACCGCGGTGGCGCCGCTCAGGGCCGCCAGCCAGCTGGACCGGTCGGCCCAGTCGAACCGCACGTCGGCGGACCTGGACGCCGCGCGCACCTGCTCACCCGCCGCGCGCAGCCGCGCGACCACACGTCGTCCGGTCTTGCCGGTCGCACCGAGCACGAGGATCGTTCTTCCCGTCATACCGGCAAGTCAAGCCAGCAACGGCCCGGGCGGCCATCGCTGGTGATCTCGCGGTCATGTCCGTTCGTCTATGTTGACCCCATGGACGTGCTCACCGGTCTGCTCCGAGGTATCCGGGCCGAGAGCACCTTGTTCCGCCGAGCCGAACTGCCCGCACCGTGGTCGTCGAACTCTCCGGGAGAAGCGTCCCTGGCCCTCTGCGCCGTGGTCCGCGGTCACGGGTGGCTGCTGCCCGGCAGGGGCGAGCCGACGCTGCTGGAGGAAGGCGACGTCGCCATCTCGAGTGAACCGTTCTCCGTGGTCAGCAGCCTCCCGTCCGCCGAACGCGCGGCGGACGGCCACACCGTGCTCCTGCTCGGCGGTTACCAGCTGTGCAGCAACTCCGGCCGCCGGCTCGTGGACGCGCTGCCACCCCTGTTGGTCTTGCCACACGACGGTTGCGACCCCGTTCTCGAGTTCGTCGCCGCCGAGGTCGCCTCGATCAAGCCGGGCCAGGACGCCGTGCTCGAACGATTGCTGGACTGGTTCCTGCTGTGCGCGCTCCGCGCTTGGTTCGACCGCCCGGAGGCGCTCCCATCCGCTTGGCACCGGGCGCTCTCCGATCCGGTCGTCGGCCTCGCATTGCAGGCCATGCACGAAGAACCGGCCAGGCCGTGGACGGTCGCTTCGCTGGCCGAGCACTCCGGTGTTTCCCGGGCCACGCTGGCCAGGCGGTTCACCGCGCTGGTTGGTGAACCGCCGCTGTCCTACCTGACCGACTGGCGGATGTCGTTGGCGACCGAGCTGCTGGCCGAACCCGGCGCAACGGTCTCCTCGGTGGCCAAGCGCGTGGGCTACGCCGACGGCTTCGGCTTCAGCTCGGCGTTCAAACGCGCCAGGGGGATCAGTCCGAGCGCGGTCTCCGCAGGCCGGGGGCCTCGTTCCGGCCGGCTGTGCGCGCCGACGCACCTCCCGCCGCAGCCGGCAGCGGACGGCCGGTGACCACCGAGCAGAACACCCGCTTCGCAAGGGTGCTCCGCCCAGCCACCTACACTCGGCGGTGGACGCGAGCAGGAAGGCCCCGCTAGAGATGAGCAAGAGTCAACTCACCACCGTGCTGGTGCGCACGCTGCTGTTCTTCGTCGTCGCGGTGGTGCTGGGCTTCATCTCGGGCTGGCAGATCTACGCGATCATCGCGGTCGCCCTGACCGGTGGCGCGGCGCTGGTGCAGCTGGGTGGCGTGCTGTGGCTGGCGCGCGCCGAGCGGGAGCAGCCGGAGGCGGCGAAGGGACCGGTCAAGCCGGAGGGCTTCCTCTGATCGGCTTTGCCGAGCATTACCCCCCTGGGGTATAAAGGAGGCAGAACTCCGGGGAGGTGCCGATGCACGGGTACGCGCACGACAAGGACAACTACGCCAAGCGGCTGCGGCGGATCGAGGGCCAGGTCCGCGGCTTGGCCCGGATGATCGACAACGACGAGTACTGCATCGACGTGCTCACCCAGGTCTCGGCCACCACCAAGGCCCTGCAGGCCGTCGCACTGGGCCTGCTCGACGAGCACCTCAAGCACTGCGTCTCCGAAGCGCTCACCGAAGGCGGCGAGCAGGCCGAGGACAAGATCCGCGAGGCCAGCGACGCGATCGCCCGACTGGTGAAGTCCTGACGACCGGCAAACCCAACCCCGGTATGGTGGGCAACGTGCGCGAACGTCCGGGGCTGCTCCGCTGGGGCCTACTGCTGGTCCTCGCGTTCTGCGTGGTCCTGATGCACCACGTCCCGGCGCAGCAGCACGAGCCGGCGCACCAGTCGGCCGCCGCCGTGCAGACCGCGGCGGTCGAGCACCACGAGCCGCCGGCGGACTCCGGCCACGGCGCGCTGCACCTGTGCCTGGCGATCATCGCCGGATTCCTGGTGCTGCTGCTCCCCCAACTCCGGCGCGCCCTCCGGGCCGCGGCCGAACTGCCGAGGGGCCTCGCCGTGGCCCTGCCGGTGCTGCTCCCACCACCTCTGCCCGTACCGCGAAGACTCGCGGCGCTGTGCGTGCTTCGTCGCTGATCGGCGGCTGATCGGCCGCGGCCTCCACGTCGTGGCTCGATGACGCATGCCCGATTCAGCACATGGAAAGACGAGGACAACGATGAAGCGCACGCGCGCATTCGCCGCCGCGATCACCGCGGTGGCCGCGATCGCACTGGCTGGCTGCGGCAACGGAGGAACCCCGCCGCCGGAGGCCCCGGCGAGCCAGGAGCAGGCGGCGAGCAACGCCGCCGACGTCACCTTCGCGCAGGGCATGATCCCGCACCACGAGCAGGCCATCGAGATGTCGCGGCTCGCTCCGGAGCGCGCCGAGTCGCAGCAGGTCAAGGACCTGGCCAAGCAGATCGAGGCCGCGCAGGGACCGGAGATCGCCACGCTCAACGGCTGGCTGGGCGAGTGGGGCGCCGGGCCCGGCTCGAGCACCGACCACAGCGCGATGGGTCACGGTGACATGGGCGGCATGATGACCGGCGACGAGATGAAGCAGCTGGAGCAGTCCAAGGGCGCGGAGTTCGACCGCATGTTCCTGGAGCTGATGATCAAGCACCACGAGGGCGCCGTGACGATGGCCCGGACCGAGCTGTCCGACGGCCAGTTCCCGGCGGCCAAGCAGATGGCCCAGCAGATCATCGACACCCAGCAGGCCGAGATCGACACCATGCGCGCCCTGCTGTCGCAGAGCTGACGCCAGGCCGGGGGCGGCCGACCGCCGCCCCCGGCCCACCGCTCAGGACTTCACCAGGCGGGCGATCGCGTCGCTGGCCTCCTTGACCTTCTCGTCCGCGTTCTGACCGCCCTCGGCCAGCGCTTCGGCCACGCAGTGCTTGAGGTGCTCGTCGAGGAGCCGCAGGGAGACCGCCTGCAGGCCCTTCGTCACCGCCGAGACCTGGGTCAGGATGTCGATGCAGTACTTGTCCTCTTCGATCATCCGCGCCAGGCCGCGGACCTGGCCCTCGATGCGCGCCAGTCGTTTGAGGTAGTTGTCCTTGTCCTGGGTGTATCCGTGCATCGCCCGCTCCACTTCACCGGCCTGGCCAAACCTGGAAATTCTACCCTCCGCGGGGCACCGGGTGGAGCCCTCTTCGCGCAGGTTGCTCTCCGGCTCGATTCCCAGGATCCGGGAATCGAGCCGGACGCCACCCGCATTCCCCGACCGTCAGAATTCATCATTCCTTTACCGAAAACCTGGAATACGTCCACAATAGACATTTAGCTCGGTTAACTTGATGTGCGGAAAATCCCGAAATCGCAATGGAACCGGCGCGTTGTAGCTCGCATCACAGCAATTCTCCCGCCATTGCGGGAACAAAGCGATCGCGATCACCGCTAAAGAGCGCGTCAGAATCTCCCACCCCTCGCGGTGAGTTCGAAAGGCAACAATGGACAACGTTGCGGTGCAGAGCCCTCCGGCGGCGCGGGACGCACGACCTGCCGCGAAAGAGCCGACCGGGTTCGACCGATTCCGGGTCATCGTCGTGCTCGGGGCGCTGATCGCCCTCGGCCCGCTCACCATCGACATGTACCTGCCCGCGCTGCCCGCCATCGGCAACGAGCTGGCGGCCAGCGCCTCCACGGTGCAGCTCACCCTCACCGGCACCCTGCTCGGCCTCGGCATCGGCCAGCTCCTGATCGGCCCGTTCTCCGACATCGTCGGCCGCAGGCTGCCGCTGATCATTGGAACCGCACTGCACATCCTGGCGTCGGTGGCGTGCTTGTTCGCGCCGAACATCGCCGTGCTGGGAACGCTGCGCACGCTGCAGGGCGTCGGCGCGGCCGCCGCCATGGTCGTCGCGCTGGCCGTGGTCCGGGACCTGTTCAGCGGCCGCGCCGCAGCCACCGCGCTCTCCCGCCTGATGCTGGTGATGGGCGTGGCACCGATCCTCGCGCCGAGCCTGGGCGGCGCCATCCTCCTGACCGGCTCCTGGCGCGGCGTGTTCGGCGCGCTGGCGATCATCGGCGCGGTGCTGCTGGTGGTGGCGATCTTCGCGCTCAAGGAGTCGCTGCCGCCGGAACGCCGCCAGGCCGCGCAGTTCCGCCCGGTCCTGCGCACCTACCGGCAGCTGATCACCGACCGCGACTTCGTGCTGCTCGCCATCGTGGCGGCGCTGGCCATGTCCGCGCTGTTCTCCTACATCTCCGGCTCGTCGTTCGTGCTCCAGGAGCAGTTCGGCCTCGACCAGCAGGCGTTCGGCCTCGTCTTCGGCGTCGGTGCGGTGGCGCTGATCGGCGCCTCGCAGTTCAACGTCGTGCTGCTCAACCGCTACAGCCCCAAGCAGATCGTGTTCGCCGCGCTGGTCGCGGCCACCGTGGCGGGTCTGATCCTGACCGCGCTGACCACCACCGGCACCGGCGGGCTGTACGGGTTCATCGTGCCGCTGTGGCTGGTGCTGGGCGCCATGGGATTCGTCCTGCCCAACGCGCCCGCGCTCGCGCTCTCCCGGCACGGCGAAGCCGCCGGGACCGCGGCCGCGCTGCTCGGCGCCGGGCAGTTCGGGCTCGGCGCGCTGATCGCGCCGCTGGTCGGCGTGCTGGGCAACGACGGCCCGGCGATGGCGATCACCATGACCGGTGGCGCGGCGGTCGCGCTGCTGGCCCTGGGCGTCGTGGTCCGGCTGGGCGGCACAGCCGAGCCGGCGGTCTAGCCCGGGCATAACGGACACGATTAACATCACGGCTGGGCGGGTGAAGCACCGCCCAGCCGTGAGGAGGAACTGGATGTCCGAGGTGTCGCCGGAACACGGGCACATCGACCTGGAGACGCCGAACGCGGCGCGGGTCTACGACTACTACCTGGGCGGCGACCACAACTTCGCGGTGGACCGGCAGATGGCCGAGGAAGCGATCGCGATGTGGCCGGACCTGCCGCTGGTGATGCAGGCCAACCGCGCCTTCCTGCGCCGCGCCGTGCAGTTCTGCGTCGAGCAGGGCATCGACCAGTTCCTCGACCTGGGCTCGGGCATCCCCACCGTCGGCAACGTGCACGAGGTCGCCCAGCAGGCGGCGCCCGGCGCGCGGGTGGTCTACGTGGACACCGATCCGGTCGCGGTCGCCTACAGCAAGAAGCTGCTGCACGACAACCCGGACGCCGCGATCATCGACGCCGACATGCGCGATCCGGAGCGGGTGCTCGGCAGCCCGGAGGTCGCCGAACTGCTGGACCTGAGCCGGCCGGTTGCGGTGATGATGGTCGCAGTACTGCACTTCGTCCCGGACCGCGACGAGCCGTCGAAGATCATCGCCCGCTACCGGGAGGCGATGGCGCCGGGCAGCTTCCTGGTGATCTCGCACGCGTCCAACGAGGGCCGTCCCGACGTCGCCCCGGCGCACGCCGACCTCTACCGCAAGCGCACCACGACGCCCCTGACGATGCGCTCGCAGGCCGAGGTGACCGGTTTCTTCGACGGGTTCGAGCTGGTGGAGCCGGGAGTGGTCTTCCTGCCGCAGTGGCGCCCGGTGGCCCCGGGCGAGGTCGGCGAACACCCGGAGCGCCTGACCGGGCTGGCCGGAGTCGGCCGCAAGCCGTGACCGGCACCGCGGTGCCGTGAGCGCGGAGACCGGCTTCCGCGCGCACGGCACCGCGCAGTCCAGGGGAATTCCGGCGAACCGGTTTCCCCTGGTCTCGCGGCACGACGGTTACGAGCGGATCCGGCGCTTGCGGCCGGTGACCTTGTTGTAGATCACCAGCACGATCACCGCGCCGATCACCGAGCCGATCCAGTTCGCCGGTTCGAAGCCGCGCAGGCCGACGGTGAGCAGGCCGAAGAGGAATCCGCCGACGACCGAACCGGCGATGCCGAGCAGGATCGTCCGCACCAGGCCGATGTCGTCCTTGCCCGGCACGATCGCCCTGGCGATGAAACCCGCGACCAGGCCGAAGACGATCCATCCGAGGATGGTCCAGAACATGCCTCTCCCCTACTTCCCGGGTTCGGTGGCAACCAACATCACCGCCAGGTTACTCGCCGGTCGCGATCACCGGACTCGTCCGGGCCCCCGGAGTCCTCAGTGGACTGCGCAGCCGCGAACCGCCCCGGAAACGGGCAATCGGGTGATCTAGCTGCCGATCGTGGCGATCAACAGCACAAGGACCACCCATGTGGGTGATCTTCGTCGCGGGGAAACCGCTTTTCCAGCGCATAGACTTCCGCCTCGTGACTGCCCAGCACAGCACGACCGAGGCGGCCCTGCGCGACGCGGTGGACACAGCCCTCATCGACCTACTGACCGCACAGCACAACCCGGCTGATCGGGCCCAGCAGGAGCTGAGCCGCGCAGTCGACATGCTCGACCAGCACCCGCAGATCGAGGTCTCCGCCGATGCGGCAGCCGCGGTCCGCACCGCGGCCGAACACCTCGCCCACGGCTCGCCGGAAGACGCCCGCACCGCACTGGTGACCGCCCGCGGCAGGCTCTCCCAACCGGGATCCCGCCTGGCCTCCCGCAACGCGCGCTGACCCGCTCGCGCGGACTCGTCGAACCGGGCGTTCCTCCGCGCCGGTTCGACGATCACGCGGTCACTGCGGCACCGGTTCGTCCTCCCGGACGGCACCGGTGTCCGGGACGCTGCCCCGCCGCAGTCGGTCGGCGAGTTCGTCCAGGAACCAGTCCAGCACCGATTCGGCCATCTCCACGTCCGCCCTCGAACCGGAGTCGAGGGCTTGCTTGCGGGCCAGACCGGCGATCCTGATCTCCTCGCACAACTGCTCGTGCGGGAGCTCACTGCACCTCATCAGATCCATCGCAGACCACTCCCGTGGTCGATCGAGCGACCGGGAACCGGCGCATCCGCCCAGCCCGACCGCTCCCCCCAGTGTTGTGCCCCGGACCGAGCCGAGGCGTGGTGCCGCACGGCTTCGTGCACACCTGTATCGACAGTAACTCCCCGGCGAGAAGAACGCGCTCCCCCGAACGGGGATATGTTGGAAATTCACCGTCATATTTCCGAGACTGGTCCGTTCCCAACGAGGTGGCCGCCGGCGGGCGCCAGCGGCCACCGTCGCGATCAGCCAAGGCCGCCGAGTCGTTCGCGGTACTCCTCGGAACTGATCTCACCCCTGGCGTAGCGCTCGGCGAGGATCTCCTTCGCCCGCTCGGCAGCGGACAACCGGCGCGGGCGGGCGCGCATCGCCGACCAGCTGGCGACCACGACCAGCGCGACGATCAGCAGCAGGAAGAACAGCCCGATCGGCCACCCGGGCCCGCCGGGCGGGCCGTGCCCGCCGGGCGGGCCGTGCCCGCCGGGCCCCCACTGCATCAGGAACTCGGTCACCATCACAACACCTCCGAAACCCGGTCCAACGTCGGATCCAGCTTCGGCCCCGTGAGGTTCCGCGTCGTCCGTCAGCGAGCGGCAATCGCACTACCGCACCCGACGTACAGCGCTGGTGCAGCGGCCAGTTCAGTCCTGAGTGGATTCGTTCGGGCACGGCGGCAGGACGCCACCGCGCAGCTCCCAGCGCCGGGTGACCGGATTGCGGACCCAGCGCATCGCGGCGTCGGCCTCCCACGGCTGCAGATCCGCCAGGTAGCGGGACCACAACCAGCACTGGACCGCGAAGTAGCGGCGGAGTCCGGGCAACGGCCTGCCGAGCGGAGTGTTCATGGTGGGTCATCCCTGCTGGCTCTCGGGTGCGCTGGAACCAGCCTGCGATGCGCCGAATCCCGCCGACAGCGGCAGCAACGCCAATGTGCGGCAAAATCCTGCCAGCTACCGTGGTGGGCATGTTGCGCAGCGTGGCCGCGGTCGTGCTGGACGACGTCGCACCTTTCGAGCTGGGCGTGTTGTGCGAGGTTTTCGGCCTGGACCGGACAGCCGACGGGGTGCCGCCGGTGGACTTCCGCATCTGCGGGCAGCGCCCGGGTGAACCGGTGCGCACCTCGGTGGGGATGCAGGTGGTTCCCCCGCACGGGCTCGACGAGCTGGCCCGGGCCGACGTCGTGGCGGTACCGGCCGCGCAGATCCGCGACCACTACCCGCCGGAGGTGCTCGACGGGCTGCGAGCCGCCGCAGCGCGCGGGGCGACCCTGCTCTCGGTGTGCTCCGGCGCTTTCCTGCTCGGCGCGGCGGGACTCCTGGACGGTCGCCGGTGCACGACGCACTGGTACCACGCGGCCGAGTTCCGCCGCCGCTTCCCCACCGCCCAGCTCGACCCCGACGTGCTCTACGTCGACGACGGGGACGTGGTGACCAGCGCGGGAACCGCCGCCGGGATCGACGCGTGCCTGCACCTGGTGCGCCGCGAACTGGGCTCCACTGCGGCGATGCGGATCGCCCGCCGCATGGTGGTGCCGCCGCAGCGCGACGGCGGTCAGCGGCAGTTCGTCGACCTGCCCGTCCCCGACTGCACCGGCGCCAGCCTGGAGCCGGTGCTGGCCTGGATGCGGGAAACCCTGGACGTCGAGCACAACGTGGCCGGCCTCGCCGCCCGCGCGCGGATGTCACCGCGCACCTTCGCGCGCCGGTTCGTCGCCGAGACCGGCACGACGCCGAACCAGTGGCTGGCCACCCAGCGCATCCTGCACGCCCGCCGCCTGCTGGAGGACACCGAGCTGGGCATCGAGCAGATCGCGCGCGAGTGCGGGTTCAGCACGGCCGCCCTGCTGCGGCACCACTTCCGGCGCATCGTCGGCGTGCCGCCGCGCGACTACCGCCGGACCTTCGCCCGGAGCACCGAACCACTACCGCGATGACGCGCAGCCGAAGCGCGTGGGAGGCAGGGACATCCGGCCGCTCCTGAGAGAACCCGCGGCACCAACGCCGCAGGTGAGAGCACCGACTCGGAGCCCATCAGGCAGATCTGCCCCCGCGCGGGCCGTCGATGATCATCCGATCGAGCGACCGAAATAAGCTCGAAAATCCGTTCGATCTGATGCCATCATGGTCACAGCCGCTTGATCGCAGCCAGCAAGCCCGGACACCTCACCAGCCCGGACTCCACTGTGGACATACAGGGGGAGCCGAGCCGGAGACAAGACCCTCACCCGAAGCCGCCCGCCACCCTGCCGCAACACCGGCGCCCCACACCCAGACACCCACTACTCCATCCGCCGAACCGACTCAACGCGACAAACGGCAGCAAGACGACCCGTTAGCCGCAAAAATGACCTGCAACCACCAAAAGTCGTAAGCCATTCGGAAGCGCATTCATTGCGCCGCCGGACAAACACGCACACCAATCAAGCGAAACCACCCATACAGGACATTAGGAGCGCTAATGGATGTCAAACAAAGACTTGAACAATTCTTGGGACTTCACGCCAGCCAGTCCCACAGTCAGCCATACCTGCAGGTCAGGGAGCCCTTAACCGTGCCGAAACAATGGAACATCGCCACAAAACCGGCCAGCTTCGCGACGCTCGCAAACCGAACACGGGGCGTTTTCACCCGTTTACCACCAGTGAACATTCCCACTTTCGACCACATTGGCAGGCCACGTCCGGCGGTCGTAAATTCGATCCGGGCACCACCTGTCGCAATTCCTCAAAGGGATCGGAGATCAGTATGTGCGCAGCACCCATCAGGGATCCGAGCAGCGGATCCGGCTGGTTCTCCCGGCTCCGGGCCGACGGCGGCGGAGCGGCGGGCGACGCGCTGCTCCAACTCGGCCGCTTGCTGTCGAGGGAAGACGTCTCGGCCGACATGCGGACCGTCTTCCGCGCTGGGGGCCGGGAGGGCGACGCCTTCTACCGGGACCGCTGGAACCACGACAAGGTCGTGCCCTCCACGCACGGCGTGAACTGCACCGGCTCCTGCCGGTGGAACGTCTACGTCAAGGACGGGATCATCACCTGGGAGACCCAGGACACCGACTACCCGTCGGTGGGCCCGGACCGCCCGGAGTACGAGCCGCGCGGCTGCCCGCGAGGTGCCTCGTTCTCCTGGTACTCCTATTCCCCCACCCGCATCCGCTACCCGCACGCGCGCGGCGTGCTCGTCGAGATGTACCGCCGGGCCAAGGCCGCCACCGGTGACCCGGTACGCGCCTGGGAGTCCATCGTGGACGATCCCGAGCTCCGGCAGCGCTACCAGCGGGCGCGCGGCAAGGGCGGCCTGGTGCGGATCTCCTGGGACGAGGCGCTGGAGATGATCGCCGCCGCGCACGTGCACACCATCGCCGCGCACGGCCCGGACCGGATCGCCGGGTTCTCCCCCATCCCGGCGATGTCGATGGTCTCGCACGCCGTCGGTTCCCGGTTCATGTCGCTGATCGGCGCCCCGATGCTGTCGTTCTACGACTGGTACGCCGACCTGCCGGTGGCCTCCCCGCAGGTGTTCGGCGACCAGACCGACGTGCCGGAGTCCGCGGACTGGTGGGACGCGGCGTACCTGATGATGTGGGGCTCCAACGTCCCGGTCACCCGCACCCCGGACGCGCACTTCATGACCGAGGCCCGCTATCGGGGCCAGAAGGTCGTGGCGATCTCCCCGGACTACGCCGACAACACCAAGTTCGCCGACGAGTGGCTGGCCCCGCACCCCGGCACGGATGCCGCGCTGGCGGTCGCGATGGGCCACGTCGTGCTCAAGGAGTTCTTCGTCGAGCGCCCCACCCCGTTCTTCACCGACTACGTGCGCCGCTACACGGATCTGCCGTTCCTGGTGGGCCTGGTCGAGCGGGACGGCGCGCTGGTGCCGGGCAAGTTCGTCACGGCCGCCGACCTGGGGCGGGCGGGCGCGAACGAGCAGTGGAAGACCGTGCTGCTCGACGACGCGACCGGTGAACCGGTGGTGCCCAACGGCTCGCTGGGATTCCGCTGGAACGACGAGGAGTCCGGGCGCTGGAACCTCGACCTCGGCGAGATCACCCCGCGGCTGAGCCTGCACGAGCACCCGCACGAACCGGCCGAGGTGCTGCTGCCCCGCTTCGATTCCCCGGACGGGGCCGGAGCGGCGATCACCCGCGGCGTGCCCGCGATGCGGCTGAAGCCGGACGGGCCCCTGGTGACGACGGTGTTCGACCTGTTGCTCGCGCAGTACGGAGTCGGCCGCGAAGGGCTGCCCGGAAAGTGGCCCACCGACTACGAGGATCCCGAGCCGGGCACCCCGGCCTGGCAGGAGCAGATCACCTCGGTGCCCGCCGCGCGCGCGGTGCGGATCGCGCGGGAGTTCGCCGACACCGCGATCCGCTCCGAAGGCCGGTGCATGATCCTGATGGGCGCGGGCACCAACCACTGGTACCACTCCGACGAGGTGTACCGGACGTTCCTGACGCTGCTGCTGCTCACCGGCTGCCAGGGCCGCAACGGCGGCGGCTGGGCGCACTACGTGGGCCAGGAGAAGGTGCGCCCGCTGACCGGGTGGGCGACGCTGGCCGGCGCGGCGGACTGGCACCGGCCCCCGCGGCAGATGATCGGAACGGCCTGGTTCTACCTGCACACCGGGCAGTGGCGCTACGACGGCCTCAGCACCGACGCGCTGTCCTGGCCGGGAGCCGCGGGCACGCTCAGCGGGACGACGGCGGCCGACTGCATCGCGCGCTCGGCGCGGGCCGGGTGGATGCCGTCCTACCCGACGTTCGACCGCAACCCGCTGGACCTGGCCGACGAAGCCGAGGCCGCCGGGCTGGACCCGGTCGAGCACGTCGTGCGGGAACTGCGCGCGGAGCGCCTCGGCTTCGCCTGCGAGGATCCGGACGCCCCGGCGAACTGGCCGCGCGTGCTGACCGTGTGGCGCTCCAACCTGCTCGGGTCCTCCGCCAAGGGCAACGAGTTCTTCCTCAAGCACCTGCTGGGCGCCGGTGCGAGCCCGCGCTCGGCGGAGCCGGAGCAGCCGCCCGCCGAGGTGCACCGGGCGGAAGCCGCCGAGGGCAAGCTGGACCTGCTGCTGTCGCTGGACTTCCGGATGACCAGCACCACGCTGTTCTCCGACGTGGTGCTGCCCGCCGCCACCTGGTACGAGAAGCACGACCTGTCCAGCACCGACATGCACCCCTACGTGCACTCGTTCAACGCCGCGGTCGACCCGCCGTGGCAGTGCCGCACCGACTTCGACGCATTCCACGGCATCGCCGCGAAGTTCAGCGAGCTGGCCGCCACCCACCTCGGGGTGCGGCGGGACGTGGTGGCCACCGCGATCGGCCACGACACGCCCGGTGAGCTCGCGCAGCCGGGCGGGGTGCTGCTGGACTGGCGCAGCGGCGAGGTCGATCCGCAACCCGGCCGCACCATGCCCGCGCTGACGGTCGTCGAGCGGGACTACCCGGCGGTGGCTGCGAAACTCGGCGCGGCCGGGCCGCTGCTGGACAAGCTCGGGGTGACCACCAAGGGCTGGACCGTCGAGATCGACCGCGAACTGGCCTGGCTGGGCAGCGCCAACGGGCTGGTCACCGCGGGCCCCGCCGCCGGGCGGCCGCGGCTGGACACCGACCGCCGGTTCGCCGATGCCGTGCTCGCGCTGTCGGGCACCACGAACGGCCGGCTGGCCGACGACGCCTTCCGCGCGCTGGAGCGGCGCGTCGGCCGCCCGCTGACCCACCTCTCCGAGCACCACCGCGGGCACCGGGTGACCTTCGCCGACACCCGGTCCCGCCCGGCACCGGTGGTGACCAGCCCGGAGTGGTCGGGCGACGAATCCGGCGGGCGGCGCTACTCGCCGTTCACCATCAACGTCGAGCAGCTCAAGCCCTGGCACACCCTGACCGGCCGCCAGCACTTCTTCCTGGACCACGACTGGATGGCCGAGTTCGGCGAGCAGCTGCCGCTCTACCGGCCGCCGCTGGACCTGCACCGGCTCGCCGGGGAACGCCGGCTCGGCCCCGACGGCGCGGAAGTGGTGGTGCGCTACCTGACCCCGCACTCGAAGTGGTCGATCCACAGCGAGTACCAGGACAACCCGATCATGCTGACGCTCTCGCGCGGCGGCCCGACGTTCTGGATGAGCCCGGTGGACGCGGCGGCGATCGGCGTGCGCGACAACGACTGGGTCGAGGCGGTCAACCGCAACGGCGTGGTGGTGGCCCGCGCGGTCGTCTCGCACCGGATGCCCGCGGGCACCGTGTTCATGTACCACGCGCAGGACCGGACGGTGAACGTGCCGAAGAGCGAGACCACCGGCCGGCGCGGCGGGATCCACAACTCGCTGACCCGCGTGCAGGTCAAACCCACCCATCTCATCGGCGGCTACGCCCAGCAGACCTTCGCGCTGAACTACCACGGTCCCACCGGGAACCAGCGCGACGAGGTCACCGTGATCCGCCGCCGCAGCCAGGAGGTCGACTACTGATGCGCGTGATGGCCCAACTAGCCATGGTGATGAACCTCGACAAGTGCATCGGCTGCCACACCTGCTCGGTCACCTGCAAGCAGACCTGGACCAACCGCGACGGCGTCGAGTACGTGTGGTTCAACAACGTGGAAACCCGCCCGGGGCAGGGATACCCGCGAGCCTACGAGGACCAGTCCAAGTGGCGCGGCGGGTGGGAGCTGGACCGGCGGGGACGGTTGAAGCTGCGCGGCGGCGGCCGGCTGCGCAAGCTGGCGACGCTGTTCGCCAACCCGGACCTGCCGGAGCTCGACGACTACTACCAGCCGTGGACCTACGACTACCGGACGCTGCTGGAAGCACCGCTGGGCGAGGACGTTCCGGTCGCGCGGCCGACCTCGGCGGTCACCGGCCGCCCGACATCCGTCCAATGGGGACCGAACTGGGAGGATTCGCTCGGCGGCACCCCGGAGCACGGTGACGCCGACCCGGTGGTGGCCAAGCTGCGCACCGAGCTGGGCACCCGGATCAAGTTCGAGTTCGAGCAGTCGTTCATGTTCCACCTGCCGCGGATCTGCGAGCACTGCCTCAACCCGTCCTGCGTGGCCTCCTGCCCCTCGGGCGCGATGTACAAGCGCTCCGAGGACGGCATCGTGCTGGTCGACCAGGACCAGTGCCGCGGCTGGCGGATGTGCGTTTCCGGTTGTCCGTACAAGAAGGTCTACTTCAACCACCGCACCGGCAAGGCCGAAAAGTGCACCTTCTGCTACCCGCGGGTCGAGGTGGGCCAGCCGACAATCTGCTCGGAGACCTGCGTCGGCCGGCTGCGCTACATCGGCGTGCTGCTCTACGACGCCGACCGGGTCGCCGAGGCCGCCGCCATCACCGACGAGCACCAGCTCTACCCGGCGCAGCGCGATCTGTTCCTGGATCCGCGCGAGCCGGAGGTCGTCGCCGCGGCCGAGCGCGCGGGGATCCCGCACGACTGGATCGAGGCGGCCCGCCGCTCCCCGGTGCGCGACCTGATCTGCCGCTACCGGGTGGCGCTGCCGCTGCACCCGGAATACCGCACCATGCCGATGGTCTGGTACGTCCCGCCGCTGTCACCGGTGGTGGACGCGGTGGCCGAGACCGGGTTCGACGGGGAGGACGCCGACAACCTCTTCGGGGCGATCGACGCGCTGCGCATTCCCGTGGAGTACCTGGCCGAGCTGTTCACGGCGGGCGACATCGACCCGGTGCGCGACGCACTTCGCAGGCTCGCGGCGATGCGCTCCTACATGCGCTCGGTGAACCTGGGTGAGCCGCCGGACGAGGAGCCGCTGCGCGCGGCCGGGCTGGACGCCGCCGAGCTGCAGTCGATGTACCGGCTGCTGGCCATCGCCAAGTACGAGGACCGCTACGTCATCCCGACCGCCGGGATCGGCGATGCGCACGACCTGGAGTCGCTGGCGACGACGTGCAGCCTGGACACCGACGGCGGCCCGGGCATGGGCGGTCTGCGTTCCGGGAGCACCGATCTGGTGGTGTGGAACGGCGACGGCCGTCCGGACGGCATGTTCCCGACGGTGCGCGGAGGTGAGCGGTGAGGCGCCGGCGCCTGAACGCCCGCAGCCGCGGCCTGGTCCGCCAGATCGCCGCGTGGTGCCTGCACTACCCCGATGCCGAGCTGATCCGGCAGCTGCCGTTGCTGCGCGAGGCCACCGCCGAGCTCGGCGAGCTCCCTGCGGCCGAGCCGTTGCACCACCTGCTGGACCACCTCGCTGGGACTCCGCTGCCGGACGCCGAGCAGCACTACGTCGAGGTCTTCGACGTCAGCCCGCGCCGGAGCCTCTACCTGACGTGGTTCGTGCACGGCGACACGCGGCTGCGCGGCGGTGCGCTGGCCGAGCTGGCGGGCATCTACCGCACGCACGGCTACCGGATCGCCGACGGGGAACTGCCCGACTACCTGCCCGCGCTGCTGGAGTTCTCGGTCGCGGCCGCGGACCCGGGCGAGGCGCTGCTCGGTCGCTTCCGGCCGGCGATCGAGCTGCTGCACCGCAAGCTCGGCGAGGTCGGCACCCCATACGCCGGGGCGGTGGGGGCCGTGCTCGACGCGGTCCCGCGCAGCCGCGAGAGCGCAGCCGTGCCCGCGCAGGCGCCGACCGAGATGGTCGGCCTGCAACCGTTCCTGCTCCGGGAGGGAAGCCGATGATCAGCCCGATCGACGCGATGCTGTGGGGCGTGCTGCCGTACGTGGTGCTGGCCGTGTTCATCGGCGGCACGATCTGGCGGTACCGCTACGACAAGTTCGGCTGGACCTCGCGTTCCAGCCAGTTGCACGAGTCCCGCCTGCTGCGGGTGGGAAGTCCGCTGTTCCACTACGGGCTGCTGCTGGTGGTCGGTGGTCACGTGCTCGGGCTGCTGGTGCCCAAGGCGCTGACCGAGTTCTTCGGCGTGACCGAGCAGAGCTACCACGTGGTGTCGCTGCTGATGGGCACGATCGCCGGCTGCGCCGCGCTGGCCGGGCTCGTGGTGCTGCTGTGGCGTCGGCTGCGCACGGAGGCGGTGCGCCGGTCGTCCAGTCGCAGCGATCAGCTCACCTACGTGCTGCTGATCGCGGTGATGTCGGTCGGGTTGTGGACGACGGTGGTCGACAACGGGGTCCGCGGGCCCTACGACTACCGCGAATCGATCGGTCCGTGGTTCCGCGACATCTTCGTGCTGCAACCGCATCCTGAGCTCATGGCCAACGCACCGCTGGACTACCGGCTGCACGCGCTGCTCGCGCTCGCGCTCTTCGCGCTGTGGCCGTTCAGCCGCCTCGTGCACGCCTTCAGCGCGCCGGTGCACTACCTGTTCCGCCCGTACATCGTCTACCGCAGCCGCAGCGGAGACCGCGTCGGCACTCGCCAGGCGCCGCGCGGCTGGCAGCAGCCCTGAGCCGTGTTCATCGCGGTGGCGCACCGGGTTCCGTGCGAATCCGGTGCGGTGGTGATGGGGATCGGCATCGTGTCGGTCGCCGCGCAGTTGGCGGGCGACACGGTGCTGTCCTGGGTGCTGCTGACGGTGGCCGGAGTGGTGTGGGTGCTGCTCGGGGTCTCGTTCCTGACCCGGCTGGCCTCGGACGCGCCTGCTTGGCGCGCCGAGGCGGTTCGGCCGGGTGCGCTGACGGGTGTCGCGGCGACCGGGGTGCTCGGCGTCGGTCTCGCCCAGCACGGGTGGCCGGCCGTGAGCTGGGTGTTCCTGGCGGTGGCTGTTGTGCTGTGGGCGGCGTTGCTGCCGCGGGTGCTCCGGAATCTGAGCTCCCCGGCGGTCGGTTCGAGCTTCCTGCTGTGCGTGGCCACCCAGTCGCTCGCGGTGCTGGCCGCGAAGCTGGCCGTCGGGGCGGGTTGGATGCTGTCGCTCGCGGTGGTAGCGGACGTGCTCGGCCTCGGCTTGTACGCGTTCGTGCTGTCGCGGTTCGACTTCCGGCAGCTGGTGCGCGGCAGCGGTGATCACTGGATCGCTGGTGGCGCGCTGGCGATCAGCACGGTGGCCACCACGGCGCTGGCTTCCGCGCTGCCTGCTGGAGCGGCCGGTGCTGTCGGAGCGGGCGCGGTCGTGCTGTGGGCGATCACCTCCGCCTGGTACGTCGTGCTGGCCGGGTTGGAGCTGTTCGCGCCACGGCTGCGCTATGACTTCCGGCGCTGGGCGACGGTCTTCCCGCTGGGCATGACCTGCACGGCGACCTTCGGCGTCGCCGCGGCCACCGGGGCGGGATGGCTGATGACGGCCGCTCAGGTGCTGCTGTGGCCGGCGCTGGTCGTGCTCTGCCTGGCCGCGTGGGGCACCGCGCGCCGCGTCACGGGTGGGCTCCTCCGGTTGGCGCGCTCCGCACGACCAGCCCGTAGATGACCATCACCGACAGCGCGATGACCAGCACGGACCACAGCGGGAAGGCGGTGAGGAACACCAGGTGCCCGATCGCGCACAGCGCGGCCAGGTCGATGCCGATGAAGCGCGCCCAGCCGCGCCCGTACATCGCGCCGGCACCGACCACGACCTGCACGATGCCGAGGCCGAGCCAGATCCAGCCCCAGACCGGGTAGTCGAACGTGAGCAGCCGGTTGGCGGTGACCAGGAAGTACTCCGGGCGGGTCAGCGCGGTGATCCCGGTGATGATGTTGAAGATCCCCAGCAGACCCAGCATCGAGCCCGCGAAGGTGAGCCATCCCGACGGAGGCCGGGTTTCCGCCGAGGTGGTCAGCGCCCAGCTGCTCGGCACCGTCCCGGCGCTCTGCTCGGTCTCCGGCTGCCCTGCGCTTCGTCCGGAAGTCATGGCTCCCCCCGTTCGTTCGTGCCCCGCGCCCCTTCCTTCGCAGGTGACCACCCGGCGGAGCCTCAGGCACCGCCTGGCTGTGGCCGGGATGAGAAGGGCTCACCAGGAGTGCCCGGCGCGCGCCGGGTTCAAAAGTCCCCGGCCGTGAGCTCGTGCAGCAGTTCGACGGTGCGCTGCACGGCGGGGTGGTCGGCGACCGACTTCTTCACCACGACGTTGATCCGGCGGACGGTCGCCGGGGCCACCACGGGGACCGCGGTCAGGCCGGCGGGCAGGTTCCCGATGCCCAGCCTCGGGATCACCGTGACGCCGATGCCGGTCGCCACGAAGGGGATCGCGGTCTGGTAGTCGCGGGTCTCCACGACGAACCTGGGCGCGAATCCCGCCTCGGCGCAGGCTTCGAGCAGCACCTGGCGGCAGGCCCCCACCGCGAAGTCGTTGTCCACCCAGTGCCGTTCGGCCAGCTCGGCCAGCGGCACCTCCGCGCGTTCGGCCAGCGGGTCGTCCTCGCGAACGACCAGCAGGTACGGATCGTCGATGAGGTGGTGCACGGCGACCTGCGGCGGGTACTCGGTGCCGGGCCGCTCGACGAGGATGTCGATGTCCGGTTCGGACGGGTCGAGCTCGGTCAGCCGCAGTTCCAGCCGCAGCTCGGGGAACTCGGCGCGCAGCGCGGCCACGATCGAAGGCAGCCAGGTCGCCCCGGCGGTGCCGAAGTAGCCGATCGACAGGCTGCCGATGCGCCCCGCGCGCAGGTCGCCGACCACGCCTTCGAGCCTGCTGACCGCTTCGAACAGCGGCTCGGCTTCGGCCGCGAGCGTCAGGCCCGCGGTGGTCGGCTCGATCCCGCGGCCGACCCGTTCGAAGAGCTGCAACCCGGTTTCGCGCTGCAGCGAGGACAGCTGCTGGCTCACCGCGGAGGGCGTGTAACCCAGCGCGGAAGCGCTCGCGCGGATCGAGCCCGTCGCGACGACGGCCCGGAGCACGCGCAGTCTCGGTAGGTCGAGCATGTCCTCAAGCGTAAAGCAGCGCTTAACGGTTTGGTAGAAATAATCGCTTGTCCTTTCTTCTCGGGCTGGTGACGATGGCCAGCGTGACCGTTCAGACCCGGACCCTCGACGCTCCTCCCTCGACCGAACGCTGGAAGGCGACGGCCGCCGTCGCCGTGACCATCGTGCTGTGGGCATCCGCCTTCGTGGCCATCCGCAACATCGGGCATTCCCTCTCGCCCGCGCCGATGGCCCTGATGCGCCTCGCCGTCGCGGCCCTCGCCCTCTCGCTGCTGGTGCTGATCCGGTTCCGCGGCGCGCCGCGGCTGCCGAAGTCGCGCCGGACGTTGCTGCTGGTCGCGGTGTACGCGGTGCTCTGGCTGGCCGGCTACACGGTGGTGCTCAACGCCGCCGAGCAGCACATCGACGCGGGAACCGCCGCGCTGCTGGTGAACACCGCACCGCTGCTGATCGCCTTCGGCGCGGGGTTGTTCCTGGGCGAGGGCTACCCGAAGGTGCTGATCATCGGGTCTCTCGTCGCTCTGGGCGGGCTCTCGCTCATCGCCCTCGGCTCGGCCGGTCACCGCGACTGGCTCGGCGTGGTGCTGTGCCTGGTCGCGGCCGTCCTGTACGCGGCGGGAGTGCTGGTCCAGAAGGCCACCCTGCGGGGCGTCGACGGCCTGATCGGGCTCTGGCTGGGCTGCCTGGTCGCCACGGCGGTGCTCCTGCCCTGGGCCCCGCAGCTGCTCGACGAGCTCCGGACGGCACCGCCGAACGCGATCCTCGGAACCATCTACTTGGGACTGTTCCCCACCGCGATCGGCTTCACCACCTGGTCCTACGCACTGAGCCGGATGAGCGCGGGCAAGCTCAGCTCGACCACCTACGTGGCACCGGTGGTCTCGATCCTGATGTCGTGGCTGCTGCTCGGCGAAACGCCCACGCTCTACGCGCTGGCAGGCGGCGCGATCTGCCTCATCGGCGTCGCGATCTCCCGCCGTCCCACCAAGTAGCGCCGCATCACGAAAAGCGGCGCTCGAAGCGATCAGGATCATCTCGCCGGGACCAGCAGGTTCCCAGGGATCGGACTGCAGGCCATGAGGACCGGTCCCTGGCGGTGTGCTCGAACACCGCCAGGGACCGGACCGACCAGGCGGTGCCGTCGGCCCGGAGCGCACCCACGAGCTGCGCGCCAGTCATCCCCGGCCACAGGATGCGTCGACCGTGATCTGGACGTGCGGGTCCTCCTACCCCGAAGTGTTCCAAGCCGTCGTGGAAGGCGAGATCGACGGCTCCGTAGGACCACAGACCGGATTCGGGCCGTCCGTCGGTGCCCACGACGAAGGTTCCGGCAGGACCGCAACTGGTCCTTCGCCGCACCGGCCGCGATGCCGTCGAAGGAGCACGCCCCGGTCGACAACCGCAGCACCCGATCCGCCCAGACACCTGCCGGTGCCCGCGGCTCTCCGTCCAGCACAGATCCCCCATCCGAAATCCGGCGGTGCGACGCGGCATCGAGTGCCGAACCCCAGCCGCCACCGACTACAGTCCCGGCGGCGAGCACGGCGAACGGAGGAGCACCGCGGTGACGATCCGCCACCGGCGCTGGCCGGATGAGGACGCGACCGATGAACTGCGGCTCTCCCAGGAGTTCCTGCAGTTCCTGAGGCACACCGCCGTCGGCAAGGTCGACGGGCTCAGCCCCGAGCTCGCCGCCGCGGCACCCATCGCCACCTCGCCCCGGACGACCGCGCTCGGCGTGATCAAGCACCTCACCGCCGTGGAACGGCACTGGATCTCGATCGTCGGTGCCGGCGCCCCGCTGCCGTCCCTGTGGGAGGGCAGCCCCGATCCGTCGTGGAACCTCACCGCCGCGGACTCGCCGCGGACCGTCATCGCCGCCTACGAGGCGGAGTGGGAGCGCTCCACCTGCGCGCTCGCCGGTCTGAGCCCGGACGGCCTGGCCGCGGACGGCGAGCGGACGATCCGGTGGATCCTCGCCCACGTCACCCAGGAGACCGCCCGGCACGTCGGCCACCTCGACCTCCTGCGCGAACTCGCCGACGGCGAGGCCGGCGAGTAGTCGCGGACGAACCCGGCAAACGACCACTGTGGACGAAACGGCTCCGGAGGAGTTCGGCGCGCGCTAGTCTCGGTGATCGGGCCACTCCGCAGGGGGCACGATGACCGAGGTTCCGACCGGGCTCACCGAAGCCATCGCCGCGCGACGCGAGGCGCTGGCGCGACAAGCCGACGACGAGCAGGCCTACCGCGCCTCCGTCGAACTGGTCGAGCTGCTGTTGCAGCGCGGCCAGCTGACCGGCGAGGATCCGGTCGAAGCAATCCGCATCGCCGACGCGCTGAACAATGCACTCCCCGCCGACTCCCCCGCCCGCGCCCTGCCGCTGCTCCACCTCGCCATGGCGCAGTGGGCTCGCGCGAACCACCACGGCGAGCAAGCCGTGCGGACCGCTCTGGTGTACCTGCGGGAGCTGCGCCCGCTACTCGACGACGAGCTGCCGATGCACGTGGAGATCCGGGCCCGCGGCGGGATGTTCTGCGCGGACACCGCCATCGTGCTGGGCGACCCGGACTGCGCAGCGGAGGCCGTCGCCGACCTCGACGCCGCGTTCGCGCTGAGCACCGATGAGCAGCTGCGGCGCGGCATCCAGTTCCACCGCGCCAAGCTGTGCTCGGCGCGGTTCCGCACGATGGGCGGTCCGAACAGCGATCTGCGGTACGCCGTCGACACCCTCACCGCGTTCTTGGCCCAGCCCGGCATCCCGCCGGAACTGGCCGACCACTGCCACCTCGAACTGGTCAACCTCATCGTGGCCGAGCAGCTCCCGCCCGACGCGCGCAACGCCGTGCCGTGGTCGGAGCAGCAGGCGGTGGAATACGTCCGCGCCGCACCGGCCGCCGCGCTGCGCGCACATCTCGACGCGCTGTCCCCCCAAGCCGCCGCTGACCCGAGTGCCGCCGGGATCCGCATCAACGTCATCGCCGGGCAGGGAGCCGAAACCACCCAGCAGGACTGGGACGTCCTGGCCGGGGACCTGGGCGTGATCATCGGTGCGACCGACGAGCACGCTCCGCACCGCCACGAACTCGTCGCCCTCCGGGCCGCGCTGGCGTCGGACCCGCCTGCGGACGACCTGCCCGCCGGGCTGGACGAGGGCATCGCCGAACTGCGGCGGAAACTGGTCGAACTGGGCGGTGGCCCGGCGAGCTTCGCCATCCTGCTCCAGCTCAACGCACTTCTGCTGCAGCGCACCGAGCTGACCGGCCAGGATTCCGCCCGGTCCATCGAGATCGCCGGAGCTCTGGTGGCGCTCCAGCCGGAGCAGGCCGGCGCCCACCTCCAGCTCGCGATCGCCCACGCGGCCCGCGACTCGCAGGAAGACCTGCGCCGGGCCGCGGAGATCCTGCGTGACCTGCGGCCAGCAGATGACGCGGAGCGGGCCGAGTTCTTCGCGCAGTGCGGTTTCATCAACGCCAAACTCGCCCTGAGCACGCGCGATCCGGCGGATGTCGCCGAGACGATCGAGCTGCTGGACGCCGCGCTGGCCGGAGTGCCGGACGGCACCGCCCGCCGCCGGACGTGGATGTTCCGGGCCTCGATGTACCAGCTGCGGTTCCTGCAGATGGGTGGCACAGCGGAAGACCACCGGCTGGCCGTCGAGGCCTTCACCGAGGCGCTGAGCTGGGACGATCCGCGCACGCAGGACGACTGCCACGCCGCGCTCGCGGCTCTCCTGCTCTACCGCGACGTCCCCGCCGCCATGCGCGGACAAGAGCCCGAAACGGACGAGCTCTACCGCTACGTGGACCACACCGTGCTGCCCGAGGTTCAGCAGCACCTGGCGGCGATGTCCAGCGCCAGTGGCGATGAGCTCGCCGCTGTCCGGCTGCTGGCCTGGTCTCCCGATCAGCACGACGACATGGCCCCGGTCCTGCGTGATCTGGCCATGGCGGCCGGTGACGAGTTGAGTTCCGCCGAACTCGACGCCATCCACGCGGTCACCTCAGGCCTGCAGACCTGCCAGGACGACGCCGGGATCGAGCAGCTGCTCACCTCCGCGTCCGAGGGCCTGCCCGCCGATTCGCCGCTGCACGACATGTTCCTGCTGTTCCGGATGCGGTCCCCGGAGAACCTGGGCACCAGCGATCTGGCGCGGCTGCTCAGCCGGCAAGAGCAGCGGATCGAGGCGCTGCCCGAAGGTTCCGCCGAGCGCGCCGAGGAGCTGATCGCGCAGGCCGCGATCCTGATCGTGCAGGCCCAGCGCGGCGACCACGCCGCACTGGCGAGGGCCAAGGAGATCGCCCAGCACGTGACGCAGCGGTACCCGGAGGTCGAAACCGCATCTGGCATCAGCCACGCGCTGCTCGCCCTCAGCGCCGAGTACGGCATGGGTCATCCGCTCGAAACGATCCAGGACGCGCTCGACCACGTGCGCCGGGCGGACGAGCTGTTGGCGCCCGATGACGAGATCCGCGCCGACATGGTCCCGGTCCTGGGCAAGATGCTGGTGACCCGGTTCTTCCTGTCCGGCAACCGCGAAGACGCCGACGCGGCCCAGTACTACTCCTTCGAAGCCCAGCAGCGCCTGCCCGGGCTCGCGGCGTGGCTGGCGGAGGTGGAGTCCGAGCAGATCACCGATCCCGAGGCCGGGATGAGCAAGCTGCACGCCGCGGTCGGCGACGAGATGCCGGAGCACTACGCCCGGTGGGTGACCAGGTGCGTCATCTCGCTGCGCCTGCTGCGGCCACGGGAGTTCCGGCCCGACTCCGCGCCACCGGACCCGGCCGGCCTCGCCGCCGCGCGCCGCGCTCTCGTGGCAG
This sequence comes from Saccharopolyspora antimicrobica, assembly GCF_003635025.1. GTDB lineage: Bacteria > Actinomycetota > Actinomycetes > Mycobacteriales > Pseudonocardiaceae > Saccharopolyspora > Saccharopolyspora antimicrobica. The sequence goes on along the minus strand of NZ_RBXX01000002.1, from coordinate 6,083,174 downwards.
CCCAGCAGCTCCCGGAATCCGACGCGGAACGAGCCATCGAGGTCGCCGGTGCGGCGGTGCTCTGCGCCGCCTCCGGGCTGGTCGCCGACGATGTGGAACTGGCCGACGAAGGCCTGGCCGCGCTCGACGCGGTGAGCAGGCAGCCGGACCTGCCGAAGGAGCTGGAGTACTTCACGGTCCAGCTGCTGGCCTACGCACGCCAGGCCCGCTCCTGGCACCGCACCTCCGACGATGCGCTGGACTCGGCGATCGACGGGCTGGAGCGCATGCTCCGGGAGCGCCCGCCGGGCAACAGCGAAGCGCTGGCGGCCAACTTCGCCGTGCTGGCCGCCAACTACGAGCAACGCGGCGAACGGCGTCGCGCGATCGAGACCGGTCTGGAAGCGCTGCGGGCACGTGCCCGGGGCGTGCTGCTGCAGTCGAGCCCGCAGCGGGCGATGAAGGTCGCTTCGTCCGCTGCCGGCGGTTCCCCCGTAGCGGTGCAACGCTGCTTGCGCGCGGGCGATCTGGAGTCCGCGGTGCAGGCGCTGGAACTCGGCCGCGGCATGGTCCTGCACGCCGCCACCTCCGCGGCGACGATGCCGGATCTGTTGCGCAGCAGCGGTCACCCGGATCTGGCCGAGCGCTGGCACGCCGAAGTCGATCAGCAGCAGCCCTGGGATTCCGGAACCGACCGGAGCAGCCCGGCACAGCTCCAGCTGCCCAGCGATCTGCGACTGGCCGCACAGCGCGCGCTGAAAGGCACTGCCGCGGAAGAGGAACTTCTCTCCCCGCCGAGCGCCGAGGAGATCAGCACCGCACTGCGCGCCCGCAGCGCTCGCGCACTTGTCTACCTCACCGCCGGGGAAGCCGTGGTCATCACCGACGAAGGCCGGCTCCACCACCTGCCACTCGCCGCGCTGCGCGACCGGGACCCGGTCCAGCACTTCGACCTGCTGCAACGCGAACGCGCACGCATCGGCGAGGCCGTGCAGCAGCCGTGGCAGGCCGCGCTGCAGAACCTGTGCGACTGGGCGTGGACAGCCGCGATCGGTCCCCTGCTGGACTGGCTCGGCGGCGAGCAGCCGCGAATCGTGCTGGTGCCGACCGGGAAGCTCAACCTCGTCCCGTGGCACGCGGCGCGAAAGCCGCTCGCGAACGGACGATTCCGCTTCGCGTGCCAGGACGCCGTCATCGGCTATGCGGCGTCGGCGCGCCAGTTCGTCGAGGCGGCCCGGCGCCCGGCACCGCGCTTCGCCGACCACCCGGTCCTGGTCCGCACTCCTGACCTGTACTGGACCCGCCACGAGATCGGGCACATCCACGCCGCGCACTACGGGCACGGCCACTACCTCGGTCGTCCGGGCGGGCGATCGGTGCCGACGCCGGATGACGTGCTTGCCGCGCTGCCCGGGACGACGATGCTGCACCTGGGCTGCCACGCCACTCCGGCCGAGCTCCCGGTCGACTCCGCGCTGCGGCTGGGCTCCGGGCGGTCACTGCCGGTGCGGGAGATCCTGCGGCACAAGAGCGGTCCGCACGGCGCGCTGGTCGTGCTGGCGGCCTGTTCCAGCGACCTGACCGGACGCCAGCACGACGAGGTCCTCACCCTGGCCACCGCGTTCCTGGCCGCCGGAGCCGGCGGGGTGGTCGGCACCCGGTGGGAGATCGACGACCTGGTGACCGCGATGTTCATGATCGTCTTCCACCACCACCTCAACGACGGCTTCCCGGAACCCGCCGACGCCCTGCGCGCCGCGCAGCTGTGGATGCTGGACCCGCACCGCCGGCCGATCCCCGGAGTACCGGACGAGCTCGCCCGGTACTTCGCCGAAACCGACCCCGCGACCCCGGCGCACTGGGCGGCCTTCACCTATCACGGCCGATGATGCCTCAGAAGTCCACGGCGGCACGGTCGTCGACCCGGGCCACCGATTCCTGGGCGAAGCGCGCGACGTACTCCGCGCGGATCTGCTCGATCTTCGGGTCGCTGTCCCGGTACTCGCCGACCGGGTAGAGCAGGATCAGCTCGAACGAGCGCTCCCGCTCGATCACGCCGTTGGCGTCGCGGTACTGGCCGTAGCCGTCCTGCACGGTGAGCCCGTCCGGGAACCGCGGCGTGACGACCTCGTCGATGAACCAGTGGAACTGCTCGTCGGTGACCGGCGGCCCGCCGTCGGGGCGGACGGTGCCGAACAGCAGGCTGGTCTCCACGAAGGGCGCGCCGCGCCCGTTCGGCGCCGGTGCTTCCTCTCCGAGCGCGGCGTAGGCGGTGGGAGCACCCGCGCCGATCAGGGCGGCGGCCAGCACCGCGGTGGTCATGCGCCAGGACGGCTTGATCGTCTTCTGCACGCCAGAACAGTAGGTCCACCGCGCCGCGGCGGGCGCGCCACCCCGCGAGGCGGCGGCCGAATTCCCGCGATCAGGTAAGCGCACCCGGCCGATAGGATGATCACCGTGGCGCTGGAGTGGGACGAACTGCTGATCGGCGCGCCCGGCAGGCGGTGGCGGACCGCCTCGACCACCCGGCGCGTGCTGGTGATCGTGCACAACGTCACGGCCGCCACCCGCCTGCTCGACGTGGTGCCGCACTGGGCGGGCGACCTGCGGATCCAGACGGTGTTCACGTGCATCGGGTCCAGCGCCTTCACCACCGGCACCACCGACTTCCTCGGCGAGCGCGGCATCACGCCGATCGATTGGGAGCAGGCGGTGCGCGGCGAGTTCGACCTCGCCGTCTCGGCCAGCTACGGCGGAGCGCTGCACGAGGTCCGGGCGCCGTTGATCGTTCTGCCGCACGGAATGGGATACAATAAGTTCCTCGACTCCGGGAAACTCCGGGAAACTCCGGGAAACTCCGGGAAACTCCGGGAAACTCCAGGAAACTCCAGGAAATCCGGTCTTCGGTCTTTCCGATGCGTGGTTGCTGCACGAGGGCGAGGTAGTTCCCTCGGTCGCGGTCCTGTCGCACCACGAGCAGCGGGACCGCCTCGCACGCTACTGCCCGCAAGCCCTCCCGGCCGCGCTGGTCGCGGGCGATCCCTGCTTCGACCGGATGCTGGCCAGCCGCCCGCTGCGCGATTCCTACCGCAACCGGCTCGGAATCGGTCCTGACCAGCGCTGCGTCGCGGTCTCCTCCACCTGGGGCCAGGCGTCCCTGTTCGGCAGGCACCCGTCGCTGGTCCTGCGGCTCGCCCGCCAGTTGCCGCTGGACGAGTACCGCGTCGTGGTGGCGCTGCACCCGAACATCTGGCACGGCCATTCGCCGTGGCAGGTGCGGATGTGGCTGGCCGAGTGCGCCAGGGCAGGCGTGGTGGTGCTGCCACCGGAGGAGGGCTGGCGGGCCGCGCTGGTGGCAGCTGATGTCACGATCGGCGACCACGGATCGGTGACGTTCTACTCGGCCGCGCTGGGCACGCCGGTCCTGCTCGCCACCTGGCCGGAGGAGACCGTCGACCCGGCTTCGCCGATCGCAGCCCTCCTGCGAACCGCGCCGCGCCTGGATCCGGAAGCACCCCTGGCTGGGCAGGTCGACGCGGCGATCGCGGGACATTCACCGGCCGAGCACTCCCACATCACCGAGCTCGCAACGTCCGAGCCGGGCCGGTCGGCGGCGTTGCTGCGCGCCGAGATCTACACCCGCCTGGACCTGCCGGAACCGCCTGTCCCGGCGGATTCTGCCGCAGTCCCACTCCCGGCCGCGCAACCGCCCGGAGCCGGGAGCCAGCTGATCCAGGTGCGGCTGGCCGACCGGTCCGCGTCCGTGACGCGATTCCCGGCGACGGCGCTGGACGAACCGGCGGTCTCCGGAGGAGTTCTCGTGACCTGCGCGGACGAACCGGACCGGCGATGGCTGGAGCTGGCCGAAGTCCTCGTCCACGACGACCGCTACGACGATCCGCTGCGGTGGATCAGCGCTTCGCTGTCCCGCCTGCCCGGCTGCCTGCTCGCCGCGACGCGGGACCGCGCGGGCGACTGGATCATCAGCGGCACCGACCAGCCCGTGGTTCGGTTCCAGGGCGCCGACGACCTCGGCCCGGCGTGCGCCGCCGTCGTGCACGCCTGGCTGTGCTCCGGCCGCACGCCGCACGAGCTCCCCGAGCAGCTCCAGCTGGGCCCGCGCACCGAGCCGGTTCAGCTGTCCTTCGAGGACTGATCGAGCCGGACGCGCACCTGCTCGCCCAGCTCGGCGAAGCCCCGGGTCCGGCAGATCGTCGCGGCCTCCAGGTAGTGCTCCTGCGCCGCCTCGGAATCGCCTGCGGCACACGCGTTGTCGCCGAGACCGACCAGCACCTGCGCCCGGTCGAAGTGGTGGGCGTGCGCGGTCATGTACTCCAGCGCAGCGCCCAGGTCGGCCTTCGCGTCGTCGTAGCGCTCCTGCTCGGTGCGCCGCCGCCCACGCCACATGCGGGTCTTCGCGGCGTTGTAGGGCTCGGCGGCGAATTCGGCGAGTGCCTGATCGAGCAAGTGCTCACCGCGCTGGGCCTCGGCGACGGATCCCAGGTGCATCCGGGCGAGCGCCAATCGTCGCGGATCGGCCAGCCGCTCCGCCATTTCCAGGTTGCGCTCCAGCGCAGTGCGCGCACCGTGGCGGTCACCCTGGTTCCGCAAGCTGATTCCCAGCGATTCCACGGCGGTGGCGGCCAGGTCGTCCCGGGAGATCGCGCGGGCCTTCTCCTCGCCTTCGGCGAACAGCTCGGCGGCCTTGTCCGATTCCCCGCGCGCCTGGAATGCGAAGCCCCGCTGGATCAACGCGAGTCCGGCGGCGAAGGTCAGCCCGCGATGACCGGCGACGTCGGCGGCGTGCCCGTTGATCACGTCCATGTCGTCGATGTGCTTGCCCTGCTCCTGGAACGGCCACAGCGCGACGGCCAGTTGGCAGAGCTGCTCCGAGCCTGTCTCGTGCAGCCGCTTGGCGACTGCGCGCAGGTTGGCCCGCTCGGCGGCCAGCCACTCCCGTGCTTCGCCGACGTCGACCGGCTCGGGCTCGAAGCCCGGCCACAGCGCTTCCAGCCATCCCCGGTTCGGCCGGACCGCGTGTCCGGCGGCCAGGGCGCGGCGGACGTAGAACTCGGTGAAGCGCTCGCGCACAGCGGACCCGCCGAGTTCGCGGGCGTGTTCGCGGACCAGGCTGTAGGCGAAGTAGCGGTCCTCGGCGACCTCGCGGATCAGGTGCGCGGAGGTGAGCCGGTCCAGCACTTCCCGCACGTCGTCCTCGTCGTGCTCGACGGCCGCCGCCAACGCCGCCAAGCTCACCTCACCGGCGCCCGGGTGCTGCCCGAACGCCGCGTACAGCTGCCGCGCCTCCGCGTCGAGGCGTGCCACCGCGGTGTTGAACACGGCTTTGACCGACAGATCCGCATCGCGCGACAGCCGCCCCAGGAGCTGCCCTTCCTTCGACAGCTCGCGGACCAGCCGGGCCACCGGCCGCGCGGGACTGCTGGCGATTTCCGCGGCGGCGACGCACAGCGCGATCGTCTGCCCCTCGCACAGCTCGATCAGCCGGTCGACCTGATCGGCCTCCCCGCTCAAGTCCTTCGCCCCGCCGACGATGCGGGACACCAGCAGCCGCGCGGCATCGTCGGTCAGCGGATCGAGCGGCACGAACTCCGCGCCCGCGCGAACCCGCAGCGCGCTCAACGACCGCGCCTCGGTCACCAGCACCGCCGAGTTCCCCTCGCCCGGCAGCAGGGGCACGACCTGCGCCGCGGTGATCGCGTCGTCGATCACGACCACGACCTTCTTGCTGCTGCTCCAGGACCGGAACAGGTTCGAGCGGGCGTCCAGACCGGCCGGGAGCTCCGCCGTCTTGTAGCCGACGGCGACCAGGAACTGGTGCAGCGCCTCGCTCACCAGCCCGGGCTCGTCCGTTCCCGCTGCCAGCCGGGCGTAGAACGCGCCGTCCGGGTAGTGGTCGCGGTGGTCGTGGGCCCACTGGTAGGCGGTTTCGCTCTTCCCGCTGCCCGGCAGACCTTGCACGACCACCACTCCCGGTGGCCGCTGCCCGGAATCGGCGCCCGGCCGCAGGAACTCGCCGATCTCGGCGAGCTGCCGTTCGTTGTTGGTGAAGAACCGGCTCGGCAGCGGGACCTGCTTCGGCGGCGGGTTGGGCGATTCGGGCGCGTGGAAGTGGACGTCGCCGTGAATGTCGCGCGCCTGCACGACGTTCTCCGCTTCGCCGTCGAAGCGGTTGTCACCGCCGACGTCCCCGGTCATCGCCCGCCCCTCTCGCGCCGAAGATCACCAGCGCCCAGCGTAACGCTTCGTGTCGGCCGGGATCCGGCAAGTCATCGAACTCGACGGCGGCTCAGTCCTCGACGGCGGCGAGGAACCTCTCGATGCTCGTGACCAGCGCGATCGGCGTCTCGTCGATCGCGTAGTGCCCGGCGTTGGTCAGGGTTTCCAGCTCGCAGTTCGGGTAGTGCTGCTGGAAGGTCGCCCGCATGGTCGCCGCGCCCAGCGCCGGGTCGTGCTCACCGACGATCACCTTCACCGGCACCGGGTTGCCCTGGATCTCGGCGTGGAAGTCGGCCTTCGCCCACGCCTCCAGGTAGTCGCCGAAGGCCCGCCGGTCGGAGTGCGCCAGGGAGTGGCGCACGGCCGCGTCCAGCCACACGCCGGTGAGCCGGTTGCCGGTGGTCAGGTCGAGGATGGCGCGGCGGTTGCCGGGTTCGGCCACCGCACCGGTGAACAGCTCCCAGCCCTGCTCGTCGAACGGCACCCCGCTGGCCGGCACCGGCGAGATGCCGACCAAGGCCCGCACCCGCTCCGGCGCGTCGGCGAGCACGCGCTGCATCACCGCGCCGCCCATCGAGTGGCCGATCATGGAGAACCGGTCGAAGCCCAGCTCGTCGGCGAGCGCCAGCACGTCCTGCGCGGCCTCGGCGAGGGTGTGCTCGCCGGGTTCGCCGATCCGCCTGCCGTAGCCGCGGTAGTCCGGGAAGACGTACCGGAACCGGCTGCCGTCCAGGTGCGGGTGCACCGGCCGCCAGGCGGCTCCCGACCCGAACCACCCGTGCAGCGCGATGACCGGGTGCCGGCCACCACCGAGCTCTTCCGTCACGGAGCACCTCCTAGATCGACTGGCGCTCCAGCATGGCCCACCTGCCGGCCGGACGCACCCGCCTGGCTCCAGCACCACCTGATCAGCCGCCCTTGCCCCGTGCCTGTCGTGCCCCGGCGTACATTTGTCAAGTGCGCGCCGACCGTTCGCGCACCTCGTTCGGCACGACGTTCGGCGTTCCGGCCCGGCCGGCACGCGGCACCTAGAAGGTTGATCGTTTGGCTTCCCCCACGACTCGTCCGCAGCGCACCGCCCGGCCGGATCGCAGCAGAACCAGAGGTCGATCAGCCTGGCCGCTGCGCGTCCTGGCGGCCGTCGCGGCCGGGTTCGCGCTCTACGCCGGATCGCCGCCCCGGGAGCTGTGGTGGCTGGCGCCGATCGCGTTCGCGCTGTTCGCCGCGGTGATCCGGCACCGCAGCGCCCGCGCCGGGTTCGGCTACGGCCTGCTGTTCGGCTTCTCGTTCCTGATGCCGCTGCTGGGCTGGCTGCAGGACTTCCTCGGCGCCGACTTCGGCCCGTGGCCGTGGCTGGGCGTGGCAGCGGTCGAGGCGCTGTTCGTCGGCCTCGCCGGCGCCGGGATGGCGCGGGTCAGCAGGCTGCCCGGCGGTCCGGTGTGGATGGCCGCGATGTTCCTCGCCTTCGAGGTGCTGCGCTCCAGCGTGCCCTTCGGCGGCTTCCCGTGGGGCCGGCTGGCCTTCACCCAGGACACCGGGATGCTCCTGCCGCTGGCCGCGCTCGGCGGCAGCGCGCTGGTCTCCTTCGCCGTCGCCCTGATCGGCGGCGGCCTCGCGGAACTGGCCTTCCGGCTGCGCGCACGGCGCAACTGGGCCGCTCCGCTGGCCGTGGTCCTGGTGCCGGTCATCGGTGGCGCGGTGATGTCGCCGTTCATCGGCACCGACGCGGAGGGCGGGACCGCACGGGTCGCGATCGTGCAGGGCAACGCGCCCAACATCGGGCTCGGGCTGCTCTACGAGGACGGCACGCTGAAGGCCAACCACATCGCGGCCGCGAAGAAGCTGGTCGCCGACGTGCAGGCGGGGCGGATGCCGCAGCCGGACTTCGTCGTGCTGCCCGAGCAGGTCGGCAGCTGGGGGCCGGCCCGGACCGACCCGGAGCTCTCGGCCATCGCCGCGCAGCTCGGCGTGCCGCTGGTGGTGGGCGGTCTCGGCAAGGACGCCGACGGCTCGCTGCGCAACCAGATCGTCCAGTGGGATCCGGCCACCGGCGCGGGCGACCGCTACGTCAAGCAGCACCTGGTGCCGTTCGCCGAGACCATCCCGATGCGCTCGCTGGCGCGCGAGGTCAGCCCGTTCGTGGACCGCTTCCCGCAGGACATGGTTCCGGACGACGAGCCAGGACTGCTCAACGTCGGCGGCATCCAGGTGGGCGTGGGCATCTGCTACGACGTCGCCTACGACGACGTGTACACCGGCGCGGTGCAGCAGGGCGCGACCGTGCTGGCGCTGCCCACCAACAACGCCTGGTACGGCTACTCCGAGATGAGCTACCAGCAGCTGGCGATGGCCCGGCTGCGCGCGGTCGAGCACGGGCGCGCCGTCGTGGTGGCCTCGACCAGCGGCGTGAGCGCCGTGGTGCGGCCCGACGGGTCCGTCAGCGAGCAGACCGAGCAGTTCACCGCGCAGAATCTGATCGCCGAGGTGCCGCTGCGCTCGACGCTGACGGTGGCCACCCAGCTCGGATCCGCGACGACGTGGGCGCTGGTGGCGCTGGCGGTGGGCGCGCTGGTGGCCACCTGGTGGCGGCCCCGCCGCGGCTGAGCCCGCCGCCGAGACAACACCCGACCGAAACGCACGGCCGGTCCGCGCGACCGGCTAGGAGGACATGGATGTCGACCCGGCCAAGCCCCGACGCGGTGCTGGTGGTGATCCCGACCTACAACGAGCGGGACAACCTGGAACCGATCGTGCGCCGGCTGTCCGCCGCGTTGCCCGCGGCGCACGTGCTGGTCGTCGACGACGGCAGCCCGGACGGCACCGGTGAGATCGCCGACCGGCTGGCCGCCGAGGACGAGCGGGTGCACGTGCTGCACCGCACCGAGAAGGCCGGGCTGGGCGCGGCCTACGTGGCCGGCTTCGACTGGGCGCTGGCCCGCGACTACGCCGCGATCATCGAGATGGACGCGGACGGCTCGCACGCGCCGGAGGACCTGCCCCGGCTGATCGGCATGCTCGGACCGGACGGCACCGGGGCCGACGTGGTGCTGGGCTCGCGCTACGTGACCGGCGGGCGGACGGTGAACTGGCCCTGGTACCGGGCGCTGCTCTCCCGCGGCGCGAACACCTACTCGAAGCTGGCGCTGGGGGTGTCCATCAACGACATCACCTCCGGCTTCCGGGTGTACCGGCGCGAGGTGCTGGAGACGGTCCGGCTGCACGACGTCGCCTCGCAGGGCTACTGCTTCCAGGTGGACCTGGCGTGGCGCGCGGTGGAGGCGGGCTTCGTGGTGGTGGAAGTGCCGATCACCTTCGTGGAGCGCGAAGCCGGCACGTCCAAGATGGATGCCGAAGTGGTCCGCGAAGCCCTGGTGCGGGTGACCAAGTGGGGCCTGCGCCGACGGGCCCACCAAGCGGCGGGAGTCCTGCGCTCCCTCCGCCGCTGACCGCACAGCTCGGCAAGCACGTCAAAGCGCCTGGGAGGTGGGTCCCAGGCGCTTTGCCGTCGTGCTTCCGGGGTCAGCGGCCTCGGCGCGCCCGCAGCAGGTCCAGCCGCTCGGTGAGCAGCTCTTCGAGCTCCGGGATGGTGCGTCGCTCCAGGAGCATGTCCCAGTGGGTGCGCGGCGGCTTGGCCTTCTTCTGCTCCGGCTCGTTGCCGTCGATGATCTTCGACTCGGTGCCGTGCAGACGGCACTCCCAGGTCGGCGGCACCTCGGCGTCGTCGGAGAACGGCACCTCGAACTCGTGGCTCTTGGGGCAGGCGTAGCGCACCGTCCGGCGCGGTGCGAGGTCGTGGTTGCGATCGGTCTCGTAGCTCACTGCTCCGAGCCGGCTGCCACGCAGAACGCGGTCGGCCATGACGGTTCCTTTCACTTCGGCCCGGGGCCGAGCCCGGGCGGTTGTGCTCACCGTGTGCAACGACGGGCGCCCCGTCGTCTGTTCCCGGTGTCATGCTTCTGGTTGCCGTCGGTGACGTTGTTCACCCGTCAACGACAGCCTTCTCCCTAGAGATGCAGTCGGTCCGCGTTCGTGACGCGTTATCCCACTGGCAATCTATAGGTGCGTTCGAACGGGTGATAGTGCCAGATGTTGAGCCACTCTGGCTAAACCACATCCAGGGAAAACGTCGAGAGTGGGACATAGATCACGCCACGGACGGAGCAGGGCCTCGGAAAAGAAGTAACGGAATGTAGCTGCACTTCGTTCCCCGCTTTCACGACGCAGCGTACCGGCATATACCGAACACGCCGTGCGGGCCCAACTCCCCCATCACCAGCTTGGAGCAACGGCACCGGAACGGCAGAGCGGATGCGGAGCGTCACCCGACAGGTGCGCTCCGCAGTGTGACCCGCCGTCCTCCCCGAGCTCGTCGGTGGTTGCGCTGCTCAGGGGTCGTTCAGCGGACGGCTTCACCGACAGCGCTCTCAGAGCACCTTCGGCGCGGGATTGCCCACCGCCTCGATGGCCCGCCGCACCGGCACCAGCGCCACCAGCAGCAGGCCGACGGCGAAGAAGAGCACCAGCGAGATGATGGCCAGCCGGAACGACCCGGTGGCCTGCCCGACGCCTGCGAACACCAGCGGCCCCAGCCAAGAGGTGGAGCGCTCCCCGATCTCGTACAGCGAGAAGTACTCCGCCTCCCGACCGGGTGGCACCATCTGGCTGAACAACGAACGGGACAGCGCGTTCGTTCCGCCGAGCACCAGGCCGATGCCCACCGCCAGGCCGTAGAACTGCATCTCCTGCCCGGCCTGCACGAAGTAGGCGGTGACGACCACGACCAGCCAGATCGACAGGCTGATCAGGATCGTCTTCTTGGCGCCGATGTACTTGGCCAGCAGGCCGTGCAGCATGCCGCCGATGAAGGCGATGAACTGCACGATCAGCACGGTGACGATCAGCGCGTCCTGCGGCAGCTTCAGCTCCAGGTTGCCGTACTGCGGCGCGACCTGGACGACGGTGGCGATCCCGTCGGTGAAGATCCAGTAGGCGCCCAGGAACGCCAGGGTCAGCGGGAAGTGCTTGGCCTCGCGCAGCGTGCTCTTCAGCTGCTTGAAGCCCTCCATGACGGTCGTCGTCGGGCGAGGCGCGGCGGCCTGCTCGCCCTCCGGCGTGCGGCGCCGGGGCAGCGCCGCCAGCGGCAGCAGCGTGAACGCCGCCCACCACACGCCCGAGGACAGGAAGATCACCCGCACGGCGGCGTCGGAGTCCATGCCGAACGAGTCGTGGAAGAGGTAGATCACCAGGTGCAGGGCCAGCGCGACGCCGGCGCCCAAGTAGCCGAAGGCCCAGCCCTTGGTGGAGACCATGTCCCGCTCATCGGCGTTGGCGATCTCCGGCAGGAACGAGTAGTAGACCACCACCGAGGCGCCGAAGCAGATGTTGGCGAGGATGAACAGCACCACGCCCAGCTGCCAGTTCTGCCCGCCGACCAGCGCCAGCAGCGCGGTGGTCGCGGCGCCGCCGAAGGCCAGCACGGCCAGCATCAGCCGCTTGTTGCTGGAGCGGTCCGCGATGGCCCCGGTGATCGGCAGGACCAGCACCTGCACGACGGTGGCCACCGACAGCAGGTACCCCCACAGCGATCCTGCCGGGAAGCTCAGCCCGAAGACCGAGATGTCGCAGTCCACCAGCGCGTTGCCGCCGGGGCACGGGTTCAGGCCGTTGCGCTCGGTGTCCGCCTTGGCCGCCGAGGTGGCCACCGCGGTGAGGTAGAGCGACAGGAAGACCGTCGACACCGAGGTCGGGAACACCGAGTTGGCCCAGTCGTACCAGCACCAACCACGCTGCTCCCGGCGCCGCTGCGCGGCGTCCGGTGCCACGTCGCTGCCCATCACGCTCATCCGTTCGGTCCTCCGAAGCCAATGTCACTCGATTGGGGGTAACCGGACCTTACTGGCTCGATCGAACACGGTGGAGGCCCGAGCGGGGACATTGCGTAGTTGTACTCATCCGCTCACCTCCGACTGCGGCTCGCCGAAGCGCTCGCGCAGCACCTGGTTCAGCAGGTCGGGCCGGTCGGTGACCAGCCCGTCCACCCCGGCGTCGAGCAGCTGCCGCATCTCGCCGGGGTCGTCGACGGTCCAGACGTGCACCTCGATCCCCCAGCGGTGCGCCTGCCGGATGAACCGGCGGTCGATCACGCGCACCCCGCCGAACCCCTGCGGCACCTGCGCCGCACCCCCGGCGACCAGCGAGCGCAGCGGCCAGCCGCCCCACCGCGAACCGAGCCACAGCAACCCGGCCGACCGCTTCCCGGTCGAGGTCAGCAGCTCGGGCCCGGCGGCGCGCCGCAGCCGGGCCAGCCGTTGCTCGGCGAAGGAGGCCAAGCACACCCGGTCCCAGGCCTTGTGCGCGCGCAGCGTCCGCAGGACCGGCTCCACCGCCGAGTCCTCCTTGACGTCGATGTTGAAGAAGACCTCCGGCAGCTCCTCCAGCACCTCGTCGAGCGAGCACACCGGCTCCCGGCCGCCGATCCGCGCGGTGCGCACGGCCGACCACGGCAGCCGCCGGATGGTGCCGCGACCGTCGCTGGTGCGATCCAGCGTCGGATCGTGGTTGACCACCACCACGCCGTCGGCCGTGGCGTGCACGTCGGTCTCGATGTAGTGGAAGCCTTCCTCAGCGGCGCGCCGGAACGCGCTCAGCGAGTTCTCCAGGTCGTGCAGCTCCCCGAGGTGCCACCCGCGGTGAGCGAAGGCGCGGGGCCGGGGGCCGAGCAGGAAAGGATGCGTCACACCGGACAACTCTGCCCGATCGGCGTGCCTGCATCGCGCAGGCGGGGCCCTTGACTAACGTGACCGATCGTGGATATCTCTGACCAGCCCTCCCGGCGCCAGCGGCAGATCCGGCATTGCGCCTGGTGCGGGCGACGCGTTCCGGAGGCCGGCCGCCAGGGGCGTCCACGCCTGTACTGCGCGCAGTCCTGCCGCCAGCGCGCCTACGAGCGCCGCACCGCGGTGCAGCGCGGCGGGCTGCCGGAGGACGCGGTGGTGCTCTCCGCCGCGGAGCTGGCGGACCTGCAGGACCGGCTGTTCCAGCTGCGCTGCGCCGCCGAGGACGTGGTCACCGCGGTCGACGACACCGCCGACCACGGCGAGCTGCGCAAGCTCGCCGCGCAGGTGGTGGACGTGGCCGTGGAGCTGGAACGGCTGCGGTGAGGGCGAACGGAGGCTTGTGCGGGGCTCGGGAGGTGACCAGGATGGGTTGGTCCCCAGCGGTGACGAGGTGTCGACCGTGCCCGCACGACCCGTGGTCCGCGGCCTGCGCCGCGTCGACCTGATCAGCCCGGACCCGGTGGCTTCCGCGGTCCGCTACCGCGCGCTGCTCGACTGGAACCCGGACCCGACCGGTCGCGGTTTCGACTGCTGGGTCGGCAACCGCCGCTGCGCGACGATCCGCAAGCCCCGCGCGGGCGAGCTGCCGGGCTGGCGGCCGGTGTTCGCCGGGAGCTCCCCGAACTGCGCGCTCACCGGCCCGGACGACGCGCTGGCCCGGATCGCCAAGGGCCGCGCCCAGCACGGCCCGCTGGCCCCCGAACCCCGCCCGGGCGAGCCCTGCTGGATCGAGCTGGCCACCAGCGATCCGGCCCGGGCCGACGCATTCTGGGCCGGGACGCTGAACTGGGCGGTGCGTCCCACCGCCGGCGGCGCGGAGTACCTGGTCGACGACCGGCCGCTCGCCACCAGGACGGACCGGCAGGTCGCGGCGGCCTGGGGCTGGCTGTGCTACTTCGCGGTGGAAGACCTGACCGTGGCGGAGAAGCTGGTCGCCGAGGTGGGCGCCGAGATCGCCGACCGGTTCGACCACCCGCTGCTCGGCGAGGCGCTGGCGATCACCGACCCGGACGGCGCGACGATCGCCTTGGCCGCGGCGACCACCTGGGGTTGATCAGCAGAGCCGGGCCGGGGGCCAGAACGGCCCGGGCTTGAGGACCTCGCACGGCGCGCCGGGAGTGCCGGGAGCCGGGAGGTTGCTCAGCGCGTCGATGGTCGCCGCCAGCGTGCCCGAGGACTGCCAGACGATCCCGCCGGAGGGCGTGGCCACCAGCAGCCGGGCGGCCAGCGCGTGCTGCCGGTCGGCGATCCAGAGCGCGTCGCTGTGCTCGGGCCAGCTCACCACGCCGACCAGCCATTCCGGGCGCCCGAGCGGATCGGTCAGGATCCAGAAGGTCCACAGCGTCTGGATGCCGACCAGGATCGCGAGCTCCGGGTAGAGCTGCAGCGCTTCGTTGACGCTGTTCACGGCGCGGGTGTCCTTCGCGGTCTTCTCGGGCTTCGGCGGGCGGGCAGCCGGATCTGTCCAGGTCAGCCCCGCGCCCACGATGCCCCACGCCGCACCGTCGCGGCGGCACATTCCGCCGCCACCGGGCCAAGACCACCCGGTGAGGTGATGACGTCAGCCGTTGACCCTGGCTCGCAGGCCGTCCAGCACCAGGTCGAGCCCGCGCTCGAAGTCCGCCGGGCCGCCGGGTGCGTGGTTGATCGCTCCGGCGCTGGCCGCCTGCAGCGCCATCTGCTCCTCCACGGTGTGGCCGAACACGAGGTGCAGCAGGGCCCGGGTGCCGACGTCGACCACGTCCTCGGACAGGCCGCCGTCGCGCAGCGCAGCGCGCAGCTGGCCCGCGGGTTCGCCGGCGCCGAGGCCGAAGGTGTGCGCGGTGACCACGACTTCGGCGCCGTCGCGGTAGGCCAGCATCGCGTCCCGCAGCTCGCTGCAGATCTCGACCACCCGCCGGTCCCAGCGCTCGGCGCGGCGGGGCCGCTTGCCCCGGAGCAGGATCTCGTCGGCGACCGCGGCCAGCAGCGTCTGCTTGTTGGGCACGTGGTGGTAGAGCGCGCTCGGTTGCACGCCGAGTTCGGTGGCCAGCCGCCGCATCGTCAGCGACTCCAGCCCGTACTCGTCGAGCACCGATATCGCGCGGGCCACGACGTCGCTGCGGTGGTAGCGCACCCGGAACCTCCCGTTGACCGATCGACCCGCCCAGTCTAGCCTGAACGCCGTTCAGGTGAACGCTGTTCAGGTTCGACAATCCGGAGAAGCGATGAGCGCCCACTTCCACCAGCTCGCCGACGCGGTCCTCGCCGGCACCCCGGCCACCCCGGCGGACGCCCTCGCGGTGCTGCGCGCCGACGACGCCGAGCTGATGTCCGTCGTCGCCGCGGCCGCCCGGCTGCGCCGCGCACACTTCGGCAACGCGGTGAAGGTGAACTACCTGGTGAACCTGAAATCCGGCCTCTGCCAGGAGAACTGCAACTACTGCTCGCAGGCGCTGGGCTCCAGCGCGCCGATCCTGAAGTACTCGTGGCTCTCCGAGGCCGAGACCCTCGCGCAGGCCGGGGCGGGGCTCGGCGGCGGCGCCAGCCGG
This sequence comes from Saccharopolyspora antimicrobica, assembly GCF_003635025.1. Taxonomy (GTDB): domain Bacteria; phylum Actinomycetota; class Actinomycetes; order Mycobacteriales; family Pseudonocardiaceae; genus Saccharopolyspora; species Saccharopolyspora antimicrobica. The sequence continues at coordinate 6,067,591 of NZ_RBXX01000002.1, read as the reverse complement.
GTGTGCCTGGTCGCCTCCGGACGCGGACCGTCCACAAGGGACATCGACAAGGTGGTCGAGGTGGTCGGGGCGCTGAAGCGGGAGCACCCCGGCGTCGAGGTCTGCGCCTGCCTGGGGCTGCTCAAGGAGGGCCAGGCCGAGCGGCTCAAGGACGCCGGTGTGGACGCCTACAACCACAACATCAACACCGCCGAGAGCCACCACGACAACATCGTCCAGACCCACACCTACGCCGACCGCGTGGACACCGTGGAGAAGGCCAAGGGCGCGAGGATCTCGCCCTGCTCCGGCCTGATCGCCGGGCTCGGCGAGACCGATGAGCAGCTCGTCGAGGCGCTGTTCGCACTCCGGGACCTGGAATCGGACTCGATCCCGGTGAACTTCCTGATGCCCTTCGACGGCACCCCGTTCGAGAACACCTGGGAGCTCTCCCCGACCCGCTGCGTGAAGATCCTGGCGATGGCGCGCTTCGTCTGCCCGGACCGGGAGATCCGCATCGCGGGCGGTCGCGAGATGCACCTGCGCTCGCTGCAGTCGATCGCCCTGCACGTCGCCAACTCGATCTTCCTCGGCGACTACCTCACCTCGGAGGGCCAGGCCGCCGAGGCGGACCTGGAGATGATCCGCGACAGCGGTTTCGTCGTGCAGGGCTCCGAGGAGGACCTCGCGCAGCGCGCGGCCGACCCGGTGATCCGGCGACGCGGCGCGGGCACCGACCTGCTCCCGAACGCCTGATGAGCGCGGCGGAACTGCTCGCCTTCGACCGCGAGCACCTGTGGCACCCGTACACCTCGATGACCGATCCGGCACCGACCCGCCTGGTCACCGGGGCCGCGGGCAGCCGCATCCGCCTCGACGGCGTCGGCGAGGTGGTGGACGGGATGGCGTCGTGGTGGTCGGCCATCCACGGCTACCGGCACCCGGTGCTCGACGAGGCGGTGCGCCGCCAGCTCGACCGGATGGCGCACGTGATGTTCGGCGGGCTGACCCACGAACCGGCGGTCGAGCTGGCCCGGCGCCTGATCGACCTCGCGCCGGAGGGGCTCGACCGCGTCTTCCTCGCCGATTCCGGCTCGGTGAGCGTCGAGGTGGCGATGAAGATGGCGCTGCAGTACCAGCGCGGCGCCGGCCGGCCGGGGCGGACCCGGTTCCTCACCGTGCGCGGCGGCTACCACGGCGACACCTTCGACTGCATGAGCGTGTGCGATCCCGACGGCGGCATGCACGCGATGTGGTCCGGGGTGCTGCCGGAGCAGGTCTTCGGCGAGCGCCCGCCCGGCCTGGGCGGCGATGTCGCCGCGTGGGCAGCGGGTTTCCGGGCGCTGGCCGCCGAGCACGCCGACCGGCTCGCCGGGCTGATCGTGGAGCCGCTGCTGCAGGGCGCGGGCGGGATGCACCCCTACCCCGCCGAATGCCTGGCGGTGTTCCGCGAGGTCGCCGACGAGCACGGCCTGGTGCTGGTCTTCGACGAGATCGCCACCGGTTTCGGCCGGACCGGCACGCTTTTCGCCGCGGAAGCCGCCGGGGTGGTTCCCGACGTGCTGTGCGTGGGCAAGGCGCTCACCGGCGGCTACCTGTCGCTGGCCGCCGCGATGTGCACGGCGGAGGTCGCCCGCGGCCTGTCGGCCAGCGATTCCGGCGTTCTCATGCACGGGCCGACCTTCATGGGCAATCCGCTGGCCTGCGCGGTCGCCTCGGCCAGCCTGGATCTGCTGAGCACCGGCGGCTGGGCCGCCGACGTGCGGCGGATCAACACCGGATTGCAGGCGCTGCACGGGATCGACGCTGTCGACGTGCGCGTTCTCGGTGCGGTCGGCGTGGTCCAGCTCGACCACCCCGTCGACGTGGTCAAGGCGACCGAAGCGGGTCTGGCCGAAGGCGTGTGGCTGCGCCCGTTCCGGGACCTGATCTACACCATGCCGCCGTACGTGTGCAGCGACGAGGACGTCGCCGCCATCTGCGCCGGGATCGCGGCCGCTGCGGACGCGGGATGAGCAGCCCTGTGCCAACCCCAGCCCTGCGCAACCGCACCTCAGGGGAACGTGACGCAAACCAGCCACAAGAAACCCCCCAACGCAAGATCGCGCCGAACGCAACCACCACTGTGAATCGCGGAGAGGCGGAACGCGCATGAGCGGCTGGGCGGAGTGGTTCGCCGAGCAGCGGGCAGGGCGCGAGGACGCCGGGTTGCAGCGCGCGCTGCGACCCCGGGCGGCCGATGAGGACGTCATCGACCTCGCCAACAACGACTACCTGGGGCTGAGCCTGCATCCCGCGGTGCGCCGGGCCGCCGCCGATGCGGCGCTGTGCTGGGGAGCGGGCGCGGGCGCGTCCCGGCTGGTCACCGGCACCACCTCGCTGCACGTCGACCTGGAGCGCGAACTCGCCGAATTCACCGGCCGCGAAGCGGCTTTGGTCTTCTCGACGGGTTATCAGGCCAACCTGTCGGCGGTGACGGCGCTGGCGGACAAGCAGTCGCTGATCGTCTCCGACGCGCACGTGCACGCCTCGCTGATCGACGCCGCGCGGCTGACCCGGGCGGCGATCGAGGTGGTCCCGCACAACGACGTCGCCGCGGTCCGGAAGGCGTTGGCCGCGGCCGGTGACCGGCGGGCGCTGGTGCTGACCGAATCGGTCTACTCGGTGCTCGGCGACGCCGCTCCGCTGCCGGATCTCGCCGCGGTCTGCGCCGATCACGACGCGCTTCTCGTGGTCGATGAAGCGCACGGGCTCGGTGTCATCGGCGACGGTGGCCGAGGAGCGCTGCACGGCATGGCCGAGGACCCGAACGTGGTCATGACCGCGACCCTGTCGAAATCGCTGGGTGCGATGGGCGGTGCGGTCCTCGGTTCCGCCGCGCTCGTCGACCACCTCGTCAACCGGGCGCGTCCGTTCATCTTCGACACCGGGCTGGCGCCGGCGCCCACCGCCGCCGCGCTGACCGCGCTGCGCTGCCTGCGCCGGCAACCCGCGCTCCCGTCGCGGATCCACCAGCGCGGCGCCGAGCTCGCCGACCGGCTCGGCGTCCGGCGATCCGCGGGTGCCGTGCTCTCGGTGCCGATGCCTTCTCCGCAGGTCGCCGTCGCGGCGCAGGCCGCGGCGCTGGAGGCCGGGGTGCGGGTGGGGTGCTTCCGGCCGCCGTCGGTGCCGGACGGCGTGTCCCGGCTCCGCATCACCGCCCGCGCGGGCCTCGACGACGCGCGCTGGGAGCACGCGGTCGAGGCGCTGGCCCGGGTCGTCAAGGACCACCGGAGGTGGCCGTGATCCTCATCGTCACCGGCACCGACACCGGTGTCGGCAAGACCGTGACCACTGCTGCGCTCGCCGTTCGCGCCGGGCCGGGCACGATCGCGGTGAAGCCCGCGCAGACCGGCGTCGGCACCGACGAACCCGACATCCGCGCGGTGGCGCACCTGGCAGGCTGCGAGGTCGTCGAGTTCACCCGCCTCGAAGACCCGCTGGCGCCCGACACCGCCGCCCGGTTGCGCGGCGTCGAGATCCCTCCGGTCGGCGCGCACGCCGCCCGCGTCCGCGAACTGGCCCGGAAACACGACACCGTGGTCGTCGAAGGCGCGGGCGGACTGCTGGTCCGCCTCGACACCAGCGGCGGGACGCTGCTGGACCTCGCCGCCGATCTCGCCCGGGACCACCCGGTGCGGATCTACGTCGTGACCCGCATCGGGCTCGGCACGCTCAACCACACCGAACTCACCGTCGGCGCGCTGCGCTCCCGCGGCCTGGAACCGGCGGGGCTGGTGCTCGGCGCGGTGCCGGACGAGCTCGGCCTGGCCGAGCAGTGCAACCGCACCGAGCTGCCTCGCGTCACCGGGGTCCCGGTCGTGGCGGCCTTTCCCGACGGGGCGGGGAGCCTCGCCCCTGAGCGCTTCCGCGAGCGGGTCGGCACCTGGCTGTCGGCGGTTCAGGACTCGAACGGTGAGGGGACCCTGCCGTCGCGGCTGATCTGATCAACCAGCTCGCGGATCGAGGACGAGTCGTTGACGTGCGGGAAGTCCTCCTCCGGCACCGGCACGCCGAGGAAGTCGCACAGCCGCTCCCAGCCCTCGCCGACCCGGTAGGTCAGCAGCCGGTCGGCCGGGACCGCTGCCTGCACGGCGGCGTTGTGCGCCTCGAAGACCTCGATGGCGTGCGCGCGGTCGGCGAAGCGGCCGCCGAAGGTGCCGTCCCAGACCAACCGCTCCACGGTCGGGCGCAGCTTCGCGAACGAATGGCCGTCCTCGGGTTCCTCCTGCGCGAACTGGTAGATCGTGCTGTGCACGCTGTCGTACCACTTCTCCGGGTCGCGGACGGTCAGCAGCACCTTGGCGTCCGGGTAGAACTCCACCAGCTCGCGCCAGAACGTGCACCCCGGCCAGTCCACTGTGGAGTTGAAGCCGCCGAGGACGGTCTCCCAGTCGGAGACCTCGCCGTCCAGCGCACGCGCCCAGTGCTGCACCCGGTCGGGCTGCGCGATGACCTCGAACATGTGGTAGCACGGGCCGTAGCCGAGTCGCTCCAGCGCCGCCTTCAGCGACGCGGTACCGGTGCGGCCGAACCCGGCCCCGATGATCTGGACCATTCCTGCTCCTTGTCGTGTCCCGCCTTCAGCGCGCTCCGGTGATCATGACCGCGCCGACGGTCGCGTGGGTGGCTTCGTCGATGAGCACTGCGCCGCCGGTGAACCGGTTGCCCGCGTAGGGATCGCAGAACACCGGCTGCGCCAGCCGCAGGCCGACCTCGCCGATCTCGTTGAGCTGGAGGCGTTCGGCCGGGCCGCGCTCCAGCGTGGTGATCTCCAGCCGGTCGCCGATGCCGGAGACCAGCGCCTTGACCGTGCGCGTGGTGTGCTTGAGCAGCAGCCTCGTGCCCGGTTCGAGCGCCGATCCGGCCGACATCCAGCACACCGATGCGGTGAGCTCCGTCGCCGCCACCGGCGGATTCGCCGGAGCGCAGAGCATGTCGCCGCGGCCGATGTCGATGTCGTCGGCCAGCCGCACGGTCACCGACTGCGGTGCCCTCCCCCGGTCCAGCTCGCCGTCGGCGGTGTCGACGGCGACCACGCGGCTGCGCATCCCGGAGGGCAGGTGCAGGACCTCCTCGCCAGGGGCGATCGAGCCGCTGGCAATCTGCCCGGCGTAGCCGCGATATCCCGGAGCTCGGATGGTGCACTGCACCGGCAGCCGGAACTCGCCCGCGGCGCCCTCGTCGGTGACCTCGACGTCTTCGAGGTGTTCCAGCAGCGCCGGTCCGTCGTACCAGGGCATCGCCTCCGAGCGGTGCACGACGTTGTCGCCGCGCAGCGCCGAGATCGGGATGGCGGTGACCTCGCGCAGGCCCAGCTGGGCGGTGAAGGCGGCGAATTCGCCGGTGATGGCGCGGAACGCCGTTTCGTCGAAGCCGACCAGGTCCATCTTGTTGACCGCCAGCACCAGTCTCGGCACCCGCAGCAACCCGGCCAGCACGGCATGCCTGCGGCTCTGCTCGGTCAGGCCGTTGCGGGCGTCGACCAGCACGATCGCCAGGCCCGCGGTGGACGCGCCGGTGACCATGTTCCGGGTGTACTGGGCGTGGCCGGGCGTGTCGGCGATGATGAACGCCCGCCGCGCGGTCTCGAAGTAGCGGTGCGCCACGTCGATGGTGATGCCCTGCTCCCGCTCGGCGCGCAGCCCGTCGGTGAGCATCGCCAGGTCCAGTTCCGCGTTGCCGCGCTCCCGGCTGGCCAGCTCCAGCGCTTCCAGCTGATCGGCCAGCAGCGAGCGGGAATCGTGCAGCAGGCGGCCGATCAGGGTGCTCTTGCCGTCGTCGACGGCACCGGCGGTGGCGAACCGCAGCAGGCTGTCGGCCGGGGCGAAGACCGGTGCGTCGCTCATCAGAAGTACCCCTCCCGCTTGCGGTCCTCCATCGCGGCCGCGCTGGCGCGGTCGTCGGCGCGGGTCTGCCCGCGCTCGCTCACCCTGGTCGCGGCGATCTCGGCGATCACCTCGGCGACCGTGGCGGCCGTCGAGGGCACCGCGCCGGTGCAGGTCATGTCGCCGACGGTGCGGAACCGCACGGAGCGCTCGACGAGCTGCTCACCCGGCTCGCGCGGCAGGAACGGGGTGTCGGCCAGCAGCATCCCGTCGCGCTCGAAGACCTTGCGGTCGTGCGCGAAGTACAGCGACGGCAGCTCCACGCCCTCGCGCTCGATGTAGGCCCACACGTCGCGCTCGGTCCAGTTCGACAGCGGGAAGGCGCGCACGTTCTCGCCGGGGTGGATCATCCCGTTGTAGAGGTTCCACAGCTCCGGGCGCTGGTTGCGCGGATCCCACTGGCCGAAGGAGTCCCGGAAGGACAGCATCCGCTCCTTGGCGCGGGCGCGTTCCTCGTCGCGGCGCGCACCGCCGAACAGCGCGTCGAAGCGGTGCTCGGCGATGGCGTCCAGCAGCGTCACGGTCTGCGCGCGGTTGCGACTGGCGCCCTTGCCGGTCGGCTCGGCCACCCGCCCGGCATCGATCGACTCCTGCACCGAGGCCACCACCAGCCGGACGCCGAGCTCGGCGGCGCGCCGGTCGCGGAAGTCCAGCACCTCCTCGAAGTTGTGCCCGGTGTCGACGTGCAGCACCGGGAACGGGATCGGCGCCGGGGCCAGCGCCTTCTCCGCCAGCCTGAGCAGGACCGCGGAGTCCTTGCCACCGGAGAACAGCAGCGCCGGGCGGTCGAACTCGGCGACGACCTCGCGGATCAGGTGCACCGCCTCGGATTCCAGCAGGTCCAGCCGGGACAGCATCAGCGACTCCTCTCCGGTCGGGTGCGCGACAGCGCGTCGAGCAGGTCGCCGGCCAGCTCGGGCCGGCAGACCAGCAGGTCCGGCAGCCACGGGTCGGCCCGGCCGTAGACCAGCTCGGAGCCGTCCAGGCGGCTGGTGTGCAGCCCGGCGGCGCGCGCGACCCCGACCGGGGCCGCGCTGTCCCACTCGTACTGACCGCCGTCGTGCAGGTAGGCGTCGACCTCGCCGAGCACCACCGCGGCGATCTTCGCGCCTGCCGAGCCCATCGGGACGAGCTCGGCGCCGATGCGCTCGGCGATCCCGGGCACGAACTCCGGCGGACGGCTGCGGCTGACCGCGATCCGCGGGCGCCCGCTGCCGCGCGGAGGCGGCTCGGGTGGCCGCGCGGTGCCGAGCACCAAGCCCTGCGCGGGCAGCGCCACGGCCGCGGCGCTCACCTCGTGCTTGTCGACCAGCGCGACGTGCACCGCCCAGTCGGTGCGCCCGGGCTCGGAGAACTCCCGCGTGCCGTCCAGCGGGTCGACGATCCAGAGCCGCCGGTCGGCACTGCGCTCCGGGCCGGACGTTCCGTGTTCGGACAACACCGGATCCTCCGGGCGCTCCTGCGCGAGCGCGGCGCCGAGCAGCGCGTGCGCCGCCGCGTCGCCGGCGGCTCCGAGCTCCTTCGGGTCCGATGTGGACGCTTGCGCCGCCCGCAGCTCGACCAGGTGCTCCCCGGCCCGCTGCGCCAGCCGCGCGGCCAGCTCGTGATCGTCGACGTTCACCCGGGTACCTCCCCGTCCTTGCTCACCGAACGTTCACCGCCCGCGAGGATTCACGTTGCGCGCCAGCGGAAAGCGCCGCGCCGAGCAGCACCGCCAGCAGCCCGGCCGCCCCGCCGAGCAGGACGTCCGCGCCGATCATCACCAGCCCGGTGGCCACCAGCATGCCGCCCACCAGCACGCGCACCGGGCGGTCCGGCACCCGCGCCGAGATCAGCGCTCCCACCAGCACTCCGGGCAGCGATCCGACCAGCAGCGCGCCGACGAGTCCGAAGTGGACATCACCGGCGAACAGGTGCCCGACCGCCGCGACCAGCACCAGCGGCACCGCCTGCACGAGATCGGTGCCGACCAGCCGCGCCGAGCTCAGCCCGCTGTTGAGCAGCAGCAGGACGACGATGATGATCGAGCCGGAGCCGACCGAGGTGACGCCGACGACCAGCCCGGCCACCGCGCCCAGCAGCACCGTCGGCAGCGGCCGCACCACCGACCCGCCCGGCTCGGAAGCGCGGCGGCGGGCCAGCAGCATCCGCAGGAACAACATGCCCGCGGCGAGCAGCACCGCGCCGCCGACGACTTCCTTGAGCACCGACTCCGCGCTCTTGCCCAGCGATCCGGCCAGCAGCGAGCCGACCGCCGCGCACGGCAGCGAGCCCAGGCACAGCCAGCCGACCAGCTTCGGCTGCACCGTGCGCCGGCGCAGGTGCACGGCCGCGCCCAGCGGTTTCATCACCGCACCGGCCACCAGGTCCGAGGACACCGCGGCCAGTGGCGGCACGCCGAACACGAGCGTGAGCAGCGGCATCGTCAGCGCGCCGCCGCCCATTCCGGTCATGCCCACCAGCAGTCCGGTGAGCAGCCCGGTCGCCGCTACGCCCCAGTCCACGGCCCCACCCAGCCCCGCTCGCGCAGCAGCGCCACGACGCGTCCGACCGCTTCCTCCGGTGAGAGCCCGGTGGTGTCCAGGACGAGATCGGCGTCGCCGGGCACCTCGTACGGCGCGGAGACGCCGGTGAACTCCGGCAGCGAACCGGCGCGGGCCTTGCGGTACAGGCCCTTGCGGTCCCGCCGCTCGCACTCGCCCAGCGGTGTGGCGACGTGGACCAGCACGAAGCCGCCCACCTCCGCCACCATCCGGCGCACCGCGTCGCGATCGGCGTGGTACGGCGCGATGGGCGCGCAGATCGCCGCACCGCCGTGCCGGGTGACCTCGGCGGCCACGAAACCGATGCGGCGCACGTTCCGGCTGCGATCCGCCGCCGAGAAGCCCAGGCCCTCGCACAGGGTGCGGCGCACGACGTCGCCGTCGAGCAGCGTCACCGCGCGGTGGTCGTGCCGGTTGAGCTCATCGCGCAGCGCGCGGGCCAGCGTGGACTTTCCCGCCCCGGACAGCCCGGTGAACAGCACGGTGAACCCGCGAGCGGCCAGCGGCGGGTGGATCCTGCGCTGCTGCTCGGCGATGGCCGCGGTGGTGAACCAGCCGGGCAGGGCCTCGCCGCGGTCGAGCAGCTCGCGCAGCCGCTCGGCGCTGAGCCCGGGGCGGCGGTCGGCCGGCGGGACCTGCGCGGCCGGGCGCCAGCGGCCGTCCCGGTCGCGCACCACCTCCGGCGGCGCCACGACCTCGATCGGGGCCTGCTCCAACGGCTGCTCCGAGATCAGGTGCGTAACGCCGTAGGCCGCCGCGACGTGCGCGCTCAGAAGTGCGTCGCGCTTCGGGTCGGTGCGGCGCACCAGCGGGACCGGCACGATCGTGGTGCCTTCCGGCAGTTCCGGCTCGGCGGCCAGCAGGGCCTGCACGAGCAGCTCCGGACGCGGCCCGCGCATCCTCGGCAGCACCAGCACGTGCGCGTCGAGCTCAGCGGCCAGCACGCGGATCTGGGCGAGCTCGCGGTGGTGCAGCGGTTCCTCCGGCAGCAACCCGAGCACCGGCCCGGCGGGCAACTTCGCACGCACCTCCGCGGCTGGCGGGCGCATCCGGCGCAGCACACCGGTGGGCTCGCCCGCGGCCTGGACGGGCCCGGCGGCGTGCGCGCCGGTCTCGTCGTGCCACGGAGCCTCGTTGCGGACCACGGCCACCGGAGCGCCTTCACCGTCGCGCAGTTCGATCTCGTCGGCCGCGACGGCTTCGTCGGCCACCGGCAGCGTCAGCGGGTCCGGCCAGGGCGCTCCTCCGCGCAGGCACTGCCGGTTGCGCACCGAGAACGCCTCGGCGGCGGTGAGGAATCCTCGCAGCGGCGGGAAAGCTCCGTCCAGCAGCAGTTCGACGTCGGCCAGTTCGGCGGGTTCGAGGTGGCGGACCACGCGCCGCCGCGAACCGGCGGGCACCGGGGTGGCCCCGCCCGGTCCTCCGGGCTCGGTTCCGTTCGCGCTCACCGACACCTCCATCCGCTGTTCGCGGGACGGCCGGACACCTCTCGTGCGAGCTCTTGATCCACAACCTTGACCGACGGCTCCCACCCGGAAAACCCCACCGACCACTTCTCGCCAGATCCCGCTCTTCCCCACCCCACAACACATCCCCGCCGCTCCGAACCCACCAAAAGAGTGATCGAGGGGGCATCTCCGGATGAATCGGACGCATCGCGGAGCGTCCACTGTGGGCGGAGGTGGAGCAGCGCCACCCGATCGGCGGTGGCGGGACCGAACGTCAGGTGCGCAAGCGGATGCGGTTGCGCATGACGGCCCAGTAGATCGCGCCGGGAACCGCCAGCCCGAGCAGCCAGGCGATGTCGGCACCACCGAGCAGCGGCACCGCGAAACCGGTGAACACACCGTCCACATGGGAGAACGGGATCTGCACCGCGATACCGGCGAAGTAGGCCACCAGCGCCGGAGCGCACCATCGTCCGTAGGCGCCGTCCGGGTCGTACATCGCGTCCAGGTCGTAGCGCTCCTTGCGCAGGAGGTAGAAGTCGACCAGGTTGATCGCGCTCCACGGCGTCAGGAAGTAGAGCAGGAAGTGCAGGAACAGCACGAAATTCGCCAGGAAGTCACCGCGTCCCAGCACGGCCAGCACCCCGCCCAGCACGCCGACGAGCGCGATGTAGCCGATCCGCATCGCCGGTGACAGCCCCGCCCGGCGGGTGAAGGCGGTCATCGTCGTGGCCACCGTCATGTACCCGCCGTAGATGTTGAGCACGTTGATCGTGAGCTTGCCCAGCGCGATCGCCAGCAGCAGCGGCAGCACCAGCGCCTCGCTGCCCAGTCCCACCACGTAGCCGACTTCGTGCCCCTTGAACCGCTCACCCGCGACCGCGTAGGCCAGCGCGCCGAAGGACATCGCCCACGTCGCGCCGAGCGCGGTGCCGCCGTAGGTCCACCAGAACGTCGCCCGGATCGAGGTGCTCGCGGGCAGGTAGCGGGAGGTGTCGGCGACGTAGGGGCCGAAGGTGAGCTGCCACGACGCGGTCAGCGACAGCGCGAGCAGGAACGCGGGCACGTCCAGCTCCGGTTCCGCCAGCACCGGCCCGAGGTCGTGCGTGCCGACCAGCCGGAAGGTCAGGTACACGAACACCACGACCGACAGCAGCGACGCCAGTCGGCCGAACCGGTGGATCAGCCGGTACCCGACGATGGCGATCAGCGCCGACAGAGCCGCGTAGAGCACGATGCTGAGATCCACCGGCAACCGGGTGATCGCGGCGAGCGCCTGACCGCCGAGCACGTTGCCGCTGGCGAAGTAGCCCAGGTACATCAGCACCACGAGCACCAGCGGCAGCACCGCACCGTGCACGCCGAACTGCGCCCGGCTCTGGATCATCTGCGGGATGCCGAGCTTCGGCCCCTGCGCCGCGTGCAGCGCCATCGGGACGCCGCCGAGCGCGTTGCCCAGCGCGATGGCCACCAGCGCCCACAGCGGGTGCAGCCCGACGAGCACGGTCAGCGCGCCGGTCACCGCCGATGTGATCTGCATGTTCCCGGCGAACCACAACGTGAAGAGGCTGCGCGGGCTGCCGTGCCGCTCGCCGTCCGGAACCGGATCGATCGACCTCCGCTCGACCTGCAACGCCGCCATGCGCCACTCCTCACTCCGCGGATCTCGGCCGGTTCCATTAGCCGCCGCGCGGATGCCGAGGGCAACGCCCGTCCGGTGACCGCTGTCCCGAATGACAGACGACACCGGTCCGGGCGGGAGTTCCCGCCCGGACCGGTCGCCTTAGCTCACCTCGGTCTCGACCGCCCGGTCGCCGGCAGGCCGCCGGGCGACGCCCAGCCAGTAGCAGAGCGTCAGCAGGGCGAGCCAGGCCGCGCCGACGAGCAGCGCCACGCGGGTGTCCGCGGAGAAGGCCAGCAGCACGAAGACGAAGACCAGGAAGGCGATCGCCGCGATCTGGGCGTAGGGCCACAGCGGCGACGGGAACTTCAGCGCGGCGGCCTCCTCGGCGCTCATCGCCCGGCGGGCCCGGTAGTGCGAGAGCATGATCATCAGCCACACCCAGACCGTCGCGAAGGTCGCGATCGAGGCGATGATGGTGAAGACGTTCTCCGGGATGACGTAGTTGAGCACCACGCCGACCAGCAGCGCGCCGGTCATGATGACCACCGTCATCCACGGCACGCCGTTGCGCGAGACCCGGCCCATGATCGCCGGCGCCTGGCCGCGCTCGACCATGCCGAACAGCATCCGGCCCGCGCCGAAGATGTCGCTGTTGATCGCCGAGAGCGCGGCGGTGATGACCACGATGTTGAGCACCGTCGCCGCCGACGTCAGGCCGAGGCTCTGGAAGATCTCCACGAACGGGCTGCCCGAGGAGCTGATCGACTGCCACGGGGTGATCGACATGATCACGCCGAGGGTCAGCACGTAGAACAGCAGGACGCGCACCGGGACGGTGTTCACCGCGCGCGGGATGGTCTTCTCCGGGTCCGCGGCCTCCCCTGCGGTGACGCCGATGATCTCGGTGCCGCCGAAGGCGAACATCACCACGGCGAAGGACAGCAGGAAGCCCTCGAACCCGTTGGGGAAGATGCCGCCGTTGGTCCAGAGGTTGCTCACCGCCGGCTCGGCCTGACCGGCGCTGAAGCCGAAGACCAGCACCGCGGCGCCGCCGATGATCATCGCGATGATCGCGGCGACCTTGATCACCGAGAACCAGAACTCCAGCTCGCCGAAGACCTTGACGCTGGCCAGGTTCACCGCGCCGATGACGAACAGGGTGGCCAGCACCCAGACCCACCTGGGCACGTCGGGGAACCAGAACCCCATGTAGACCGCCAGCGCGGTGACGTCGGCGATGCAGACGATGATCATCTCGAAGGTGTAGGTCCAGCCGGTCAGGAAGCCCGGCAGGCGCCCCAGGTGCCTGCTGGCGTACTCGCCGAACGAGCCGGGTACCGGGTCGGCCACGGCCATCTCGCCGAGCGCCCGCAGCACCACGAACACCACCGCGCCGCCGATGAGGTAGGCCAGCAGGGCCGACGGCCCGGCCTGGCTGATCGCCTCCGACGAGCCGTAGAAGAGGCCGGTCCCGATGGCCGAGCCGAGGGCGATGAAGCGGATGTGCCGTGCCGTGAGGCCCCGGCTCAGTGCCGCCGCGCCTTTTCTCACCTGTTCCTCCCTGCGGGAACCTCGTCGTCCCCTCCGTCGCGACCGGGCTGCTGCCCTGCCCTGGCTGTGCCCGGGAGCACAATCCGAGCGGTGCGATATGTATAGTGCTGTATATACAGGCCGTCAAGAGCCGGATTCGGTATCGGCCGGAGCAGCGCACACTCGATGACGAACACCAACGTTTCCGGGTGATGACCAGGGATTTCCGCGCGATCAGGTCGCGTCGAAGGTTCCTTCGAGCCGGAACCGCGATCCAGGATGCAACAGCCGCGCCGAGCTGACGAGCCGCCCCTCCGACCAGGTGCGCCGGTGGATCAGCAGACACGGCTCGGAGGCCTCGATGCTCAGCAGCGCGCAGTCCTCCGCACTGCCGAGCACCGCCTCGACGACGTGCTCGCCCTTGCCCAGCGGTGCGATCCGCGACAGGTAGCTGTTCGGCGTCTGCGCCGTGAAGTCCTGGTCGAGGTAGTCGGGGGCGAGCTCGGGGCTGACGTGGCGGTCCTCCAGCTGGATCGCGACGCCGTCCTCGAAGTGCACCACCACGGAGTGGAAGACCGGCTCGCCCTCGGCGATCCCGAACAGCCGGTGCGCGCGCAGGTCCGCGGGCTCGGCCCGGAGCAGCACGACATCGGTTCGGTGCCGGTGCCCGCGCCGCTGCACCTCGTCGGCGATGTTGCGCACCTCGTACAGCGCCGAACTGCTCTTGCGCTCGGCGACGAAGGTGCCCACCCCGGCCAGCCGCACGACCAGTCCCTCCGCGCTCAGCTCGCGCAGCGCCCGGTTGATCGTCATCCGCGACAGCCCCAGCGCGCTGACCAGCTGGCTCTCCGAGGGCAGGAGCTCGCCCTCGGCCCACCGCCCGGCGCCGATCTGCTCGATGAGCACGTCCTTGAGGCGGCGGTAGGCGGGCGCGGACTCGCGGCGGCTCTCGTGGAACAGCGCGGCGACGTCCATCGCATCAACGGCCACCGGTCACCGCCCGCTTCGGAGATCAACCCACCCGGACTCAGTCTATCCGCCGGCTCCAGAGCACTCCCGGGAGCAGCCACGACGCCGATCGTTCCGGCGCCTTGTGCCCAGGCTCACGATGACGCTTCGGGCGATCTTCACGAACGGTGATCAACCGGAACCCGATCTCGGCCCACCCGGCACCGCGCGGTCCCGGCCAGGACGGGCCAGCACTTCGCTCACCAGCACTGATGGCGCCGACGCGGGTTCCACACCCCGAGATCCACCGGGCGCGGCGCGGCGGTTTTCCACCGGCAGACGCAAACGGTTACCCAGCGGAGTCGTAAACGCTCGAATGCTGACCCGATCGGGGCATACGTTGAAGCCAGCATGACTCTCAGTTACGTTGCCTGTGGCTGTTAATCACGATCCGGTCACGACGACCACCGCACCCCCGGCGGTGCCGACCGGTTCTCCCCCGACGTCGAAAGGCGCACGTGCAGAAGCTTCGCAACGCGGGCCACACCCCGAAGACCAAGGTCCGCGCACTCGTTGACAAGTTCGGCAAGAACGCAGGCGGCTCCCGGGCCCGCCGGGTGTCCGGCAAGGTCCTCCCGGTGGTCGTGGCAGGCGGCGCGATCGTGCTGGTCGGCCAGCCCCTGGTGACCGGCGGCGGTTCGGAACCGGAGCCCACGACGGCGCAGATCCGCGCCGTCGAGCACGAAGCCCCGCTGCCGGCCCCCGCCGCAGCCCCCGCGGCCGAAGCCCCGGCCCAGGCCCCGCTGCCCGCCCCGCAGGCCCCGCCCGCCCCGGCGCTCCCGCCGGCACCGGCCCCCGTCCAGGTTCCCGCTCCGCAGGAGCCGCCGAAGCCCGTTTCGAAGTCCCTCGACCTCGAGTACCAGGCGCAGCAGACCAGCTACTGGTGCGGCCCGACCGCGACCCGCATCGCGCTGTCCAGCCAGACCGCCGACCTGCCGGACCAGGCCTCGCTCGCCGCCGACCTCGGCACCACCGAGAACGGCACGGACACCATTCACCAGATCGTCGACGGCCTCAACGAGAAGCTCGGCGACAAGGGCGGCTACGTCGCCCGCGACTGGAGCGACAAGCAGCTGACCCCGGAGCTGACCGACCAGCTGTGGTCTGACATCGTCCGCAACATCGACCAGGACAAGGCCATGGTGGCCAACATCGTGGCGACCCCCGGCAACCAGCCGCCCGGCTACCCGTCCGGCCAGACGATCTACCACTACGTGACGATCGCCGGCTACGACGCGGAGAACAAGACGGTCCACATCGCCGACCCGGCCAACTTCAGCGGCATCGAGGACTACTGGCTGAGCCTCGACCAGCTGGCGTCCCTGATCAAGCCCAAGGGCTACACCGCCTGACTCCCCCACTCCGAAGGCCCGCCGAGCTCTCGGCGGGCCTTCGGGCTTTCGCGTCCGGAATTAATTTCGTTCTCCACTGAAGCAACAGGCACTACCGATCGCTTGTGTCCCGCCGTACAACTCACTTGCAAAGCTGCGCGAACATCCCGACGACGACGTCCGAGAAACCGCGAGGTCGACGCACCTTCCTGCGGCGGCTCGCTCCTGCGGCTCTGCTCGTGCCATGCGCTCGAATTGCCGAACCGTCCCTGCGCTGCCCTGATGTGCCGTGGAAACTTTCTCGGGTTGACGCGTAACAGCTCTCAGCGATCGCGCGAATGGGTAGTTGAAGCTCGCACCTCCGGGCGAGCCACGGGCGCCCCCGATCCGGGGGCGGAAAAGAGAAAATCGCCATGACCCAGGTAGCCGACCCCTACCCGCACACCGCGCCGCCCCGCAACGGATTCGGCATCACCGCGCTGGTGCTCGCGCTGATCGGCCTCGTTTTCGGCTTCCTCCCGCTGACCGGGTTCCTCGCTCTCATCCTAGGTGCGCTGGCGGTGTTGTTCGGCCTCCTCGGCGTAGCTCGGACCCGAAAGGGCCTGGCTACCAACAAGATCATGTCGTGGGTCGGGACCGCGCTCGGCGGGCTGTCGCTCGTGATCGGCATCTGGGGCGTGGTGATCGTGTACCAGGTCACCGAACAGCTCGTGCGCGACCTGGACGAGATCAGCACCGGCCTGCAGACGCCGCCCGCCCCGGGACAGGGCAACACCCCAGCGGACGTCGTCCCGGCCGCACCGGAGGCCGAGGCGGGGCCGAGCGTGGTCCGCTACGAGGTCGACGGCACCGGAACCGCCTTGACCATCAACTACTCCACCGCCAACGGCGGCGGGTTCAGCTCGGAGTCGGTGACCGACGCGCGCCTGCCGTGGAGCGTGGAGGTTCCGGTGAACCCCGAAGGATTCACCAGCTACGACCTGATGGCATCGAACGACGAGAACGGCGGCACCATCACCTGCCGGATCCTCGTCAACGGCCAGGTCGTGCAGGAGGCCACTTCCAAGGGCCCGTACCAGATGGTCATGTGCATGCGGTGATCCCGAACGCCCCGGCAACTCCTCTTCGACGGCCTCACGAGCAGGGCCCTGGGCCTTCCGCCCGGGCCCGGGCCCTGCGCCAGGTCGTGATCACCACGACCGTCGATGCCAGCAGGGCCGCGGCGAACAGGAAGATCGCCTGATTCACGAAGGCGAACAGGGGCACGCGCCGGGACGGACCGCTTATGGCCCTCATCGGTGAATCCGCACTTCCCCGCGGTCGAGCCGGGTGCGGTCTCAGGTGGTGGTCTCCCACCCCGTCGGGGTTGAAGAGGACGCCGAGGGTCCGCCGGGATCCGGCGGGCCGTCGGCGTGTTCGCACCGCCCCCGCGCGCTGCGCGAGGTCTCAGTCCCGGCCGTGCTCGTCCCAGTATCGCTTGCCGGACTCGGGGAGCGTGTAGATCGGGTCGTAGTAGGGGTAACGGCGGTCGAGCACGTCCGGGGAGTCGAGTTCGATGCCGGTGCGGTAGTCCTTCGTCCAGTAGGAGATGCCACGTTCGCGGTCGTACTCGGCGAGCTGGTGCACCCAGCGCTTGCCTACGTAGGGCACGTCGCAGATGATCCGCGGTGTGGCGTAACCCGGCAGGTACCCCATGATCGCGTGCTGCAGCTTCTGCGCCTCCCACACCGCGACCCGCCAGTGCTCGGCGTTGGGGATCATGTCGCACATGTAGAAGTAGTACGGCAGAATGCTCGCCTCGCCCTGCAGCGCGAAGCACAGATCGAGCAGATCTCCCGGCGTGTCGTTGACTCCGCGCATGAGCACGCCCTGGTTCCGCACATCGCGCACGCCGACCGCGAGCGCCGTCCGCGCCGCCTCAGCCACCAGCGGAGTCACCGACTGCACGTGGTTCACGTGCGTGTGGATCGCCAGGTTCACCCCGCGCCGCTCCGCCGTGCGGGCCACTCGCTCCAGGCCTTCCACGACGGTGGGCTGGAGCCAGTGCTGCGGCAGGCCGGCGAGCGCCTTTGTGGCCAGGCGGATGTCGCGCACCGTCGGAATGTCCAGCAGCCGCATGAGGAACAGCTCCAGCTGCCGCCACGGCACGTTGGCCACGTCGCCGCCGGACACCACGACGTCGCGCACGCCCGGCGTCTTCTTCAGGTACTCGATCATCTGGTCCTGGCGGTCGACCGGCTTGAGCAGGAGCTTGTGCTTGTCGACCGCGGGCGTGGAGTTGCCCACCAGGTCCATGCGGGTGCAGTGCCCGCAGTACTGCGGGCAGGTGGACACCAGCTCGGCGAGCACTTTGGTGGGATAGCGGTGGGTGAGCCCCTCGACCACCCACATCTCGGCTTCGTGCAAGGAATCCCGTGACGAGTAAGGGTGACTGGGCCACACCGCGTCGCGGTCGCCGCGCACCGGGAGCATGTAGCGCCGGACCGGGTCCGCGTGGAACATCTTCGTGAACGCCTCGGGCGTGGTCTCGGCGGTGGGTGCGATCGTGTTGAGCATCTGCGGCGGCAGCAGCATCGACATCGTGGCCAGCTCCTGCTGGTCCGCGGCCAGCTCGTCGTAGAACTCGTCGGTGAGCAGGTCGCCGACCACGGCGTGCAGCTGCTTGATGTTCTTCACGCAGTGCGCCCGCTGCCACTGCGCGTCGCGCCACTGCGCCTCGGTCACGTCCCGCCAGCCCGGTAATCGCCGCCAGTCCGGCTCGACCAGCTCCTTTCTCGCGTACTCGTACGGCTGTCCGCCGGCCTGGGCGACCGCGGCGGACATGGTGGGCGTCGCTGCGCTACCAGTCGTGGGCTGGGCTGTCATGTGCACTCCTACGTTGTTCGCACGTAACCACTCGAATTCGCTCCAGACGGCACGCGGCGATCGAGCACCCGCATTTCCTGGAGGAATCCGGAAGCCGGGGCGGCCGGCCAGTTTCACCCGACGTTCCCGCCTGGGAAAAAGCACGATTCCGGACAGATTTCCGAGGGTGGAAGCCGATTGGTTCGACCGTGTTCGCAGGGTTCCTCGAATTCGCGGATCGCCATCTCACCCGGATACGAGGGCATCCGGCCGAGGCGGGCTGCCGAGCATCAGCGCCACCGAGCTCGGGCGCGAGAACTGCGATCCGGCAACTCGGTGGTCGGGTGCACCCGCAGGTGACCGCGATCGTGCCGGTGGCGATCCGATCGCCACCGGCGAGCGGCAAGACGATTCCTTCGCAGGCGGTGACTCACCTGCTGGGCCGAAGCACGGCACTGGGCTCCGGCGGGAGTTCCTGATCCATCACATGACCGATGGCGTGCACGGCAGCGAGCGGCTCCGGTCCCGGGCACCGCAGTCCCGCTCGGGCCCGCGCTCTGCCCGGGGAACGGGCGGCAGTCGTCGATCGTCCGGAACCGGCGGGGCGGCGGCCAGCACCAGAACTTCACGCGGTGGCGGGCGATTCCCGTCCTGTCGTCCCGCTGCGGCCGCGCTTACCCGGTCAGGCCGAGCAGTTCCGGCTTCGTCGCCAGCTTCCGGAAGTGCGCGGCCGGATCGTCCACCAGCTTGCGCTTCTTCAGATCGATGACGCCCGCGGTGCTGGTCAGCTCGGCGGCGAGCACCCCGTCGGCCCGGGTGATCTCCTGGCGCACCTCGAAGGTCTTCTTCTCGCCCCAGATGAACTCGCAGGAGATGTCGACCTCGTCGCCGCCGCGCAGCTCGTTCCGGAATTTGATGGTGTTCTCCAGGTAAACGGGACCGGCACCGGATTCGATGAACACGTCCTGCGTGATTCCCGCCGCCCTGGACAGCTCCCAACGCGCGTGTTCCGCGTAGAGGTGATAGACCCCCTGGTTCAGATGACCCAGGGTGTCCAGTTCATAGCCGCGAACCACCACTCGCACCCGGAACAGCTCCGACATCGTCAACCTCCATCAACGTCCACAACATGCAGTCACCGCCGAATTCACCCTACCAGCGCAGAACTCCACGCGGGTTCCTAATTCATCAGTTGACCTTCCTGTCCTGATCGGCCCAGAATTGTTCACGAAGCTTTCGCCTGAGGATTTTCCCACTCGGATTGCGCGGGATCACGTCCACGATTTCGTAGCGGGTCGGCACCTTGAACTCGGCGATCAGCTCGCGCACGAAGAGCATCAACTCGCGCGGCTTGGCACTGCTGCCGGGGCGCAACGTCACGAAAGCGTGCGCCGCCTCGCCCCACCGCTGGTCCGGGATGCCGACCACGGCGGCCTCGGCGACCGCGGGGTGCTTGCACAGCGCGTTCTCCACCTCCGCCGGGTACACGTTCTCGCCGGCGATGATGATCACGTCCTTGATCCTGTCGGCGATGTAGACGTAGCCGTCGGCATCGAGGTAACCGGCGTCGCCGGTGTGCAACCAGCCGTCTACCAGGGTCTTCGCCGTCGCTTCCGGCAATCCCCAGTACTCGAGCATGACCGCGGGCGTGCGCACGCAGATCTCACCCACCTCCCCGGTGGGCACCGGCCTGCCGGCCGAATCGACGATCTTGACGGACACGCCCGGATAGGGCTTGCCCGCGGCGCGCATCCTCGGACTGCCGGGCACGTGGTCCTCCGGCGGCAGGCAGATGGCGCAGTTGCCGCTCTCGGTGAGCCCGTACATCTGGCTCAGGTCGCAGTCGAAGATCTCCTGGCAGCGCTGCAACAACGTCTCCGAGATCGGCGACCCGCCGTAGTTGATCATGCGCAGGGTCGCGAAGTCCTCCCGGCTGACGCCGTTCTCCGCGAGCATCATCTGCAGCATCGACGGCACCGCCAGGGTGGTGGTGATGCCGGCTTCCCTGATCAGGGTGACGGCGTCGTGGGCGGTGAACATCCGCATGCACACGTTCAGCACGCCGGCGTTGAAACCCTGCATCGCCCACCAGATCCCGGCGACGTGGAACCCGGGAATGCTGATCAGGCTCCGGTCCTGCGGGTACCAGTCCAGCCAGTCGACGCCGTGCTCGGCGAGCAGGTCGCGGATCCCGAAGAAGCTGCGGTGGGCCAGCACCACACCCTTCGGCAAACCGGTGGTGCCGCTGGTGTAGAGCTGCACCACCGGATCCTCGGGCCTGGCCACGTGGTCCAGGTCCGAGGTGCTCGTCCCGTCTTTGAACCGGGCGAGACCGTCCTCGGGCCGCTCGCGGTCGATCTCGACGATCTGCCGCAACGCGGGCAGGTTCGGCTGCCGCTGCTCGGCGACATCGAGGTGGTCGCGCTCGACGAACAACAACTCGGCGCCGGAGTCGCGCAGGACGTGGTCGACCTCGTCAGGTGCCAGCCGCCAGTTGATCGGCACCAGCACCACGCCCGACTTGGCGCAGCCGAAGAAGATCTCGTAGTAGCGCTCGGACTCCTTGCCGAGGTACCCGACCCGCGCGCCGGCACCGACGCCGTGAGCGCGCAATGCGCGTGCGATCCGGTTGCTCTCCCGGTGCAGCGCACCGTAGGTCACCTCTCGCCCCTCGCAGCGGATGGCCGCCTGCTCCGGCACTCGACCGGCGTGGAACGGCAGGGTGTCTGCCGCGGTCTGCAACTGGGGGTAGTACATGCGTGTGTCTCCGTTTAGCACCAAGTGTTGTGGTCGGGCCAGTGCCGCTCTCCCGCGAACGCGGGGAGTTCCGGGCGACGCTGCCCGGCTGTGGTTCCCTGGGCGGTCGCGGCGCTCTCCAGCACCACGTGCGCCATCGTTCCGGTGAACCCGAACCCGCTGACCGCCGCTCGGCGCGGGCCGTCCGAGGGCCAGGGCAGCGGTTCGGCAGCCAGCCGCAGGCCGAGCCGGTCCCATGCCAGCGCCGGATCGGCATCGTCGGCACCGACCTGCGGCGGAATCTCCGCCCGGTCCAGCGCGAGCACCGCCTTGAGCAGGCCGGGGCCACCGGACGCGTGCTCGAGGTATCCGAGATTCGCCTTGCACGAGCCCACGTACAGGGGCACGCCGCTGCCGTCCGGCCGGTAGGCCGCCGACAACGACTCCGCCTCGATGACACCGCCGATCTTGGAGCCGTTGGCCTGTGCCTCGACGTAGTGCACGTCCGCCGGCTCGAGCCGGGCATCGGCCAGCGCCAGCTCGATGACCTTCCGCTGCCCAGCCGACGAGGCCACGGCCAGGCCCGGCCGGTCGCCCTGCTGGTACATCGCGCTCCCCCGGACCAGTGCGTACGGCAGTCGCTGCGCTCGAACGGCGTCGGACTGCCGCTCGAGCACGACCACGCTGGCGCCTTCCCCGCGCACGTACCCGTCCGCGCTCGCGGTGAACGGCAGGCTGGTTCCGGTCGGCGACAACATGCCCGCGTCGGCCAGGATCGGTGCGCTGAACGGGGAAAGCAGCAGGCTGCAGGTGCCCACCACCGCGATGTCGCACTCCCGGCGGCGCAGCGACTGGCACGCCAGGTGGACCGCGGAGAGCATGCTCGACGAGGCCGTGTCGACGGTCATCGCCGGGCCGCTGACGCCGAGCGCGTGCGCGACCCGCCCGGACACCGCGCCGGCCGCGCTGCCGGTGGCCATGTGCCCGGACAGCTCCGCGGCCGGCGTTCCGTTGCGCAGCCAGGCGTAGGGGTACTCCACAGGCCCCGACCCGGCGAACACCCCGACGGTGCTCGTGGCCAGGTCGGCCGGATCGAGCCCGGCATCGGCCAATGCCCGCACCGCGACTTCCAGCAGCACCCTCTGCTGCGGGTCCATGCTCGCCGCTTCCGCCGGCGAGATGGCGAACCGCTCGGCGTCGAACAGGTCTATGCCGGACAGGAAGCGCCCGCGCCGCAACAGGTCCGCGAACGGACGCAGATCGGGTGCGTCGAGGTTCCAGCGCGGCCTGCCGAGGCTGTCGGTGGGCGGTCCCGCGGTGGGCACCACCGTCTTGCTGCGCAGCGCCGACCAGAGCTGGGGACCGTCGTCGATCTCCCCGGGCAGCCGGCAGCCGAGGCCCACCACAGCGATGCTCTCGGTCTCCCGCAGGTGCTGGCGGGCCAGCATCAGCATGAGCTGCTTGCGGGACAGCGTGTCCAAGTAGTCGATGTAGTCGGGCATGGCGGCCTCAGCGGGTGAGCTCGCGCAGCGCGGCGAGCTCGGCGTCGGCCTCCGCGTCGCTCATCGCCTGCACGTCGCTGTCGTCGTCCCGGCCGGTCTGGTCCTCCTGCGCAGGCGCATCGTCCGGGGCCACTTGGCTGTCGATGAACCTCGACAGGGCGCCGATCGAGGGGTGGTCGAACACGATCGAGGTCGGCAGCGGGACCCGGGTCGCCGCCTCGAGCGCGTTCTTCAGCTCCACCGCCGCCAGGGAGTCCAGGCCGAGCTCGACGAACCGCGCGTTGGTGTCCACCTCGCCGGCCGAGTCGAATCGCAGCACCTGCGCGACCTTCTGCCGCACGATCCCGGTGATCGCCTTCGCGCGCTCGTCGGCGCCCATCCCGATGAGCGCGCCCGGGTCGACGGTGTCGGCCACGGTGACGGTCTCCGGCCGGACGCGGGTGAACAGCTGGTTGTCCCACGGCAGGTTCGCGGTGTAGGCGCCCCAGTCGAACTTGCCGACCACCGCTTGCGCGGCCGGCCTGCCGAGCGCCTTCAGCAGCGCGCGCATCGCATCGCCTGGTTCGACCAGCTGGATGCCGCGACCAGCGATGCCGCGGATCTGCTGCTCGGAGAGCTTCGCAGCCATGCCGACCTCGGCCCACGGCCCCCAGTTCACGCTCAGCGCGGGCGCTCCGGCGGCTTGGCGCCACGCCATGAGGGTGTCCATGAACGCGTTGGCCGCCGCGTAGTTGGCCTGCCCTGCGGCGCCGAGCACCGCCGAGATCGAGGAGTAGGTGACGAAGAACCGCACGCTCGGCAGACCGGCCACGGCCCGGTGCAGCAGCCAGCTCCCGTCGATCTTCGCGGCGAAGACCTCCCGCATGCTCTCCCAGGTCTGCTTGGCCACCGGCGCGTCCGCCAGCACCCCGGCGGCGTGCACCACCCCGCCCAGCGGCGCGGGCAGTTCGGCCAGCAGCGCCTCGACGTCGGACTCGACCGCGATGTCCGCGCGGTGCACGCTCAGCTGCACGTCCGGCCCGAGCCGGGCAGCCAGCTCGGCGCGGCGCTGTTCGTCGATCTCGCGGCGGCCGACCAGCGCGATGCGGCGGGCACCGGCCGCGGCGAGCCGAACGGCGGTCACCTCACCGAGCGCGCCGAGACCGCCCGTGATCAAGTAGGTGTCGTCCTGGCCGATCCGCACCGGCTTCTCCTCCGCGGGCGCGTCCGCGGTCAGGTCGAGCACGAGCTTGCCGATGTTGGCGCCCCGGCTCAGCACGCCGAACGCCTCTTCCACCTCGTCCAGCGAGTAGCTGGTCGTCGGCGGGGGGCTGATCTCGCCTGCGCGAACCCCGTCGGCCACGATCCGCAGGACCTTCCCGGTCACCGAGTCGAGCTCGGCGGCGGGCAGCTCGCTGAGGTCGAAGTTGTGGTACTCGACGTCCGGTCGCCGTTCGCGCATCTGCTCCGGCGACCAGATACCGATCTTGCCGAGTTCGACGAACCGCCCGCCCTCGGCCAGGCAGCGCACGCTCGCCGGCACGAAGTCGTTGCTCAGGCTGTTCAGCACGATGTCCACACCGCGGCCATCGGTGGCTTCGAGCAGCTGGTCGGCGAAGTCGAGAGTGCGCGAGTTCATCACGTGTGCCACGCCCTGCTCGTGCAGCAACGGCCACTTGCGGGGGCTGGCCGTCGCGTACACCGTCGCACCGGCCATGGTGGCCAGCTGCACGGCGGCCTGACCCACGCCACCGGCCGCGGCGTGGATCAGCACTCGGTCGCCCGCCTGGATCTTCGCGAGGTGGTGCAGCGCGTGGTAGGCGGTGACGTACGCGGCGGGCAGTGCGGCGGCTTCCGCGAAGCCGATCTCGTCCGGTTTGGCCACCACGACCGCCGAAGGCACCGTCACCCGGCGGCGCAAGCAGCCCAGCCGGCTGAGCATGACCTGTTGACCGGGCTGGAACTCCGCGTCCGGTCCGGCGGCCACGACCGTGCCCGCGGCCTCGAAACCAAGCGGCAGGTGCTGGTGTTCCAGACCGTTGTCCACCGCGTACTGGTGCAGCATGCCCAGCGCGTTCAGCACGTCCTTGAAGTTCAGCCCGGCGGCGTGCACCTGCACGGTGACCTCGTCGCCGACCGGCTCGGTGTCGGGCACCGGCACCGGTTTGATCGCACCGAACTGGCCGTACTCGGTGACCGACAGCTCGAAGTTGTCCTCGCCGGCCGACCTGACCTCGTTCGGCCACAGCCGCTTCACGTGCCGGTTCCCGCCGCGGTAGGCGATCTGGAACTCACCGCCCACGCTCTCGGCGTTCGCCCACTCGTCGACCAGGGGCAGCTTGGATCCGCCGGGCTCCAGGTCGATCAGGGTGGCGCGCATGGCCGGGTACTCGTTGAGCAGCACGTGGCCGAATCCCCAGAGCGACGCGGCCGCGAGCGCGTCGCCGTCCCGGCTGCCCGCGTCGTCGGAGGGCAGCCACTGCCCGCCCTCGGTGACCAGCTGGACGCGCAGATCCCGACCGGGACCCTGCTCGTCCAGCATCCCGGTCAACTCGAGCAGGTCGCGGTAGTTGTCCTCGCATTCCGCGCGCAGCCGGTCGACTCCCGTAAGAGCGGGCTCGGCTCGCCAGAACCAGCACAGGTCGGTGATCCCCGGGTGCTTCGCGAGCAGCGCACCCGCGCTGTGGGAATCCTCGGCGAAGTGCAAGGTCAGCCCCGCCGCCGCCAGCGGCTCGGCGAGCTCGGCGAACTCCGCGGGTGCGGCCCGCACCACCAGGATCTCCCGGGCGCGACCAGCCTGCCTGCTCACCAGCGACCGCTTGATCCAGCGCGGGTGCACCAGCATCCGGGCGGCCGCCTCGGTCAGCGGGTTCGCCACCCGCTTGAGCCGCACGCCGCGCACCGCGAACACCGGGCGCCGGCCTTCCAGCGCCACCAGGTCGACGACCAGTTCGGCGTCGGTGTGCTCGGTGGGCGTGATCAGCACCCGCAGGTCGCCCTTCGGCTTCTTGAGCAGCTCGACCGCGTCGAAGGCCACCGGCAGGAAGGTGTCGCCCAGCTCGACGATGGCACCGACGGTCTGCATCGCGCAGTCCAGCACCGAGGCGGTGAGGTGCTCGATGGTGGGCTCGTCGATGCCGCGGAGCTCGCCGACGGCGAGTGCCGCGCCGTGCCGCGCCACCGAGCGCACCCGCCGGAACGCCGGACCGTAGGGCAGGCCGAGGTCCACGTACCGCGCGTAAAGCCGCTCACCGTCCACTGTGGTTTCCGCGGCGGGCGTCTCGTCGGCCAGCCGGCCGAGCCGCTCGATCAGCTCGGCCAGGTGCGCGCCGCCGACCGGGGCCGGGCCGATCAGCGCCGTGACGTGTCGCCGCTCAAAGGCGCTGTCGTCGCCGCCGTTGCCCTCGACCCTGCTGACGATCTCCACGCTGAACTGATCGTCGCCCGCGTCCCGCAGCCTGGTGCGAACCTCGGTCGGCGCATCCGCCGGCAGGTACAGCGGCTCGTGGATGCCCATCTCGCGCACGAGCCGACGGGTCTCCCCGAAAACCGCGTCCTGGAGCGCGAACACGATCTCCGCGTAGCCCGCGCCGGGGAACACGACCTGGCCGCCCACGATGTGATCGGCGAGATAGCCGGGTGCGTCCGGTCGCAGCGCGGTGCGGAACTCCCGCTCCCCCGCCGCGCGCTGCTGCTCGGTGGTGATCTCGCGGCCCAGCAGCGGGTGGTGCTCCTGCCCGGCCACCACTTCGAGGTTCCGCGCCGCCGGCAGCCGGTAGGACTTCTTGTCGAAGACGTAGCCCGGCAGCGGAATCCGGCGCAGGGCCGCGCCGTCGTGGTAACCGGCCCACGACACGGTCAGGCCGGCGGTGTAGCACTTGGCGAGCGAAGAGCGGATCGCTGTCGCACCGTCCTGCTCGGAGCGCGAGAGGCTGGTCAGCCACAGCTGCCCGGCGGCCCCGTCGGCGGCACGGCCGAGGCCGGTCAACGCCGCTCCCGGCCCGACCTCGATCATGACCCGCGCACCCGAAGCCAGCACCTTGCCGATGCCCGCGGCGAAGTTCACCGGCTCGGCGATGTGGCGGACCCAGTAGGACGGCGTACCGACCTCGGCGAGCGTGGCGGACTCACCGGTCAGATTGGACACGAAGCTGCGCTGCGGCTCGTGGAAGGTGATGCCGGACAGCTCGGCGAGGAACTCCTCGGCCACCTCGGCCATCAACGGCGAGTGGAACGCGTGCGACACCGACAACCGCTTGGTCTTGATCCCCTTGGCGCGCAACGACTCCGCGATCGTCTCCAGCGACCGGACGCCTCCGGAGATCACGCACTGCCGTGGTCCGTTCACCGCACCGAAGCTCACGTCGTCGAACGGCGCGAGCAGTGCTTCGACATCGGTGGCGGCGGCCTCCACGGCCAGCATGCCGCCCGGCTCCGACACCGACTGCATCATCCGGCCGCGGACCGCGACCAGCTTGACCGCGTCGGGCAGGCTGAACAGCCCGGCCACCGCGGCCGCGGTGATCTCACCGATGCTGTGCCCGATCAGCACGTTCGGACGAACGCCCCACGACATCCACAGCGCGGCCAGCGCGTACTCCAGCGCGAACAGCGCGGGCTGGGTGTAGCGGGTCTGGTCGATCAGCTCATCGCTGTCCGGCGCTTCACCGAACATGATCTCCTTGATCGAGCGGCCCAGGTGCTCGGCGAAGAGCTGGTCGCACTCGTCCAGCTGAGCGGCGAAGGCCGGGTACCGCTGGTAGAGCGCGCGGCCCATGCCCACGTACTGCGAGCCCTGTCCGCTGAACATGAACGCGACGTCACCGCCGGTCGGCGAATCGCTGTCGGTGTCGCGCCGGGTCAGCGCCGCGTCGAGCACCTCCACCAGCTCATCGCGCGTGTCGATCGCGGCCGCGATCCGGGCGGGCAGGTGCGTTCGGCCGACGTTGCCGGTGTAGCAGAGATCCGCGATCGAGATGTCCGGCTGCTCGTCGAGCAGTTGCCGGTAGCTCCGCGCCTGCGCGTGCAGCCCGGCCGCGGTCTTGGCCGACAGCGTGAACACCGCAGTGCCTGCGGAGGACTGCTCCTGCTGCGGCACCTCCGCTGGTCGCTGCCGCAGCGAGGGCGGTGCCTGCTCCAGCACGACCGACGCGATGGTTCCTGCGAAGCCGAAGGAGTTGACCAGCGCCCGGCGCGGCCGGGCGGGCCACTCGCACAGCTCGGTCGGCACCTTCACCCGGTAGCGGTCCCACGGGATGTGCCGCGACGGCGTGGTCAGGTTGATGTGCGGGAAGATCTCGCCCGCCCGCATCTGCTCGACGACCTTGGTGACGCCGCCGACGCCGGCGGCGGCCTCCATGTGCCCGATGTTGGTCTTGACGGAACCGACCAGCAGCGGCTCGCCCTGCGGACGCGAGGAGGCGAACACGCTGTCGATGGCACCGAGCTCGATCGGGTCGCCGAGCGAGGTCCCCGTGCCGTGCGCCTCGACGTAGGAGATGTCGGCGGGCTGCAGCATCGCGCTGTCCAGCGCGGCACGCATCAGCGCCGCCTGCGCGGTGCCGTTGGGCACGGTCAGCCCGCCGCTCTCGCCGTCCTGGCGCACTGCCGAGCCGCGCACCAGAGCCAGGATGTTGTCCCCGTCCCGCTTGGCGTCGGACAACCGCTTGAGCAGCAACATGCCGCAGCCCTCGCTGCGGCCGTAGCCGTCCGCCGAGTCGTCGAAGGTCTTGCACTTGCCGTCCGGGGAGAGCATCCCGGCCCGCGAGTACACGACGTGGTTGCGCGGGTGGTGGGCCGCGTTGACGCCACCGGCGAGCGCGATATCGCACTCCTTGGCGCGCAGACCCTGCACCGCCAGGTGCAACGACACCAGCGATGAGGAGCACGCGGTGTCCACGCTCAGGCACGGGCCGCGCCAGCCGAGGAAGTAGGACAGCCGGCCGGCCGCGGCGCTGTGCGCGGTACCTGCCGCGATGTGCGCGTCCAGGTCGGCGGTCGGCACGCTCTCGACCTCGATCGCGAAGTCCATCTGGCCGACGCCGAGGTACACCCCGCCGGTGCCGTCGCGCAGCGTGGCCGGGTCGATGTTGGCCGACTCGAAGGCGCGCCAGGCGCATTCCAGGGCCCAGCGGTGCTGCGGGTCGATGCTCGATGCTTCCTTCGGCGAGATGCTGAAGAACTGCGGGTCGAACTTGTCCACATCGGAGGTGAACCCGCCGCCGTCGGCCAGCGGCTTGCGGCCGGCCTTCGCCTCGGCCGCCTGGAGTTCGGCCATGTCCCAGCGGGCCTCGGGCACCGGCCCGGTCCCGTCACCACCGGCGCGCAGGAAGTCGGCGAACTGCTGCGGTGTGTCGTTCTCACCGGGGTACCGAATGCCCATGCCCACGATGGCGATGGGCTCGTACTTCTCGAGCAACAGCTGGCGAGCCAACTGCTCAGGTCCGTCGACCTGGTTGACGTCGGTCACTGGTGTGGTCTCCAGTTCGCAGTGGTGTGAGCCGGGAATCGGGTTCCGGTCAGTTCTGGTACAGCTCGTCGAGCAGGCTGCCGACCAGCGCCCGCCGGGATTCCGCGGAGCTGTCCGGCGTTGCCGGAGCCGCCGTCCCGGTCGGGAAGTGCTCGGCGAGCACCTCCTCGCGCAGGTGCTTGAGCAGGTGCGCGGCGGTGGGGTTGTTGAACAACGTCGCCGACTGCACCGGCTGGCCCAGCCGGGCTTCGAGGGTCTCCTTGATCTCGGTGGCGCCGAGCGAGGTGAGCCCCAGTTCGAAATAGCTCTGCTCGAGCGGGAATTCGTCGGACGGCTCCATCAGCAGCCACACCTTGAACTCGCCCACCACCATCTGCTCGAGGAATCTGGCCCGCTCCGCCAGCGGAGTTGCCGCAAGTTCGTCGACCCAGCTGCTCATCGCTCTCCTCGCGTTCGACGAGATCCATGAGGCATCTCTCGAACGGTTTCCCGTGTCATCATCTGATCCGCATACTGTGATCGCCCCGGACACTCGACCATCCACAATGGAGGAAATGATGCCCGAAGCGCCCGCCCCGGACGTCCGCGCCGCCGAGCTCGCCGACGCGTTGTACGCCAAGGACGGCACCTGCCGAAAGCTCGGCATTTCGCTGCACACCGCGCGCCAGGGCGCGGCCACCGTCGGAATGCGGGTGACCGAGGAGATGACCAACGGTCACGGCACCGGCCACGGCGGCTTCATCTTCCTGCTCGCCGACGCCGCCTTCTCCTTCGCCTGCAACACCCACGGCCCGGTGACGGTGGCGCACAGCGCCCAGGTCACGTTCCTCCGTCCGGTGGCGGTCGGCGACGAACTGGTCGCCGAAGCGGCAGAACGCCGCCGCTACGGGCGAAGCGGCATCTACGACGTCATCGTCCGCAGGGCCGACGGTGAGATCGTCGCCGAGTTCCGCGGGCAGAGCCAGATGCTGTCCGGCCGGCCGTTCACACCGGACAGCTGACCGGCTCACCCCGCCGGCCATTCCGGGTCGCGGCCGAGGAAACCGAGCAGGCGCTCGAAGTCCGGCGCCTGCTCGGGCACCGGGACGGACGGCCCGAACCCGGCGCCCGGCCGCTGCCTGGCGGGGCCGTCCGGCACGTAGGTCCTGGCCACTTCGAACGAGGCTTCGACGAGCTCGGCTCCGACGGTGCCGCCGAACCGCTCGCCGTCACCGACCGACACCGCGATGTCCCATCCGTGCAAGACGTAGTCGAGCAGGTGGAAGCTGACCGCCACCCGCCCGCGGAAGGTCCGGCTCGTGGTGATCTCGCTCAGCCACACTTCCCGGTCGAGCACGCCGTCCGCGGCGAAGGCGGTGAGCACCGCATCCGCCGCGGCGGCGTAGTCGCCCTTCGGGTCCGCTCCGAGCGGCGCCTCCCGCCACGGCGCCAGATCGGGCCCGGCACCGGTTGCCGCCGCGGCGAACCCGTGGTGCTGGGCGGTCATGTGCTGCAGCAGACGCCCCACCGACCAGCCGGCGCACGGTGTCGGACGGTCCAGCGCTCCATCGGGGAGCGCTTCCACCGCTCGCACGCTGGTCCGCACCGCGAGGCGATTCATCTCCAGCAAGTCCATGCTGCTTCCCCTATCGGTCAGGCATCCGCTGCCGGCTCAGGCGCCGCCGGTGAACAGCGTGGCCAGCCGGGTGCGCAGCTCTCGCTTCAGCACCTTGCCGGTGACGCCGGTCGGGTAGTCGGCGGGTTCCTCGGCGATGATGACAGCGGCGAGCGGGGCCAGCCCCGCGGCCGCTATCACCTTGTTCGCCTTCTCCCGCAACAGCTCCGCGTCGAGGCCGGTCACGTTCGACTGCGGCTGGACCACGGCCACCGGGCGCTGGCCGGTGCCGTCCCCGGCGGGGATGCCGACGACCGCGCAGTCCAGGACCTCGTCCTCGCAGTCGGCGATCAGGATCTCCTCGAGGGGCAGGCTGTACACCGGCCCGTCCGCCGTGTCGATCACGTCGACGGTGCGGTCCAGGTGGTAGAAGTTGCCCTCGCCGTCCCTGCGGGCCACGTCTCCGGTCAGCCAGTACCCGTTGAGCTCGAAGCTCGTGGTCAGCTTGGAGTCGTTCCAGTAGCCCAGGGTGCGCGACGGCGTCTTCACGGCCAGCATGCCGACGGTGCCGTCCGGCACCTCTTCGCCATCCACGTCCAGCACCGCCGCCTTCTCGACCACCTCGAGCGGCTTGCCCACGCAGCGGTCGCTGCGCGGGGTCTCCGGCGTGGTGATCTGCCCGAACAGCGCCATGCCCATCTCCGACGAGCCGAGGCCGTCGATGAACTGCGAGCCCGGCAGCGCGCCCTCCCCGGCTGCTTCGCTCGGCAGCAGCCACGGCTTGATCAGCCCGGCCGGCCGCTCGCCGAGCGACACCAGCCGCCGGATGTGGCCGTAGTGCGCGGAGTCGCCGGTGTTGAACCACGAGTGCACCTTGGCGGCTCCGGTGGTGGGCAGCTCGCCGGTGGCCAGCTCCACGAAGGTTCGCGGGAACGACGCCACCATGGTCGGCTGGAACACCTCCATGACCGGCTCCACCACCTGCCGGCGCCAATCGCCCATCACCATGACCGGCAGACCCAGCAGGGTGGCGGTCAGGAAGTAGCTCAGCCCGCCGGCGTGGGTGTGCGGCATCAGCGACATCAGCTTGTCGTACGGCTCCGCGGGGAACCGGACCATCCTCGGCTGCTTTCCGTCCCAGAACTGACGGTGCCCGAGGGTGGTCGACTTCGGCGTACCGGTCGTGCCCGAGGAGTGGATCAGGGCGATGATCTCGTCCATCTCGTGGACGTGCGGGTACACGTCGGGCAGCTGCAGCGACTCCGGGTCGTGCATGCGGACTTCCGCCGCGGGCACGATGAAACGGGGGCGGCGCCGGCTCGGGTCGGCCCGGAAGCCGGCCGTCAGCTTGGTCGGATCGTCCGCGACCAGCCCTTCAGCCGCGATGTGGTCGAGGTAGCGGATCGCGGTGCCGGTCGGCATCGCATCGTTGATCATCGCCGGGACGGCCCCGAGCGCGGTGAGCGCGAGGAAGTGCAGCAGCGGTTCGAGGCCCTCGCTGACGTAGACGGCGACCGGGTCTCCCGGCCGGACGCCGTTGGCCCAGTACCACGAGGCGTAGCGATCGCGGATGGCCTGCAGGTCCAGCAGACTGTAGCCGCGCACCTCCACCTCACCTCGGTGGTTGGTGCGGTGCGTGTAGGCGAACTGCACCGCGCGATTCGGGTTGACCTCGATCGCCCGCTGCAGGAACGAACCCGCTCCGAGCGTCGGGTCCGCCATGAGCTCCTGGCGGGCGGACAGCGGGGCGATGGGGCTCGGCTCGGTCATCGCGACTCCTCGAGCGACGCGGTGTCGGTATTCGGCAGTACTTCCGCGGCCGCCCGGAGACCGGAGCGGATCGCGCCTTCCATGAGCCCGAAGAACTCGGTGCTCGTCTCGGTGCCGGCCCAGTGCACCCGCTGGTGCGGCGTGATCAGGTGCGGGCCGTTGGCGACCCAGTCGCCCGGTCCGAACAACGCCGCGTAGCAGCCGCGGCTGAACTCCTCGTTGATCCAGTCCGTCGCGTGGAACCCGATCGGCTCCGGCAGCCCCGGGAACATCCGGGACGCCTGCTCGACCGCGGCGGCCCGCTGGTCGGCAGTCGGCAGTTCGGCGAAGGTGCGCGCCTCCCGGCCGGTGACGAAACCGGTCAGCACGCCGACGCCACCCTCCCACGGCGAGTCGTCCACAGTGGAGAGCAGCGGGCCGTCCGCGCTGACCGACCAGCCGGACAACCCGTGCTCGCGCCACACCGGCCCCGGGTACACCAGGTGCAGCTTGACCGCGCATCCGGGCGCGGTGCGCGAGCTGGAGCGTCGTGCAGGCAGCGCGGGCTGGTAGTCCAGGGAGTCCGCCAGCAGCGGTGGCAGCGCGATGACCGCCCGGTCCGCCCGTTCCCGGCCGCGGTCGGACACCACGGTCACGCCGTCGGCGTCCTGGTGAACCGCGCGCACCGCTTCGTTCAGCCGCACCTTGTCGCCGAGCCGCGCGGCCAGGTGCTCGCACAGCTGGTGCGCTCCACCGTGGACCCGCTCGGCCTGCG
This sequence comes from Saccharopolyspora antimicrobica, assembly GCF_003635025.1. Taxonomy (GTDB): domain Bacteria; phylum Actinomycetota; class Actinomycetes; order Mycobacteriales; family Pseudonocardiaceae; genus Saccharopolyspora; species Saccharopolyspora antimicrobica. Next base: position 6,034,553 of record NZ_RBXX01000002.1, on the reverse strand, counting down.
CCCCGCCCTCGAAGGCGTTGAGGAAGCGGATGCCGCCGCCGGAGTTGAGGTAGAACGCCATGTGCAGCACCGAGACGTCGGCCGGATCGGCAGCCATCATCTCGCCCAGGAACAGCGGGAAGAACAGCTTGGCGTCGGGCTTGAGGTTCTCCTCCGCCCACTGCGCGGCCGTCATCGAGTCCAGCCGTTCGGCGTCCGCGGTGCGCCAAGGCGCCTCGGTGCGCACGGAATCGGCGAGTTCGGCGAGCAGGTCGAACATCTCGCCGAGCTGGACCGCGCTCAGCGGCGGGAACCGGCCGGCACGAGTCTCCTCGCCGGATTTCAGCGCGAACCGGCTGGCACCCTCCATCGTGGTCGGAACGGTCTTGAGCCCGCACTCCGCCAGCAAGCGCAGCAGCTCGGTGTGCCGGTCGCCCAGGTAGGCCGCGCCGGCGTCGACCCAGTCGCCCTCGGCGACCTCGATGCCGTGCATGCGACCACCGACCCGGTCACGCGCTTCGAGCACGAGCACGTCGGCGCCGCCCGCGACCAGCTCGTTCGCGGCCGTGAGTCCCGCCAGCCCACCACCGACCACGATGACCCTCATGCGGGCACGCTCGCCAGCTTGGCGGACAGCTCGTCCGGCGTCGGCGCCGCGATGAAGTCGTCGATGGTCAGCTCCACGCCGCACTCACGGGCGATCGCGCTCAACACCCGGGTCGCCAGCAGCGAATCCCCACCGAATTCGAAGAAATCGGTCCCGCCGTCCACGTCCTGATCCTCCAGGACCCGGCGGAATATCTGAACTAACGCAGACGAATCCATCTCTGTGCCTCCTCGGCGTCATTCCCAACCGGTTATCGCCGCGCGATTACGACGCGTGCTTCCGGTGCGTTCCAGCGCGATCCACTTTTCCGCTGGACGTGTAAACGAGTTCGGGTACGGCGCGTGCTCTGCCCGGCACGAGATGCGCCGGGACCGATGCGCGCAAACTGGCGAGCACGTCTTTGGCGACCGTTTCGGCGTGTCCCGGAGAAGATGGGACGACATAGGCGACCATCGTGGCCCGGCCTGCCGAATGCACTCCCACCACCGCAACCGCCGACACCGCCGGGTGCCGGGCGATGTGCGCCTCGACTTCCCCGGGGTCGACCCGGACGCCGCGTATCTTGATCTCCTGGTCGAGGCGGCCCCGGTGGCTGAGCATCCCGCCCTGAACACGCTCGACCCGGTCACCGGTGTGGAAGTAGCGAAGCGGGCCGTCCCCCAGGTCGCGCACCCGGAACCGGTCGCTGGTCGCCTCTTCCATGCCGAGGTAGCCGGTAGCGAGCGCCGGCCCGGCGACGAGCAGCTGACCGTTGTCGTCCAGCGCTTCGATGACGTGCGGCAGCGGTCGGCCTATCGGCGGCGGATCGTCGGCACCCCACCAGCTCCCCTGGCCGGGGGCACCGGGCCCGCACAGGTCCACCGCGTGCGTGACCAGGGTCGTTTCCGTGCAGCCGTAGGTGTTGACCAGCCGGACCTGTTCGGTGCGGGCGCTCGACCAGTCGGCGATCGCCGCCGCGTCGACCGCCTCGCCGCCGATGATCACCAGCCGGACCGGGTCGGGCAGACCCGTCCCCTCCTCGGCGAGGTGACGGACCAGTTCGCGCCACATGGCCGTCGGCAGGTCGAGAACCGTGATCGCTTCCCGCTCGATCATGCGCAGCATCCGGGGAAACGACCCGGAATAGGCGTCGTCGTGGAAGACCAGTGCCGCACCGGAGGTGAGCGCGGTGAGGATCTCCTCGAAGCAGGTGTCCCAGTTCAGCGAAGCGAACTGCAGAACCCGGTCCGCAGCGCTCATCCCCATCATCTCGCGCAGCGAGCCGACCGCCGCGGCGATCGCCCGCCGAGGTGTCATGACCGGCTTCGGCTTCCCGGTCGAACCGGACGTGAAAAGCACGTACGCCCCGCGCTCGGGCTCGGCGACCGCCGACCAGGACACATCGACCTGGGCCGGATCATCGCCGGAACCGCCGGGCACGCCGACCACCGTGACAGCCGGCGACACCTCGTCCAGCGCGGTGCCCACCAGGAACCGGCAGCCGATGGACTCGATCATCTCGGTTCGCCGCGCTGCCGGGTACTTCGGGTCGACCGGGCAGTAGGTCCCGCCTGCCGCGAGAACGCCGAGCATCGCGACGATCGTGTCGGGCGACCGCTCGGTCAGCACCGCCACCGGGCCGGGGTCATCGCCGAGGCGGCGAGCCATCGCGGCCACCCTGGCGGCCAGCTGTCCGTAGCTCAGGGCGAGCTCGGCCAGCCCGTTCTGCCGCACCGCCGGGCGTTCGGGATGAGCGCGAGCGCAGGCGAAGAATGCACTGACAATGTCCTCGAAGGTCGACGTCCGAACCGAGCCACCTGAAATTTCCACCCCAGTTAACGACATTTTCCCCATACCCGCGAACACGCTGTACCAACAGTTCCCAAGACGAACACGCGAAGTTCAATTTCCGACGATCACGCAGCGAATGACCCCCGCAGATGACCTACCAGTGGCGGAAACCCGCCGCAGAGTGCCCCAGTAATGCTACGTGAATGTCGTAGATGTTTCTGTCTTATATCCACTCGATTACGTGAGCGCGACGGTATCAACACCCACCCACACCCCGCCAGATCTGATCGACCTCCGGACCGCGGGTGCGCAAACTTGATACTGCATTCAGTTCAATCCGGTGGGTTGAACGGTCGACGCCGGCGACCCACCGAGCGCACCCCTGAAGCTTAATCGACCCGGAGGAAGTTCGTTGACCTGGAATTATCTAACCGCCCATCACATTGAGAGTGATCTCGATCACGTAGGTGAAAATGGTAAGGCGCGAGTGAACGGCCGATTGTTTCACCGTCGCGGCGAGCTACGATCCCGCGCTTCTCGAGTTCCGCGTGAGCGTGCCGAGCGGGAACGGGCTGTGCGGCGCACCTGCGGCCGCACAGCCCGAGTGGTCCAGGAAGACGCCGAGCGTCAGCCGAGTTCGGCCACGACCTCGGCCGCGGCACGTCGTCCAGACCGGACCGCGCCCTCCATGTAGCCGATCCAGTAGTCGGTGGTCTCGGTGCCGGCCCAGTGGAGGTGCCCCACGGGCTCGCGCAGCGCGCGGCCGTGGGCGGCCAGCACGCCCGGCGCGGTCACCGCAACCGGACCGCCGCGCGACCACTTCTCGTTGTCCCAGCGGACGAAACCGAAATCGGACATGTTCGCCGCCGCTCGTCCGAAGTACCCGACCAGGGCGCGCTTGCACTCGGCGGCGAACCAGTTCGCCGGCACGTGGTCCAACCGGCGCATCGGCTTCGGCGCGACGAAGCCGATCAGCACGTGCTTGCCGTTGCGGTAGCTCTCGTACACGACGTCGATGGGCGAGCCGTTGCCGACGAGCTGACCGGACAGTCCCGCTTCGCGCCACCACGGACGGTCGTAGACCGCGACGAACTTGCCGATGTTCCCCATCCGGTACCCCGTGGTGAGACGTCGCCGGGCCGCGGGCAGCAGCGGGTCGTAGTAGATCTGACCGCTGATGGCGGGCGACATCGCGACGATCGCCTTGCGGCCGCGGTGCACGCCGCGATCGGAGTGCGCGATGACGTGATCGCGGTTCTGGCGGAGACGTCGCACCGGCGCCCCGAAAACCACGCGTTCACCGAGTTCGCGGGCGATCCCCTCCGGAATCCGGACCGCACCGTCCAGGAAGCTCTCCTGCGCCCCGCCGGCAGTGCCCATCAGACGCTGGTAGGTGCCGGGGTTCCGGCCGTCTCCGGCGGCGGCGTAGTAGTTGAGCATGTACAGCGCCGACACCTCCTCCGGCGGCGCGGAGACGACCGCCGAACCGCTGACCCTGCCCAGGATCAGGTGGGCGAGGTCGCTGGAGGAACGTCGGCCGATCCACTCCGTGAACGTGATGGCGTCGAGCTCGGCGGCCTGCGGGTGGCGCCACGGCTCGCCGACCGGGAAACCGGCGGACAGCGCGTCGATCTCGGCGATCGCGGCGTCCACCGCGGGGTCGTTCAGCTCGGGCGGGAACGCGTGGTCCACCTCGAAGTAGGACGCCTTCCCATCGCGCCAGAACACGCTCCGCCCACCGGTGTAGGTCGGCTGAATCGCAACTCCGTAGTCGCGCGCCAACGCGGTCATGTTGTCCTGGGTCGGCCCCACGAACTGCGCACCGCCGTCGACGGACAGCCCGCCCGCGGTGCGCACGTCACCGACCCGGCCGCCCGGCCTGGTTCGCGCTTCCAGCACGGTGACGGTGAGGCCGGCGGCGACCAGGTCGCGGGCTGCGGCAAGGCCGGCGAGGCCCGCCCCGATCACTATGACGTCGGTGATGCGCGCACCGGCGGCTGCGGCAGCGGCCGGAGACGCGACAACACCGGCACCCACCGCAACGGCGGCGCGCAGCACCGACCGTCGATCCATTCCGTTCGCCATACTTGCTCATCTCCCAACGGACGCTGATGGTGCATTCCGGGAATCAGAAGCGGTGACACCGGCCGGTGCGGCGAACGACGCCCCGCCTGCGCGATCTCACCTGCTGACCTTCGTGCTTTTCGAGCGACAATCCGGTGTGCTGGAGGAATGGGCCGGTGGCGCGTCGAGCCGGCGTGCTGGCTTCCTCGATCGCGCCGCGGCGGCCGACCGGTTCGCGTGCCTGACCCGTGACGTCCGGCTGCGGTGCACGCCGCGCGACGCTCCGTTCCCGACCACGTCGGCTCCTCTGTCCCCGGCAGCGCGGAGGTCAAGAGGGGTGGCAGGTTCCTGCCACGAAAACACCCATTCGGAGGTTGTCGCGGCGCGGGACAGCACTTCCGGGTACATTTCCGCGGTTCATTCGTGCGAATCCCGGCGGCATTCGCTATCGCAGTAAACTATCCTCGTCCGAGTCCGCCGAAGCCCGCGAAGCGTCGCGGCGAAGCCCCTTCGCACGGGCAAAAGCGCACGTCACAGCCGCTTGCCCAGAACAGGACAGGCCTATTCGGGTCCACTAAGGAACAGGCGCACCTCCTTACTCCATCATCGCTTCTTCTAACGTTCCTCCGGGTTTGCGGAAAATGGATACCGGCATCAGCCGCACGGAGGAGACTGGTAACCTCCCCCACGTGGCAGATTCGTCGAATCAGCAATCCGAAAACCACGCATCGTCGCATGACAATGCGATGTCCGAGTGTTCCTCCAGTGAAATCACGACAGCCGGTACGCACAAGGCGGGTCCGCGGGAATGGGCTGCGGTCGCGGTGCTCACCTTGCCGGTCCTGCTGATCTCCGTCGACATGACGGTCCTGAATTTCGCCGTGCCGCACATCAGCCGGGACCTCGGTGCCGGTTCCGTCGAACTGCTGTGGATCGTCGACATCTACTCGTTCGTGCTGGCCGCGCTGCTGGTTTCGATGGGCGCGCTCGGCGACCGGATCGGCCGGCGCAAGCTGCTCATGTTCGGCGCCGCCGGATTCGGCGTCGCGTCGCTGATCACCGCGTTCGCCCCGAGCGCCGGCGTGATGATCGCCGCCCGCGCCCTGCTGGGCGTCGCAGGCGCGACGCTCATGCCCTCCACCTTGTCGCTGATCAGGAGCATGTTCCCCGACGGCCGGCAGCGGCAGACCGCCATCGCGGTGTGGGCTTCCGCCCTGTCGGCCGGTTCCGCGCTCGGACCGCTGCTCGGCGGCGCGCTGCTCGAATTCTTCTGGTGGGGTTCGCTTTTCCTCATCAACGTGCCGATCACGGTTCTCGTCATCGTTTTCGCACCGATCCTGGTGCGTGAATCCAAGGCCGCGCAGCTCGGCAAGCTCGACCCGGTGAGCGTATTGCTGTTGGCCGCCGCGATGTTCCCCGTCGTCTACGGGATCAAATCGTTCGCCGAGCACGGACTCGATCCGCTGGCCGCGGCGCTGTTCCTGGTCGGTGCCGCCAGCGGGTTCGCGTTCGTCCGCCGCCAGCTCAAGCTCGACGAACCGCTGCTGGACATCGGACTGTTCTCCATCCGCCCGTTCACCATCGCCGTCATGCTCAACCTGATCACGCTGTTCGCGATGATCGCGGCGCTGTTCTTCCTGACCCAGTACCTCCAGATCGTCCTGGGACTCAACCCGTTCGTGGCCGGCCTGTCGCTGCTGCCCGGCCTGCTGCTCGCAGTTCTCGCCAGCTTCCTCGCGGTGCCGGTCTCCCGGTGGCTGCGCACCACCGGAACGCTCGTCGTCGGTGTCGGTCTGATGGTCGTCGGGTTCGTGATGTTCACCGTGCTGCCCGACGGCAGGCAGGTGACCTTCGCCGCCATCGCGTTCTCCTTCGTGTGCTTCGGCATGGGACTGGCCCAGACCCTCACCAACGACGCAGTGGTCAGCTCCGCACCGGAAGAACGCGCAGGCGCGGCATCTGCCGTCTCGGAAACCGGCTACGAACTCGGCGCCGCCCTCGGCGTGGCCGTGCTGGGAAGCGTCCTGCTGGCTTCCTACCAATCCGGAATGCCCGACGCACCGGGCGAAGCCGCGCGCAGCGTCGCAGGTGCCGCGGAACTCGCGGGAAGCCTGCCCGGCGGAGCAGGCGAAGCCCTGCTGCAGCAGGCGTTCTCGGCGTTCGTCAGCGGTATCCACGTCACCAGCGCGGTCGCGGCGGTGATCCTGGTCGCCGCCGCGGTGACCACGGCCGTGGTGCTGCGGAAATCCCGTGTGCCCGAAGCGGAAGCAGGAAGCTGACGACCAGGGGTGTCCGTTCCTCCGGGGAGCGGACACCCCCCGCACCACCGCGCTCACAGCGTCTTGATCATGCCACCGTCGAGGACGATCTCGGCACCGGTGAGGTTGGGAAGCACGCCCGACGCGACCAGGACCACCAGGCGCGCGATCTCCTCCGGCTCGCTGAACACCCCCGTGGTCACGCCTGCCTGAGCGGGCAATCCGGCGAGCAGCTCCTCCTGGCTGACCCCGTACTGCCGAGCCAGTTTCGCGCCTTCGCTGTCAGGCCCGGTCCACACCGCCGTGCGCACCAGACCGGGGGAAACGGAGTTGACCCGGACTCCCCGCGGCGCGAACTCCTCGGACAAGGCCTTCGTCACGCTCGCCAGCGCCGACTTCGCAGCCGAGTAGGCGACGACTCCCGGAAGCGGGAGCCGGGAGTGCACCGAGCCGACCATCACCACCGAACCACGTCGCTCGACCAGCGAGGAGAGCCCTGCCCGGGTCGCGCGAACAGCGCTGAAGAACGTGGCTTCGAACTCCCGGTGCCAGGACTCCTCCGACACGTCGAGGAACCCGCCGTCCTGCGACTCCGACCCGGACACGTTGTTGATCAGGATGTCGATTCCGCCGAACGTCCCGATCGCGTGCTCGACGAGCCGAGCGGGTCCGTCCAAAGTGGCCAGGTCGACGGCGAGGGTGTGCGGCGTGGCCTCGCTCAGCGCAGGGCTCGGCGTGCGCGCGCCACCGAGCACTCGCGCTCCGCAGCTCACGAGCTCGCGCACCACCGCCAGGCCGATACCCCGGCTCGCTCCCGTGACGACCGCGTTCTTCCCGGCGAGGTCGATCCCCATCGGCCCGGTCACGCGGACCACCGGGGTTCGACCCGCTCCTGGTCGGACATCAGCATGTCTTCCTCCTCGTCGTGGTGAGCGGCCGCGGGATCCGCCGCTCAGTACCTGTAGGTGGTCTCAAGCTCCAGGCGTTCAGCGCGCCGCAAGGAGAAAGGCGTCGACGACCTGCGCCGCTTGAGCCGGGTTGAGCCTGGGATCGCAGACAGAGCGGTAGTCGGGGAACGCCAGGCGACCCTCGAACTCCTCGGGGCCGTCCACGCATTCCGTCACCGGGTCCGGAGTCAGCTCCAGGTGCAGACCCGCGGGCCACTGCCCCCGTTCGCGCAGGACCCGCACGAACGTCGTCACCTCCTCCAGCACGGCGGGCAGGAACCTCGTCTTGACACCGCCGCTCGTGCGCGACGTGTTGCCGTGCATCGGGTCGCTGAGCCAGATCACCGGCCCGGCATGCCTGGCCACCTCCTCCACCAGGAGCGGTAATCGCCTGCCGACCTCGCTCGCCCCCATGCGCACGATGAGCGTCAGCCGCCCTGGAATCCGGTCCGGGTTGAGCTTGTGAACGAGCTCGACCACCTCCACCGGCGTGACTGCCGGGCCGATCTTCACCCCGATCGGGTTCTGGACGGACTCCGCCAGCCGCACGTGCGCGCCGCCGACGTCCCGCGTGCGCTCACCGACCCAGCCGAAATGCGCGGACGCCGCGAACTTCCCCATCGACCCGGATCTGACCAGCGGTTCCTCGTACGGGAGCAGGAGCAGTTCGTGAGCGGCGTAGACCCGCTCGGCAGCCGGCCGGCCGATCCACGAGGAACGCATCGTGTCCAGCACCGCCCGAGCGCTGTGGTAGGCGGTCAGCAACCGGTCCGGGTCGGGGATCCTCAGCACGGGGTCAGCGGCGATGTCGTTCACCGCGTCGCCTCGGTAGCTCGGCAGGCTCCGGCCGTCGGGCAGCTCCTCGTGGGAGGTGGATCTCGGCTTGGCGTACTGGCCCGCGATCCTGCCGATCGGCACCACGGGCAGCTCGGCACCGGAGCGCAGCACCGACGCCACTCCCTGGAGGTGGTCGAGCTTGCGCCGCACGGTGCCGGGCTCCGCGTCCGCGAACCGCTCGGCGCAGTCGCCGCCCTGAAGCACCAGCGCTTCACCGAGCGCCGCTGCTGCCAACACCTCGCGGAGGCTGTCGATCTCGTCCTCCGTGGTGAGCCCGGGCAAGTCGCTCAAGGTGCGGCGCGCCCGCTCGACGAGTTCACCGTCCGGCCAGTCCGGCTGCTGTGCCGCCGCAGCCGTGTTGAGGGAAAGAGTCACTGAACACCGCCTGAATTGTATGAACCGAGCGTCGCGAAACTTCGTTCCTTCTCCCGCGGCAATGGCCGCCCGTGGGGTATCCGGTCACCCGGAAGCACGACAACGAACGACATGGCGGGTCTTGTCCAGTTTCATTGGTAACCCCGCGACCGCGTGTGGCCGCACTGCCTCTTCGCGGATTCACTAACGGTCTCCGACAAACAGCCTAGCGGTCGGCTGCCGAACGGTTTTCCGGAACGGAGACTAGCACGACCCGATCTTCCGCACGACTTCCTCCAACAGCTCGGCGAATGTTTCACGACGGTCAACAAAGGCCACTGACCTGGCCTTTCATCCACCTCCATCGCAGATGTCCGGCCATTTCGCACCCACAACGTCAGGAAGCTGCCATCCACTGGAGATCCACCCGACCGCGTGCTGTAATTCGACCAAGCCGAAGCCCAAACCCGGGAGGCACGCCCATGGCGGAAAACTCAGCGGAATCCTCCCCATTGACGAAGCTGCGGGGCGAACTCGACAACATCGACGAACGACTTCTCGACATAGTCAGGGAACGCATCGATTGCTGCGTCCGCATCGCCCGGCACAAGAATGAGCACGGCATCCCCATGATGCAGCCCCACCGCATCGGGATCGTCCAGGAGCGGGCCGCGAATTACGGCCGGGCCCACGACGTCGATCCCGATTTCCTGCGCCGGCTCTACGACCTCATCATCGGCGAGACGTGCCGGGTCGAAGACATCGTGATGGGAAACAGTCCGTCGAATTGATCGCGCCTGGAGAAACCAGTTCGGCGCACGAGACCTGCGGAGAGCGTTCCATTGCTGCGGACGTTGCTTATCGACAACTACGATTCCTTCACCTACAACCTGAACGACCTCCTGCACCGCGTCAACGGCGCGGCCCCTCACGTGGTCACCAATGACACGCCCTGGTCGGACATCGACCTCTCCCGGTACGACTCCATCGTCGTCTCCCCCGGACCGGGTCGCCCGCAGCGGGAGCGCGATCTCGGCATCTCGGCACTCGCGCTGAAGCAGACCCAGATCCCCGTCCTCGGCATATGCCTCGGGCACCAGGGGATCTCCCACCTGCACGGTGGCCGCGTCGAACACGCCCCCGAGCCGATGCACGGCCGGGTGTGCGAGGTGCACCATTCCGGGACGGACCTGTTCTCGGGCCTTCCCTCGCCTTTCAAGGCGGTTCGCTACCACTCGCTCGCCGCAGGTGATCTGCCTGCCGACGTCGAGCCGTTGGCCTGGACCGCCGACGGCGTCGTCATGGCCCTTCGCAGCCTGCGCGCACCGCAGTGGGGCGTGCAATTCCACCCCGAATCGATTCTCAGCGAATTCGGCGCCGATCTGCTCTACAACTTCCGGAGGCTGGTGGAGGACCGGGGTTCAGGATCCGAGCCGACCGCACCCGCCCGCCGGCGGTCGCGGTACCGGATCGAGTGCCGGGAGATCGACGCCCTCCCCGAGACCCAGGAGCTGTTCGTCGACCTCTACGGTGCCTCGGAGAACGCGTTCTGGCTCGACAGCTCCAGCGCCGACCGCGGTGTCGGCCGGTTCACGATCATGGGGGACGACTCGGGCCCGCTCGCCGAGCATCTCAGCTACTCCGTCTCCGCCGGCGCCTGGACGATCACTTCCCGCGGCCGGTCCGAAGAGGTCGCAGCGGGTTTCTTCGACCACCTCAACGAAGAGCTCGCGAACCGCCGGGTCGAGCACCCGTCGCGGCTGCCGATCGACTTCAACCTGGGATACGTCGGCGCTCTCGGCTACGAGCTCAAGGCGGAGACCGGTGTGCGGAACCAGCACGTCTCACCGCTGCCGGACGCCCAGCTCATCTTCGCCGACCGGGCGATCGTGGTGGATCACCAGGCTCGCCGCACCTACCTGCTGGCGCTGATCGACCCACGCGCCCCCGAGACGATGAGCGGCAGCGCGGACTGGCTCGACCAGACCTCCGACGTCGTGCAGCGGCACTCCGCAGCGGCTGGAGCACGCGCTTCGGAAGCACCCGGCACCGAGGCCGGCGAGCGACCGCAGATCCGCTTCGACCAAACGCGCAGCGCATACCTGGACAGCATCGCCGCCTGCCTGGAAGCGATCACCGACGGAGAGTCGTACGAGATCTGCCTCACCAACACCGGTGAGACCTCTCGGCTGGCCGATCCGCTGCGGACCTACCTGCGGCTCCGGTCGACGAGCCCGGTCCCGTTCGGGGCGTACTTGCGCGCCGGCAGCACGGCGGTTCTGAGCGCCTCCCCCGAGCGGTTCGTCGAGGTGCGCCGGGACGGCCGCGTTCAGGCGAAGCCGATCAAGGGCACCCGCCCGCGCGGTGAAACGCCGGAAGCCGACGCCGAACTCGTGCGCGACCTGGCGACCAACGTCAAGGACCAGGCGGAGAACCTGATGATCGTCGACCTCCTCCGCAACGACCTGCACCGCGTGTGCGCGGTGGGCAGCGTGCACGTGCCCAAGTTGTTCGACGTCGAGACGTACTCGCACGTCCACCAGCTCGTCAGCACCATCGAAGGGCAGCTCGCAGCCGGTAGCACGGCTGTGGACTGCATACGCGCCGCCTTCCCCGGCGGGTCGATGACGGGTGCGCCGAAGGTCCGCACCATGGAGATCATCGACTCGCTCGAGCGGAGAGCACGGGGCTACTACTCCGGTGCCATCGGCTGGCTCTCGCTGAGCGGCGCGGCCGATCTGAACATCGTCATCCGGACGCTGGTCAACGACGAGCGGTCCTGCACCTTCGGTGTCGGCGGAGCGATCGTCTCGCTGTCCGACCCCGAGGAGGAGTACCGCGAGACGCTGGTGAAGTCGCAGGCCATGGTTTCGGCCCTCGACGCGACCATTGAGGACATCTGATGGTCGACGAGCAGCGCGCGCGGCACGACGCGGACCCGCGCCCCCGGGTCGCGGTCATCGGCTACGGCAACGTCGGCCGCTTGTTCGGCGACCTGCTGGCCAAGGCGGCCTGGCACGTCACAGCGATCGACCCGCACTCCCCTCCGGAACCGTCACCCGCGGGCGGCGTTCCCGACCTCCGCGTGCAGGCCGACATCGGCCGGCCCACGCCCGAACTCCGGCAAGCGCTCTCCGACATCGACGTGGTGATCGTCGCGGTGCCCGAGCGGGCGGCGCTGGCCGCCGTCGACGTCATCGACGAATGCGTTGCCCACGACGTCACCATCGTCGAGACGCTGTCCCGCAAAGCGCGTTTCCTCCAGGCCGCCGAGGACGTTCTCGCGCCACGGCCGCTGGTGAGCCTCAACCCGCTCTTCCACCCGTCTCTCGGGTGGGTCGGGAACACCGTGACCGCGTCCGTCGTGCGAGGCGGCTCGAACGTGGACCGGCTGCTCCACCTGATCGGTGAAGCCGGTGCCCAAGTGCACCACCTCTCGCCCGGGGAGCACGACCGGTGCGTGACGGTCGTCCAGGCAGTGGCGCATGCCGTCATTCTCGGCTTCGCCACCACGCTGCCGCGTCTCGGTCTGCCGCCGGCCGACGTGATCGCCTGTTCGCCCCCGCCTGCCCGAGCCCTGCTGGCGCTCGCGGCCCGGGTGCTGACGGCGAACCCGGAGACCTACTGGGACATCCAGAACTCCGGAGAACCGGGCGCGACGGCGCGAACCGCACTGCGGGACTCGGTGGACGAACTGGACAACCAGGTGCTCACCGGAGACGACACCGCCTTCGAGCTCGCGTTCGCCCGGTTGCGGACGTGGCTCGGCGACGACCTCGACCGGTTCGCAGACGATGCGGCGCACCTGCTCGGCGCGCTGGTGGCCCGGAGAAGCGATTCCCGCACCGCGGACCGATGAGCGTGCCACCAGCACCGCGTTCACACGTCCCGTTCCGCACCGCCCACGTCAATCCGCTTCACCCGCCAATGCACGCTACTACCCTCCAAAGGAGCCACGTGACCAGCGTGAATGATGTGCTGCCGACCAACCGGATCGTTCGGCGGTCCGCGGCCACCACGGACATGTACGACAGAGCGGTCAAAGCCTCGCTGACCGGGCACACCATCACCGGCCGTTCCGGAAAGACGGTTCGGCTGTCGGACGGGTCCGAATGCGTGGAGTTCGTGTCGTGCTCATACCTGGGGCTGGACGACCACCCGCGCCTGATCCAGGCGGCGCGCTCCGCGATCGACAAGTACGGAATCCACTTCTCCTCCTCGCGCAACAGCATGCAGCCCGTCGAGATCGACGAGCTGGAGGAGCTGTTCGGCGAGATCTACCCCGGCATGACCAGCGTGGTGTTCAACTCCGTCAGCAGCGTTCACCTGGGGGTGCTGCCCCTGCTCGGAGCGGGCATCCTGAAGGGGTACCCGATCTCCGGGAACGGCCCGCTGTTCATCATCGACCGGACGGCGCACGCATCGATGCAGTGCATTCGCGGCGTCCTGGAGCAGACCGGCCCGGCCATCCGGTTCCGCAGCGAGGAACCCGACACCCTCACCGCAGCCCTGGCCCAGGCCCAGTCGGAGAACCGGACCCCGATCGTGCTGGTCGACGGAATCGGATCGATGGGCGGGCTGATCGACGTCGCCGGCATCAGCGAAGCCGTCGGCGAAGAACGCGGGTACGTCTACATCGACGACGCGCACGGGACCTCGATCAGCGGGCCCCACGGCGCCGGCTACGCCTTCGAGGCGCTGGGCAACCGGATTCCCCCGCAGGTGCTGCTGGTCGGTTCGCTGTCGAAGGCCTTCGGCGGCTCCGGTGGCGTCATCCTCGTGCACTCGCCTGCGGATGCGGAGGTGTTGCGCCGCGAAGCCAACCCGATGGTCTTCGGCCACTCCAACATGATCACCCACGTGGTGGCGAACGCGGAATCCGCGCGCATGCACCTGGACGGAACGGTCGCCACGCTCCAGGACCAGCTGTGGGCGAACGTCGCGCTCTTCGACAAGTGCACCACCCGCAACGTCGTCAACGCCGGAGCGCCTTCACCGATCCGCGGGCTGGCCATGGAAACCGAAGAGGCCGCGTTCCAGAGCGCAGTGCGACTGCGCGAGGCGGGCGTCCTCTGCTTCCCGGTCTTCTACCCGGTCGTCGCCCGGGGCACCGGGCTGCTGCGCTTCGCGATCTCCGCCAAGCACACGCCGGTCCAGATCGAGTCGATCGCCCACCACATCACCACAGTCTGAACAATCAGGAGAAGCGGATGAGTCCCCGTACTTCCCAGCCCGGTTACGACGTGATCGTCGTGGGCAACGGTGCCCTCGGCTCGTCGCTCGCCGTCGAGTTGGCCGGGCGTCAAGGATCGGTCGCGCTGATCGGTCCGGCGCACCGCCCGTACGCGGCCTCGGCTGCGGCCGGCGCCATGCTCGGCTGCTTCGGCGAGGTCACGACGGCGCTGCTGGACAACGCGCACGGCATGACGAAGTTCGATCTCGACCTCAAGGCCAAGGACATCTGGCCGGAGTGGTTGCAGAACATCTCCGACGGCACGTCCGACGGCACCGAGCTCCTCACCGCATCGGGCACGACGGTGCTGCTCAACACGGTCGGCAGCGGCCCGATCGACTCGGGGAACTACGCCGCGATCCGCGCGATGCTCGACAAGTACGACGAGCCCTACGAGAGCGTCGACCCCGCCGACATCTCCTGGCTCGACCCGGACCCGAACTCGCGTCCGCTGGAGGCCCTGCACATTCCGGGCGAGCACGCGGTGGACTCCGGGCGACTCCTGCGGCGGCTGGAGCGCACCGCCGAGGACCGGGGCGTGCACGTCGTGGACGACCAGGCCGTTTCGCTGGTCAACAGCGATGGGCAGGTCCGCGGCGTCGTGCTCGCCAGCGGCGCGACGTTGAGCGCCCGGAAGGTGGTGCTGGCGGGCGGTGTCGGCTCCCAGGACCTGATCGACTCGGTTCCCGGCCTCGGTGCGTGCATCCCGCGCCTGGTCGCCGGGTACGGGGTGTCGGTCGTGATGACCACGCAGGACGGCACGCAGCCCGAGTCGGTGATCCGCACGCCGAACCGCGCCTTCGCCTGCGGTCTGCACGTCGTGCCCCGGGGTCTGGGGCGCGTGTACGTCGGCGCGACCAACATCATCAACCCGCGGCCGCTCGCCGACCCGGTGCTGCGCGACCTCGAGTTCCTGACCGGCTGCGCGCACCGGCAGATCCGCCGGAACCTGTGGTCCAGCAGCATCGTCCAGGTCAACGTCGGGAACCGGCCGGTTTCGCTCGACGGCTTCCCGCTGCTCGGTGAGACGCCGCTGGACGGCCTGTGGATGATGACCGGCACCTACCGCGACGGGTTGTTCCTCTCGCCGCTGCTGGCGCGGGAGTTCGCCCGGCGGCTGGCGGGCGAGGAACCCGAGCTCGACCTCGACGCCTTCACCCCGGAGCGCGCGCCGCTGGAAGGCGTGTCCCGCGAGGCAGTGATCGACACGACCGTCGAGCACATGCTCGCGACCGGCTACGAGCACCACTGGAACATCCCGACCGACTGGCAGGAGTACCTGGCGGCCGACCTGAAGCCGATCTACACGCGGTGGGCGGACGAGATCGACGCCGGGTTCACCCCGCCGCCCGAGCTCCTCGCCTCCTCGCGGCTGCACCCGCACATGGTCGAATGGCTGCGGGCCTACTACGACAACTGCCGTGCGAAGTTCGGCGCCCCGG